>NZ_JBIXJQ010000004.1:0-437292 GCF_052871255.1 Streptomyces sp. LARHCF249
CCCCCCCCGGCCCCGCACCACGGAGAGCCCGACATGGCCACCACCGCGAAGAGCCCCGGCGACGGCGAAGCATGGACCGCTCTGCGCCGGCTCCTGGACCTGCTGGCCCAGGGCGCGCCCGCCGAACACTTCGCGCGCCCGGCCGACGCCGCCCGGCAGGCGGGCCTCACCGCCGCGCGGACGCAGGAGATAGCCGAGGCGACCGAGGTGGCGCTCGCCATCCGCCGCACGCTCAGCCAGCACCGCCGCCGCGAGGCCGAACTGGCGGCCCTCTTCGACACCGCCGGCGACCTCGCGGCGCTGCGCGACCTGGACGCCGTCCTGCGGGCCATCGTCCACCGGGCGAAACTCCTCCTCGGTACGGACGTCACCTATCTGTCCCTCAACGACGACGAGGCCGGCGACACCTACATGCGGGTGACCGACGGCTCCGGCTCCGCCGCCTTCCAGCAGGTGCGCCTGGGCATGGGGGAGGGCCTGGGCGGGCTGGTCGCCGAGACGGCCCGTCCCTACACCACCGGCGACTACCGCGACGACCCGCGGTTCAAGCACACCGCCACGATCGACAGCGCCGTCGCGGAAGAGGGGCTGCGGGCCATCCTCGGGGTCCCGCTGCGCCTGGGCACCCGCGTGATCGGCGTCCTCTACGCCGCCGACCGCACCGCCCGCACCTTCACGCCGGACGAGGTCGCCCTGCTGGCCTCGCTCGCCGACCACGCCGCCATCGCCATCGACAGCGCCCGGCTCCTGGAGGAGACCCGTACCGCCCTGGTCGACCTCAACGCGGCCTCCCAGACGATCGAGGCCCACAGCCGGGCCATGCGGCGCGCCGAGGACGCCCACGACCGGCTGACCGACCTGGTGCTGCGCGGAGCGGGCATCACCGAGGTCGCGACCGCCATCGGCGCCGTCCTGCAGGGCGGCATGCTCATCCACGACGCGGACGGAACCGAACTCGCCCGGGCGGGCGCGGACCCGCAGGCTCCGCCGCCCCAGGCCGTGGCCGCCTCCCGGGCGGGCGGTCGGGCGGTCCCGGTCCGGGGCACCTGGGTGTGCGCGGTCCTCGCCGGGCACGAACTCCTCGGCAGCATCGCCCTGACCGGCCGCCCCGACCTCGACGACGCCGACCGCAGGCTCTTCGAACGGGCCAGCGTCGTCACCGCCCTGCTGCTGCTCCTGCGCCGATCGGTCGCCGAAACGGAGGACCGGGTACGGGGCGAGCTGCTGGGCGACCTCCTCACCCGGGCCGCCGACCCCGCGGGTCTGTCGGCCCGCGCCCGCCGCCTCGGCGTGAACCTCGCCCGGCCGCACGCCGTGTTCGTCCTGCACGCGGACGCGATCCCCCGCCCGCGACTGCTGGCGGCGGCCGCCCGCACCGCGCAGGCGCGCCAGGGGCTGGCCGGACAGCACCACGACGACGTGGTCCTCATCTGCCCCTCGGACACCCCCAGTACCTGCGCGGCCTCGCTCGCCGCCGAACTCGGCCAGGCCGTGGCCGCCCCGGTCACCGTCGGGGCGGCGGGCCGCCCGGTGACCGGCCCGCCGGACTTCGCCGAGGCGCACGCGGAAGCACGCCGCTGCCTGGCCGCCCTGCAGGCCCTGGGCCACCGGGGGACCGGGGCCGCCCTCGCGGACCTGGGCTTCGTCGGCCTGCTGCTGGGCGACCAGACGGACCTGGGCGGCTACGTACGGCAGACCCTGGGCCCGCTCCTGGACTACGACGCGAAGCGCGGCACCGACCTCACCCACACCCTGCGGACCTACTTCGCGCTCGGCATGAGCCAGGCCAAGACCCGGGCCGCGCTCCACGTCCACGTCAACACGGTGGTGCAGCGCCTGGACCGCATCGGGCGGCTCCTCGGGCCGGACTGGCACCTGCCGGAGCGGGCCCTGGAACTGCAACTGGCCCTGCGCATCCACCAGGTGTCGGCGGTCGGCGGATCCGGGGGCGACGGCAACCAGTCGGTCCGGGATCGGGAAACGACCGGGAAGGTCCGGCCGACGCGCTGATACCGATTCGGTTGCGACCGCCGGCCTGCTCGTACCCGATCCGCTCGTACGGCAGTTGCAGGGTCATGGAAGCCACCACCCCAGAGACGTACGCAGTGCTCGACGGCGCGTACTGGCTCGACCCCGCCGACGGTGACTGCGCCCCCTGCGTCCACTGCGCGCTCCTGCACCGGAGCCTCGCGCCCGATGCCCCGAAGGAGCCCGGGCAGGGCGGGGCAGCCGGCCAGGAGGACCAAGACGGGCTGCTGGACCGACTCCAGACCGCCCTCACCTGCGGGAACGCAAGCAGGTTCCGGGCCGTCATGGTCAGCTGCGCGGTCGGCACCGTCATCGTGGGAGCGGCGGCGACCCTGCGTCGCTGAGCGGCGAACGGCTTTGATCGGCAAAGGGGTTGTTGCCTAGCATGTGCACGCCATACGCACCTCGCGTGCCCAGCCCGACGAAAGCACCCCATGCGCATCAAGCGGACCCTCGCCGCGACCGTTCTCCTCGCCTCCCTCACCACGCTCGCGGCCTGCGAGGACGCCGAGCCCGGACGGTCGGCGACCGTACCGCCGGGAGTCGGCGGCCCGTCGGCACCGGCGCCCGCCTCCCTCGCCGAGGCGCAGAAGTACGTCCAGCAGTACGCGTCGTGCGAGAAGATGGGTACGGAGCCGGGCGACAGCCGGCTGCCGCTGACCGACCTGACGACGGTCGGAAAGTGGTCGGTGACCGAGCGCGGCGTGTGCACCGACCGCACCGAGCACGGCGAGATCATCTTCTACATGGCCTCGGACATGAAGGAGTTCCAGGCGGGCTACAAGCAGCGCGTCATGGACAAGATCGCCGGGGGCAGCGGGTCGTACGGCCTGAACAGCCGGGTGTTCGTCGGCAAGAACTTCGCCGTCACCCCGACCGAGACCAAGACGGCCCTCGCCCTGGCCGCGTCCGAGCTGCGCGTCCTCACCTGCAACCCGACCTTCGGCGTACCCAAGGGGTACAAGAAGGAGCAGGCGCTGGTCGAGGGCTGCGTGCTCAGCGACTTCGTCGGAAGCACGGACGGCAGCGGCAGCCCGAACTTCGAGACCCCGCAGGAGGATCCGGCCGCGGCGGGCGGGGCGTCCGCGAAGCCGGGACAGCCGGCGCAGGGCAGCCTCGGCCTGCCCCGGGCGGACAGCCTCGGCGAGCTGAAGAAGCTCGTCCACCCGCACACCGTCGACTGCACGAACATGTCCACCGCTCCCGATGCCCTTGCCGTCGAGTCCATCGACTACAAGCCGGTCGTGGCGGGGGAGCAGCTCGCGTGGGGCATCAAGGAGCGCGCCGTCTGCGGGGAGATGGCGGGGGAGCGGCGGGCGCACAACCTGAACTGGCTCGACGTCGTCCGCGACATGAAGATGCTGCAGACCAAGGCGAAAACCGCCCAGCAGGCCGACCTGAAGGACGACGGCCGCCTCAAGGCCACTGCCAGCATGCTCCTGGTCGGCGAGAACATCGCCGTGGAGACCAACAACGACTCGATCCGGCACGGGCTCTACCAGCTGCAGTTCCTCGCCCTGAACTGCGAACCAGGCTTCAGCGCCCCGGCGGGCTACCGGCTGGAGAAGTCCCAGGTAGAGGGCTGCGTCCTCACCAACTACGAGCGGCGCTGACAGGGCCGGCCGGCCGGGAGGGGGCTACTCGAAGCGGGTGGTGTCGCCCGCCCCCACGCGGACGATCTCGGCCTCGCCGCCGGAGAAGTCGATGACGGTGGTGGGCCTGGTCCCGCAGTCACCCGAGTCGACGACCGCGTCCACCAGGTGCTCGAGGCGCTCCTTGATCTCCCAGCCCTGCGTCATGGGCTCGTCCTCGTCGGGCAGCAGCAGGGTGCTGGAGAGCAGGGGCTCGCCGAGTTCGGCGAGCAGCGCCTGGGTGACGGCGTGGTCGGGGATCCGTACCCCGACCGTCTTCTTCTTCGGATGCATCAGCTGACGCGGTACCTCGTTCGTCGCCCGGAGGATGAAGGTGAACGGGCCCGGCGTCGACGCCTTGATCGCACGGAACACGTCGTTGTCGATGTGCACGAACTGACCCAGCTGCGCGAAGTTCTGGCAGACGAGGGTGAAGTGGTGCCGCTCGTCGAGGTTGCGGATCGACCGGATCCGGGCCATGCCCTCACGGTTGCCCAACTGGCAGCCCAGCGCGAAGCAGGAGTCCGTGGGGTACGCGACGAGCGCGCCGGACCGGATGCTGTCGGCCACGCTGCCGATCGTGCGCGGCTGGGGGTTCTCGGGGTGCACATCGAAGTACTTCGCCATCCACCGAGACTACCCGGCCCGTGTGCCACCTGCGTCACCCGCGTCACTCGGGCAGCGGGCGGGCCTGGACGCCGTGGGCGGGCACCTGCTGGCTGCTCGACGGGAGCATGCGGACTTCGCCCTGGTCGCTGATCTCCGCCTGGACGATGCCGGTCTCGTCCCAGTAGACGGGGTGTCCGCCGGGGCCGGTGCGCTCCGTACGGCTCACCACCACCACGTCCTGGCCTTCCTCGGTGCCGTCGGGGAACACCAGCTCGTACCGCTCCGCGTGCATGTCGTTCCCTCCGGCCGGTCACGGTCTGGCAGCTGCGGACGGCAGGCCGCCCGCCGTTTCATCATGCGGGCCGTGCGCCGGGACCGCATCGCCGTCGATCACGGAGGGTGACACCGGCGCGAGAGGGGCGACGTGGTGCTAGAATGCACGCGTTGGCCTCCGGCGAGCGCACCCCGCGCACACGTCCGAAGGCTTTTTTTATGCCTTCTTCCCCTTCCGGGCCCATCGCGCCCACCGCCCCCGCCACCGGATACCGCGAACTGCTGCGCAACGGCGAGTTCGCCGGTCTGTACGCCGGCTTCACCCTGACGGTCGCCGCGACCACCCTCTCGGGCTTCGCACTCGGCACCATCGTCAACCAGCAGACCCACTCGCCGTTCCTGACGGCCGTGAGCATGTACGGCGCCACGTTCGCGACGGTACTGGGCGCCCTGACCCTGATGTCCGTCGCGGACGGGAAACGTCCGCGGCGCACCCTGGTCGTGCTCCAGTTCCTCGCGCTGGCGGGTGTCGCCGCCCAGGCCGTACCCGGCCTGCCCCTGGCCGTCCGGTTCGCGCTGCTGCTGGTCCTCGGGTTCTTCCAGTCCCTGGGAACCGGTACCCGGATGGGGCTGCTCGCCGAGGTGGTGCCCGGATCCGCCTACGCCCTGGCCCGCTCCCTGATGAACATCACCGCGGGCGGCACGGCGATCCTCGGCTACGCGACCGGCGCCGTGCTGCTGCGGTTCCTGACCCCGCAGGGGGTCTTCGTCTTCGCCGCCGTCCTGACCGCACTCGCACTGGCCGTGGTGGCGGCCACCGTACGGGAGCACTCGATCCGCCTCACCCGCCGACCCGGGCTGCGCCAGACCTGGACCACCAACGCCGCGCTCCTCTCCGACCCCGCCCGACGCCTGCTCCTGGTGAACCTGTGGGTCCCCAACGGCCTGGTCGTCGGCTGCGAGGCGTTGTTCATCTCCTACGATCCGGCCCACGCCGGGACCTTCCTCGCCGCCGGATCGGCGGGCATGCTCCTCGGAGACCTGGCCGTCGGCCGTCTGCTCACCGCCGGCCGGCGCCGCCGCTGCGCCTTCGCCCTGCGGCTGCTGCTCGCCGTTCCGTTCCTGCTCTTCGCGCTCCACCCGCCGGTCGCGCTCGCGGCGGTCGCGGTGTTCCTCGCCGGAGCCGGGTTCGCGGCCACCCTGCCCCTGCAGGAGCGGCTGCTCGAGTTGACTCCCGACCCGGTCCGGGGGCAGGTCCAGGGCGTGGAGTCGGCCGGCCGGATGACCTGGCAGGGCATCGGCGCCGCGATCGCGGGCGGCGTCGCCCAGTACCTGGGCCCCGCTACCGCGATCACCGTCGTCGCCGCCGCCTCCGTGGTGGTGACGCTGGTCTGCGCCGACGGCAGCATGCGTCGCGCCGCGGTTCACACCGCGGAGCCGGGGCCGGCCTCCGCCTCTTCGTCGTAGCGCAGTGACGTAGCGCTCGAAGAGGCCCGCGTGCGCGATCGGCGGGCCCCGCCCGGGACACGCGCGCCGGGCGGGGCCGTGGGACAAGGGGGACGGCTGCTGGACCGTCAGCCGGTGGGGAAGGTGTCCGCGGTACGGATGCGGTCGCGGATCCAGACGCCGGCCGGCTTGAGCGAACCGGTCCCGGCCCACGGGCCGTTGCTGCCGCAGGTGCCCGTCTTGAACACCGCGCCGGTGCGGTTGTCGTCGGAGAAGTTCCAGTTGGTCCAGCTGATCTTCTTGGCCGCCATCAGGTCGAGGTACTTCTGCGACATGGTGAAGTCGTCGCTGCCCTCGCCCGCGTAGTTCTGGGTGCCGAACTCCGTGACGAACACGGGGATCCGGTCGGCGGCGCGGGAGAGGGTGTCGAGGTACTCCTCGCGGTGCGAGTACGCGTAGAAGTGGAACGTGTACATGATGTTGGACGCGTTCACCGGGTTGTCGACGACCTCGGTCTCGTCGGCGCCGTCGGAGACGCCGAGGGAGGACCAGGCGCGGGTGCCCACGAGGACCGGGGCGTCGGAGTCGATGGTCCGGATGACCGGGATGATCTGCTCCGCGTAGCTCTTGACCGAGGCCCAGCCCACACCGTTCGGCTCGTTGGCGATCTCGTAGAAGATGTTGTTCTTGCCCTTGTGGCGGTTGGCGATCGCGGTGAAGAAGGTCTTGGCCCGGGCCAGGTTGTAGTTCGGGTCGCCCGGGTCGAGCATGTGCCAGTCGACGATCACGTACAAGCCCCGGGCCGTCGCCTGCTCGATGAGCGAGTGGGCGAGGTCGGTGAACTTCTGCGGGTCGGTCTCGTAGCCCTCCTCCTGGACGTACGTGGAGACGCGCAGTACGTCGGCGTTCCAGTCCTTCGCGAGGGCGTCGAGGGAACCGCTGGTGAGGCACTGCGCGTACCACTGGGTTCCGTGGGTGCTCATGCCGCGCAGCTGGACGGGCTTGCCGTACTGGTTGCAGAGCTTGGTGCCGCAGACGGCGAGCCGGCCGTTGACGGCGACCGGGGTGGTGCCCGGCACGGGCGGGGTGGTTCCGGCGTCGACCGTGAGGTGGTCGACGTTGGGTCCGCCGTTGGCGGTGGTGGCCGTGGCCCGGATGGTATTGGCGCCGGCCTTGAGGGCGGCCGTCAGGCCGGTGGTGGACCAGGAGGTCCAGGCCCCAGTGCCGTTGAACGCCTTGTTCGAGGCGACGGCCGTGCCGTTGACCGTGATGGTCATCGGCCGGTTGGCGGTGGTGCCGTTGGCGTAGCGCAGGTTGAGGGTGGCGGTGGCGGACTGGGCGGCGTTGACGGTCCACTCGATGTAACTGCCGCTGACGTTGTCGTAGTTGACGAACCCGCTGCCGGTGAAGCCGGTGTGGTTGGACTCGGCCGCGCCGCGGGAGATGACGGCGCCCTCCGCCTCGTGGGTGGCGGGGGCGGCTGCCGCGCCCGAGGCGCCGGGGGCGGCGGTGAGGCCTATGAGCAGTGCACTGATGAGGGTTCCGGCTCCCGCGAGGGAACGCAGCCGAACACGTGGGGGTCTCACGGTGTCTCCATCCCGTTGACGATCCGACGATCGTAAGGAAACTTTCCTAATGGAATGGAATAGCAGCGTCCGGCCTCGCGGCACAAGACCCCGTGCACTCAATCCGCGTACGCGGACGTGGAATTGGCTCCGCCCTGCCGTTCACGGGGATAGGGCGATCCCCAGGGAGTCCGCGGCCAGCACTCTGGGTGCGCCCTTCTCGTAGAAGACGTCGAGCACCGTGATCCGGAACCCGGCCGCGGTCAGCATGTCGGCGGGCTGCCGGGTGAGGTGGCACCCGCCCAAGAGGCGCTTGTTCAGAGGCTCGAGCCGCCGCTGCCAGCGGCGTACGCCCTCGTCCCCTTCCGGGGCCCGCCCGTGTTCCACGAAGTGCAGGGTCCCCCCGGGCTTGAGGACGCGCCGCACCTCGCGCAGGGCCGCGGCGGCATCGGGGATGGTGCACAGCGTCCAGGTGGACAGGGCGGAGTCGAAGGTGTCGTCCTCGAAGGGCAGTGACTGGCCGTCGAGCCCGGCACGCCGTACCGGCACGCGCGCCGCCCTGACCCGGTCGGCGGCGATCCGCCAGCCGAGATCGGACGGCTCGATCGCGGCCACGCCGGTGACGGCCGGGGGATAGAAGGGCACGTTGTGGCCCGTACCGAAGCCGATCTCCACGACCTCGCCCGTCAGGCCCGCGCAGACCCTGCGCCTGAGCGGTTCGGCCGTCTTGACCCCGCAGGCGGCGTTGATGATCCGGGGCAGGATCTGTGCGGAGTAGAACCCCATGTCGGCCTCCGGGGGGCTGGTCGGGCGGCCCGGCGGAGTGGTGCCGTGCCCCAACACGGCACCACCCGGGGGCAAGAGGAGTGTCAGAGGTTGACGCAGGTGTTGCCGGCGGCCGGGTTGAGCGCCCCGATGATGTTGATGGAGTTGCCGCACACGTTGATCGGGATGTGGATGGGAACCTGGACCAGGTTTCCGGAGAGAACGCCGGGGGAGCCGGCCGCAATACCCGAGGCTTCGGCGTCGGCGGACGCGACCGAGGCACCACCGAGGAGCGCGAAACCGACGGCGAGGGCCAGCCCGGCACTCTTCAGGACACGCGACATGTGAAGTCTCCTTGTACAGACTGAAAGCGCAGCCAGCTGCGCACGGCCCCGGACGGGGTCCGCATCTTGTCTTCGGCAGCCCTCACCCCCGTCGCCCGGTGATGCCCGCCGGATTCCCCCGAAGGAGTGCCCCGGGCGCTGCATTCGGCGGCACCGGAAGCCGCGGCGCTTCGCAGCCCGGCCGGTTCGGGCGTTCGCCGGTGTGCGGTTCCGGGGCTCACCCACTACACCCTGCGCCGCTGACGGGCGTCAGTCCTCGCCCAGGACCGTCCGGATCACGTGCCGGGCGTTGCGTGCCATGGCCGGGTTCGTCGTGCGGTGGTGCGGCAGGGCGATCAGCGCCTGCGAGAGCGTCCGGCCCCGGCCCCGGATCCACGTCGCGTCGTCCACGCCGAGCGCCTCGCGGAAGACTTCCCTCCCCTCGCGTGGCAGCAGGTTCCACGCCGGGAAGAGGTCGCAGGCCGGATCGCCCACTCCCGTGCACCCGAAGTCGATCACCGAGGTGAGCCTGCCGCCGTCCACCAGCAGATTGCCCGGCATCAGGTCGCCGTGCAGCCACACCGGCGGCCCGTCCCAGTCCGGGGCCCGCAGCGCGTCCTCCCACACGGCGAGCGCGGCGTCGCAGTCGATGCCCTCCTGCGGTATCCCGCGCAGGGTCTCGATCGCCGTCCTGGTCCCGGTGTCGAGCGAGGAGAGCGGCCCGCCGCGGTAGGCCTGCGGCGCGCCGGGCAGGGTGATGCCCCGCATCGCCGTCACGAACGCGGCCAGGTCCCCGGCCAGCAGCACGGGCTCGTCCAGCGCCCCTGCCTCGGGGTGCTCGCCCGTCAGCCACGCGTACACCGACCACGGCCACGGATACCCTTCGGCGGGCACCCCGACCCCGAGCACCTCGGGAATGGGTGTGGGCAGGCAGGGGGCCAGGCGGGGCAGCCACTCCCGCTCCAGGGACACGTCCTCGGCGCCGCCCTTGCGCAGCGGCAGCCGTACGGCCATCGCCTCGCCGAGCCGGTAGACGTCGTTGACGGTCCCGCCGGAGGGGAAACGCTCCACCGCCAGCCCCGCCCACTGGGGGAACTGCCCGCCGACCAGCCGCCGTACGAGATCGTCGTCGACGGGATGCCGGGCGTCAGGAATCCGTACTGTGCTCATGGTCCGCCATCCGAACCCGGCACGCCGGTGGGCGTCAAACGAGTTGTGGCGGGGGCGGTCAGACCGGCGGTGCGGTCAGGCCACGGGTTCGGCGTCGAGCCGGATGACGTCGGCGGGTCCCGCCCGGAACGCCGGGGCGGCCGCGTCGGCTTCGATCATGTGCGGGGCGGCGTCATGCGCGGCGAGCGCCGCCTGCGACGACCACCGCTCGATGAGAACGAAGCGGTCGGGGTCGCCGCTCACCTGGTGCAGGTCGTACTGCAGGCAGCCCTCTTCGGCTCGAACGACCGGTGCGAGGCGCTCGAACGCGGCGATCTGCTCCTGGCCGCGGCCCGGGAGCGTGGTGATCAGGATGACGAGGCGTATCGGCTGCGACATGCGCCGAAGCCTACGTCGGACGGGACGGGCGGTGGACGAGGGGCGGAGGTGACGGCCGTTCGCGTGGATTTGCGGAGGGTCCGAACTCGGGTGCGGGGGCCTGCCGGAATCGGGAGATACCTCTGGTCCCTCCGAACCGAGGAGAGAGAAGCGCATGAAGAACCGACTCGCACTCGCCGGATCTGCCGTGGTCGCAAGTGTCGGACTGTGCGCGGCGGCCGCGCCCGCCGTGGCGCAGGTCCCGTTGAACCTCAGCATCGGCTGCGGTGACGTCGCCGGGCTCATCACGGCCATCGGGCAGGTGAACGCGCATGCCGACGGCGGCACGGTCACCCTGGCGAAGGACTGCGCCTACCGCTTCCAGGACGACTTCGAGGACTCGGGCACCGCCCTGCCGGCCATCACCGGGAACGTCGGCATCGTCGGGCGGAACTCGACCCTGATCCGCTCCGTGCGCGAAGGCCTCCCGTACTTCCGCATCCTCGCGGTCAGCACGGGCGGCCGGCTCACCCTGAAGGGTGTCGGCGTGACCGGGGGCCACACCGAGGGGGACGGCGCGGGCATCGCCAACGCCGGAACCCTGCGGCTGGAGGCCAGCAAGGTCGTGGGCAACCAGGCGGGCGGGGACGGCGGGGGAATCGCCAACGACGGCGGCGACGTCACACTCGTCGACAGCAAGGTCCTGGTCAACGTGGCCACCTCCGCGGCGGGTGAACCCGGCGACGGCGGCGGCCTCAGCAACAGCGCGACGGGCACCCTCACGCTGAAGGAGAGCACCGTCGCCGGCAACACGGCCGACGAGGACGGCGGCGGCATCCAGAACCACGGCACGCTGACCGTCGAGCACAGCTACGTCACGAACAACGAGGCCCGTGACGACGACGGCGGCGGCATCAACAACCTCGGCACCGCGAAGATCAAGCACACCAGGATCATCGAGAACTGGGCCGGTATCGACGGCGGTGGCATCGCCAACGGTGAGGACGGGACACTGGAGGTCGAGAACTCGTTCCTCATCCGCAACAAGGCGGGCAACGACGGCGGCGCCCTCAACAACGAAGGCACGGCGACGCTGCGGAAGAGCAAGGTCGAGAGGAACTCGTCGGGCCGCGACGGCGGCGGCATCAACAACGAGCAGGTGGCAGGGGCCGACACCACGCAGCTGACGCTCGAACGCACGACCGTATCGGAGAACCGTGCGGCCGGTGCGGGCGGCGGCATCAACAACCGGGTCGGGGCCGCGGTGACCCTCACGGACAGCAAGATCGTCGAGAACCTGCCCGCGAACTGTGCCGGAACGGTCCCGGGATGCTCCTGACAGGCACGTCGCGGCAGGTGGAGCACATGGAGCTGCCACGGGCGAGGGGGAGTGGTCGGATCGGTGCATGAACGATCCGTACGCGATTGACGTCCTGGCCGTATCGGCTCCAGCCGGCCTCGCCGAGCGGCGGGCGGCCCGCCGCACGGCGGCCGCCCATGCCGCGAACGCCGAGGAGCTGGAGGTCCTCCTCGACATGCTCGGCCTCCACCCCGACCACGACGCCTCGGCCTCGGGCGGGACGGGCGCCCCCTTGCGCCCCCGGTGCCCGTAGGCCGTACGGGCCCAAGGCCCCGGGAGACTCGCGGCTCACCCGGACGAGCACCCGATGGATACGGCTCCCCGTGCGCGCCCGCCCCGGGGGAGCCGTGCCTCAGTGGACGGGGCCCGGGGCCTGGAGGTCGCGGAGCAGGGCGCGTTCGACCGGGCTGAAGGGAACATCGGGGCGCAGGCGTTCGGGGTGGCCCGGTGGCGGGCCGTCGAGCGGGAGGGGCGTCGGCTCGGGCTCGGCGGCGCGCAGCGTCTCCCCGTGCATGTGGAGGGTGCCGAAGGAGACCAGGCCGTCCCACACCACGCCCGCCCAGCGCCGTGCGAGGGAAGACCGCCGGAACCGCCTGCCGGGTCGCATGTCCACTGTTACCTCATTCGTCGGAACGATCATGCTCCGAGAGATGCTTCCGGCCCGCCCTGGGCCCCCGCTCGACATCGACTCGGGATGCGCTCGGGTCCCGCCGGAGCCGCCCGCCCCGCTCAGAGCAGGGCCAGCAGCGCCGCCCGGTCGGTCTTGCCGTTGGCGGTGGTGGGCAGGGCGGGAACCGACCTGACCTCCTGCGGCACCATGTACGCGGGCAGCGCGTCCGCGCAGAAGGCCCGGACCCGGGCGGCGTCCGGGGCGGCCGCGGCCGCGCCCCCCGTCCTCGGCTCCGGGACGACGAACGCGCACAGCACGGCTCCGTCGCCGCCGCGCTCCTCGGCGAACACCGCTGCCGCGGCCGTCCCGGGGAGTTCCAGCAGCCGGCGCTCCACCTCGCCGAGCTCGACCCGGTTGCCGCGGATCTGCACCTGCGAGTCCGTCCGCCCCTTCAGCCGGAAGGCGCCGCTCGGGTCGCGGTAGGCGAGGTCCCCGGTGCGCAGCAGCGGCTGCCCGGAGCGCGGCTCCAGCGGATCGGCCGCCAGCGCCGCACCGGTGGCCCGCGGGTCGTCCCAGTACCCGGAGAAGAGCGCGGGCGTCCGCAGCAGGATCTCCCCGGTGACGTACGGCTCGTCGACGATCCGGCCGTCGGCGTCGACCAGCAGCATCTCCGCGCCGGGGTGGGCGACACCGATGGACAGGTCCGTCTCGTCCGCGGGCAGCGGCCGGGGCACCTCGGCGAAGGAGGCGGCCATGGACTCGGTGCTCCCGTAGCAGTTGACGATCCGCAGGTCGGGCCGGATCTCCTGGATGCGGCGCAGCTGCGGCAGGGGGAACTTCTCACCGCAGAACAGGATCGTGCGCAGCGCGTCGAGTGCCACGAGCCGGTCGGCGTCGCGGCGCAGGACGGAAGTCCACAGCGACGGCACCCCGTTGACCTGGGTGACGCCCGCCTCGCGCAGCGCGGACAGGAAGCGCCGCGGCCAGCGCACCACCTCGGGCTTGAGCGGTACCACGGCGGCGCCGGCGCCCAGGGCCATGCCGAAGTTCAGCAGCGAGAAGTCGAACTGCAGGGGCGAGGTGGAGGCCACCCGGTCGTGCTGGGTGACCAGCCGCGCCGCCAGCATGCCGCGGTAGAAGGCCACGACCGCCCGGTGGCTCATCACGACGCCCTTCGGCCGCCCCGTGGTGCCCGAGGTGAAGATGATGTACGCCGGGTCGGTCACCGACCGCTCGGTGCGCCGCCGTTGCCGTGGCGCGGGCGCCCGCTCGGCGCCCACCCCGTCCGCCGTGAAGGTGGCGCTGCCCGCGCCCGCGGGCAGTTCCGTGGCAGGGGTCCCGGCATCGCGCAGGTGCAGCGCCGGATCCGTCGCGGCGACGATCGACAGCAGCCGCTCCCGCGGGGTCTGCGGGCTGACCGGGATGAAGGCGGCGCCCAGCGTGGAGCAGGCCAGCAGCGCGGCGAGGGCCGCGGCGGAGGCGTCCGCCTCCAGGACGACGCGGTCACCGACTCCGACTCCCAGCGCGGCCAGCCCGTCGGTGAGGACCTCCACCGCCGTGGCCAGTTCTCGATAGGTGGTCTCCCGTGTGCCGCTATCGGCCGGCTCGATGACGGCCGGCCGGTCGGCAAAATCCGCCGCGGCCGCCAGCAGGAATTCGTGCAGGAATTCCGCAGGTGGCGCGCCATAAGGCGGGGACAGTCGGTCGCCGTGGTTCATCCGGATCTCCCATTCGTCCTCACAGTGCGTCAATTACCGCACTGGACATGCTTCAACAGGTTGTGTAATCGTCTCTCCAGTGGCGGAAAAAAGTTTCCGCAATGCAGAATTATCGATGCTCTTTCGAGAATTGCCGGAGCGTCGGTGGACCGCCACTAGAAAGCCGCTCGAGAAACACTGGAAAACCTTTCGAACAGCACCGGAATTGGAGGTCGGTCCCCAAATGTTTCAGGCCATTCCGCTTTCGCTGGGCCAGCTGTCGGTCTGGCACGACATCCGGGATCTGCCCCCGGCCAGACGCCACGAGCCCAACAACGCCGCCGTGTGGACCCTCCCCGCGGACACCGGCGTACGCGAGGTGCGCAGCGCCCTCGGCACGCTGGCCCGCCGGCACCCCTCGCTGCGCACCCGCTACGACCTGACCGACCCCGACGCGCCGCGCCAGCTGCCGGCCGACGAGACCGCCACCGCCGTGCTCGACCGGGCCGAGGCCGACCCGGGCGACCCGGGCCACGCCGACGCCGTCGCCGCCGAACTCGCCGCCCGCCCCTTCGACCTCGGCTCCGAACACGCCTGGCGGGCCCGCCTGCTGACCCACGGGGACACCGCCCGCGCGCTGGTCTTCGTCAAGCACCACATCGTTGCCGACGCCTGGGCGCAGGAGCTGCTCCGCGCCCAGCTGTCACAGGCCCTCGCCGGTGCCGTCCCCGCCCCCGCGGCCGAGGCGCCGGCGCCGGGCCCGGCCGAGCTCGCCGCCGAGCAGTTCTCCGAAGCCGGGCTCAGCCGGCAGGCCGCGGCCTTGCGGCACTGGGAGCGGCTGCACGCCGACACGCCGCGCACCGCCCTCCCGCACCGGCCCGCCGACCGCGGCACCGCCGTGCAGGCCACCCTCCGCTCGGCCCCCGCCCTGTCCGCCGCCCGCGCCCTCGCCGACCGAGCCGGTGTCTCCGTCGCCTGCGTGGTCCTCGCCGCGTACGCCCGCTCCGTGGCAAGGCTGTGCGCCGACGGCCAGGCCGAACCGCAGGCCCTGACCGTTCAGTTGATGAGCGCCAACCGGTTCACCCCCCGCTGGAAGGGCCTGGTGACCTCCATGAACCAGTGGGCGCCGGCGCTGCTCCCGCTGCCGCCCGCCACCAACCTCGTCGGCCTCGCCCGCGCCGCCCACTGGAGCAGCCTCACCGCCTTCCGGCACGGCATGCACGACGTCACCGCCGTGGCCCGCCTCCGTGACCGGGCCGCCGCCCCCGAACCCACCTGCGCCTACAACTTCGTAGCCCTCCCCGAGGGTGCTTCCGCCGCGGGCGCCCGCACCGTGCCCGACCCGGGCGACCAAAGCCCCAGCCTGCGCTGGGAGACCCCGTTCACCACCATCGGACCGCGCTGCTACGCCCGCGCCGACGACCTCGGCGGGGTGCTGTCCGTACGGCTCACCGTCCGGGACCTCGGCCGTGACCAGGCGGCCGCCCTCCTGTGGGACCTGCACGCACGGCTGCTCGCCGAAGGGAAGACGGCATGACCGCGCCCACCGCACCCGCCCCCGCCGCTCCGCGCCCGAGCCTGTGGCGCAACGCCGACTTCCTCAAGCTGTGGACCGGCCAGACCGTGTCCCAGTGCGGCACCTACGTCACCCAGCTCGCGCTGCCGTTCGTCGCCCTCACCGTGTTCGACGCCTCGCCCGCCCAGATCGGCACCCTCACCGCCGTGCAGTTCCTGCCCGTCCTGCTGCTCACCGTGTTCGCGGGCCGCTGGGTGGACCGCCGCAGGCGCCGGCCCCTGCTCGTCGGCGCCGACCTGGTCCGCGCCGTCGCCCTGGCCGCCGTACCGCTCGCCTGGTGGGCCGACGGCCTCAGCCTCGGCCTGCTCTACGCGGTCGCGCTCGCCATGGGCTGCTGCACCGCCCTCTTCGACGTCGCCTACCTGTCCTACCTGCCGAGCCTGGTCGACCGCCGGGACCTGGTCGCCGCCAACAGCAAGCTCCAGGGCAGCTACGCGGTCGCCCAGGTCGGCGGCCCCGGCCTCGGCGGGCTCCTCATCCGCTTCGCCGGAGCCCCCCTCGCCCTGCTCATCGACGTGGCCTCGTACCTGGTCTCCGCGGTGTCCCTGCTGCTGATCCGCACCCGTGAGGACGCCCCGGCCCGGCCCCGCCCCGACGAGGACGGCGGACTGCGGCGCCAGCTCGGCGCCGGGTTCGCCTTCATCCTCAAGGAGCCGGCACTGCGCCTGCTCACCTTCAAGGGCGCCTGGTTCAACCTGTGCGAACAGGCCCTGCTCACCGTCTTCCTGGTCTACGCCGTACGGGAACTCGGCCTCGGCGCCGGGGCCCTGGGCACCTGCATCGGCCTCGGCAGCCTCGGCGCCGTGCTCGGCACCGTCATCGCCCGCCGCGCCGGGCGGGCCCTGGGCGTCGCACGCGTCCTGGTCGGCTCCATGGCCCTCGGCTGCGCCGCCCCCGCCGCCATCCTCCTGCCGGACGGCAACGACCCGGGCTCGCTGGCCCTGATCACCGGCGCGTTCGCGGTGTTCAGCATCGGATTCACCGTCTTCAACGTCTACTTCGTCACCCTGCGGCAGACCGTCACCCCGCCCGACCGCCTCGGACGGGTCACCGCCGCCTACCGCACCCTGGCCTTCGGAACCTTCCCGCTGGGCGCCTGGGCGGGCGGCGCCCTCGCCGAACAGCTGGGCCTGCGCACCGCACTCGTCGTGGTCTGCGCCGCCTTCGCGGCGGGCTGGCTGCTCTTCGCCGCCTCCTCGCGCGTGCTGCGGCCCCTGACCGTCGCCCTCGACTGAGCAGCACCGAGCACACGAACGCCGAGCACACACCGCCGCCTTCCCGCCGCAACCCACCCTCTGGAGGCTCCGCCATGCCCGAACACGTGATCATCATCCACCGGTGGACCGACCGCTACGCCGACTACGCCGCCTACATCGACCACACCGCCCACCGCGTCAGCTACGTCACCACCGAGCGCGCCGCCGGCTCGCTCCCCACCGACCTGGCCGCCGGGGTGGCCCTGGTCGACAGCACCGAGAACGCGCCGGCGGTCCGCGCCCGGGTCGCCGAGCTGGCGGCCCGCAGCGGCCCGCCCACCCGGATCGTCGCCCTCCAGGAGACCGACCTGGACCTCGCCGCCGACCTCCGCGCCGCCCACGGCCTGCCCGGCACACACCCCGCCGACCTGGAACCGCTGCGCGACAAGCTGGTCATGGCCCGCCGGCTGCACGCCGCCGGGCTGCCCGCCCCCGCCACCGCGCCCGCCCCGGACCGTGCGGCCATCGAGGAGTTCGCCGCCGACCACGGCTGGCCCGTACTCGTCAAGCCCCGCCGAGGCACCGCCAGCGCCGCCATCACCCGCCTCGACGACGCCGGACAGCTCGCCGCCTACCGGCTGCCGGCCGGCACGGGCCCGCACACCGAGATGATCGTGCAGCCCTGGCAGCCGCACCAGGTGTTGCACGTCGACGGCGTCTACACCGGGTCCTGCCTCGGTGCCTGGCGGGCCTCCCGCTACCTGAACACCTGCCTGGAGTTCACCTCCGGCAGCGCGCTCGGCTCCGTCGAGATCGACCACGAGGCGACCCTGGAAGCCGTCGGCGCGCTCACCCTGGCCGCCGCCCGGGCCCTGTTCACCGGGCCCTCCGTCTTCCACCTCGAACTCTTCCGCGACGACCTCGGCGAGCTCTCCGTCCTGGAGATGGCCGCCCGCCCCGGCGGCGCCGAAGTCCCCTTCGTATGGCGCGAGGTGCACGGCACCGACCTGATGGCCGCCGCCTTCTCCCACCAGACGGGCCTGCCCGACACCTCGGGCCGCGCCGTCGACGACCCCTCGCAGGTCGCCGGCTGGCTGCTGGTGCCCCCGTCCGAAGCCACCCCCAGCCGGGTCCGCGCCGTCAGCTCGCACCAAGGCGAAGGCCCCTACGCCGAAGCCCTCCCGGCCGTCGGCGCCCTCGTCACCGGCGGCGGGTACGAGCACGCCGGAGCCCGCTTCCGGTTCCGCGGCCACAGCACCGCCGAGGTCGAGGCCGCCGTACGGCGCACCGCCCGCACCGCCCGGCTCGAGACCACCGCACTCGATCCCGAGGCCCCCGCCCGCATCGTCGTCGTGGGGTGCGGCACCCCGGCCTACCGGACGTACTCCCTGGACGCGGTGGCCGCCCGCGCCGAGACCGCCCTCGTCCAGCCCGCCCCCGCCGACTGGCAGCTCCCGTACGTCCAGGACCGCCACCGCACCGCCGACACCTCGGACCCGGCGGCGACCGCCGCCGCCGTCGCCTCGCTGCTCGCCGGCCACCCCGGCCCCGCCGGAGTCCTCACCTGGGACGAGACGCTGCTGCGCACCACCGCCGAGGCCGCCGCCCGGCTCGGCCTGCCGCACATGGCCCCCGACGCCGTGGACCGCTGCCGGGACAAGCTCACCACCCGCCGCGTCCTGGGCGCCGCGGGCGTCCCGTCAGCCGGGTTCCGCCACGTCCGCACACCGGCCGAGGCCCTGGACGCCGCCGAGGCCCTCGGCTACCCCGTCGTCGTCAAGCCCCGCGCGCTGGCCGGCTCCATCGGGGTCACCCTCGCCGCCGACCCCCGCGCACTCGCCGCCGCCTTCGACCAGGCCGCCGGATCGGCCTTCCCCGGCATCACCGGACTCGACGGAGTGATCGTCGAGGAGTACCTGACCGGCCCCGAGATCAGCGTGGACTGCGCCGTCCGCGGCGGTCGGGCCGTGGTGGCCAACGTCGCCCGCAAGCGCCTCGGCTTCGCCCCCTACTTCGAGGAGGTCGGCCACCTCGTGGCGCCCTGGCGGCACGAAACCTGGGCCGACGCCGTCGAGACCGTGGTCACCGAGGCCCACGCGGCGCTCGGCATCCGCACCGGACTCACCCACACCGAGCTGCGGCTCACCCCCACCGGACCGCGCGTCGTCGAGGTCAACGGCCGCCTCGGAGGGGACTTCATCCCGCTGCTCGGCGCCCTCGCCACCGGAGTCGACCTGGTCGCCGCCGCCTGCGACATCGCCCTCGGCCGCACCCCGGACCTCACCCCGACCCGGGACCGCTGCTCCGAGGTCACCTTCGTCTACCCGCCCCACGACGGGCAGGTCCGCTCCCTCGACCTCAGCGCCGCCGAGGCCGTGCCCGGCGTCGAACGCGCCGTCGCCCTGGCCGCCCCCGGCACCGAACTCCTGCTGCCGCCGCGCGGCATCGTGCCGCGGCTGGCCGCCCTGCTGGTCACCGGGGACACCCCCGAGCAGTGCGCCACCGCGTCGACGCGCGCGGCCCGGGCCGTACGCGCCGACGTCACCCCGCTGGTCACGGCCGCCGGCTGACACCCCGCCACACCCCGCACAGCAGAACGCTCGACCGCACGACACCACGACCGTACGCATTTCCGATGAAAGGGCGATCACCATGTGGACCCTCGGCGTCAACGCTCCTCCCACCGGCTGGCACGACACCGCCGCCTGCCTCGTCAACGGCGAAGGCGAGATCATCGCCTTCAGCGAGGAGGAGCGCATCAACCGCCACCGCCACTCGCTGTACCGCAAGCCCGTCAGCGCCGCCCGCCTCTGCCTCGACCGGGCCGGCATCAGCCCCGCCGACATCGACGTCGTCGCCCTCGGCTGGGACGTCGACCAGCTCTACCCCGGCCGCTTCACCAGCGACGCCGACTTCCTCGCGTACGCCGTCGGGCTCGACTTCGGCAGCGACCTCCCCGAGGTCGTCCGCGTCCCCCACCACGCCGCGCACGCCGCCTCCGCCTTCTACGCCTCACCGTTCCGCAAGGCCGGCGTCCTGGTCATCGACGGCCACGGCGAGAACGAGTCCTCCAGCATCTGGACCTTCGAGGACGGCAAGGAGCCCCGCCAGGAGCGCTCCTGGGGCCGCACCGCCTCCCTCGGCTACGCCTACGACGCCGCCTCCACCTGGCTCGGCTTCTCCTTCCTCAACGCCGGCAAGACCATGGGCCTCGCCGCCTACGGCCGGGCCGCCGGGATGCCGGCCGAACAGCTCGTCGACATCCGCGACGAGGACTTCCGGCTCGCCATCGCCCCCCTGACCGAGGCGCCCGGCCGGGCCACCGCCGAGGACATCAAGCGGCAGTACGAGGCGCAGGTCGCCGCCTGGCGCGACCGCTACACCCGCATCGTCGGAGCCGACCGCCCGCAGGCGGACGAGGAGAACCTCCCCGACGACCCCAAGGCCGTGACCGTCGCCTGGACCGCGCAGCGCATCATCGAGGAGACCGTCACCCACCTCAGCTCCCTCACCCGGAAGATCGCCGGCGTGGACGAGCTCTGCCTGGCCGGCGGCGTCGCCCTCAACTGCTCCACCAACGGGACCCTGCCCGGCCCCCTGTACGTCCCGCCCGTGCCGCACGACGCCGGTGTCGCCCTCGGCGCCGCTTGGGCCGTCAGCCCGCCCAAGCAGCACACCCGCGCCCTCAGCCCGTACCTGGGCAGTGACATCGGCAGCGCGGCCGGCCTGGACACCAGCGGCCTGCACCGCACCGACCTCGACGTCGACGCGGTGACCCGGCTGCTGCTGGAGGGCCGGGTCGGAGCCGTCGCCCAGGGCCGCGCCGAGGTCGGGCCCCGCGCCCTGTGCCACCGCTCCATCATCGCCTTCCCGAACACCGCCGAGGTCAACACCCGGGTCAACACGGTCAAGAACCGCGAGCAGTGGCGCCCCTTCGCCGGCGTCACCCGCCCCGGATACAGCGCCCGGCTGTGGGATCAGCAGGAGCACCTCAGCCGCTACATGCTCGGCGCGGCCAAGGCCACCGAGCTGGGCCGCCGGGTCGCCCCCGGCGTCGTGCACGTCGACGGCACCACCCGCCCGCAGGTGCTGCGCGGCGACGACGCCCCGCTCGTCGGCGCCGTCCTCGACGCCCTCGAGCGCCAGGGCGTCCCGCCGGTCCTGTTGAACACCTCCTTCAACGACAAGGGTGAGCCGATCGTCGACACGGCCGTCCACGCGCTGGGCGCCTTCCGGGCGATGCA
Organism: Streptomyces sp. LARHCF249; assembly: GCF_052871255.1. Lineage (NCBI taxonomy): Bacteria > Bacillati > Actinomycetota > Actinomycetes > Kitasatosporales > Streptomycetaceae > Streptomyces > Streptomyces sp. LARHCF249. The sequence goes on from NZ_JBIXJQ010000004.1 coordinate 20,851, forward strand.
GCTGGACTTCCTCGTCCTCGACGACTCCCTCTACACGAAGGAGACCGGCCAGGGGGCAGCCCGGTGACCGTGCCCGGAGCCCTCGCCACCGACCGCTTCACCGCGTACGGGCCGCGCCACCTCGACGAGATCGCCGCCCGCTACGGCCTGCCCGACGACGTCCGCGAGACCGTCCGCCGCGTCTCCCAGGTCCTGCCGTTCCGGGTCAACTCCCACGTCCTGGACCAGCTCGTCGACTGGGACCGGGTCCCCGACGACCCGATGTTCCAGCTCACCTTCCCCCAGCGGGGCATGCTCACCGCCGCCGACGAGAAGGAGATCGGCGGCCTGCTCGGCGACGCCGCCCGCAAGCCGGAACTGCGCGCGGCCGTCGCCCGGATCCGGGCCGGGCTCAACCCCCACCCCTCCGGCCAGCGCGAACTCAACGTCCCCCACCACCAGGGCCGGCCGGTACCGGGACTCCAGCACAAGTACCGCGAGACCGTGCTGTACTTCCCCGGCCAGGGCCAGACCTGCCACGCCTACTGCACCTACTGCTTCCGCTGGGCCCAGTTCATCGGTGACGCCGACCTGCGCTTCGCGGCCCCCGACCCCTCCGGTCTGATCGGCTACCTGGGCGAGCACCCCGAGGTCCACGACGTCCTGGTGACCGGCGGCGATCCGCTCATCATGTCCACCGAGCGGCTGCGCTCCCACCTCGAGCCGCTGCTCGAGGTGGACTCCGTGCGCACCCTGCGCATCGGCACCAAGTCGCCCGCCTACTGGCCGCAGCGGTTCACCACCGACCACGACGCGGACGACCTGCTGCGGCTCTTCGAACAGGTCGTGGCCTCCGGACGGCAGCTCGCGGTGATGGCGCACTTCAGCCACCCCCGCGAACTCGACAACGACCTGGCGCGCCGGGCACTGGCCCGGATCCGGGCCACCGGCGCCGTCGTCTACTGCCAGGCACCGCTGATCGCGCACGTCAACGACGACGCCGGGGTGTGGAGCGAGCTGTGGCGGTCCGAACTCGCCGCCGGAGCCGTCCCCTACTACCTCTTCGTGGAACGCGACACCGGCCCCCACGCGTATTTCAAGGTGCCCCTCGCCAAGGCCGTCGGCATCTTCCGCGCCGCCTACCGCACCCTGCCCGGCCTCGCCCGCACGGTCCGCGGCCCGGTCATGTCCGCCACGCCGGGCAAGGTCTGCGTCGACGGCGTGGAGGAGACCGGCGAGGGCCGCTGGTTCCAGCTGCGCATGGTCCAGGCCCGCGACCCGGCCCTGGTCGGGCGCCCCTTCCGGGCCCGCTACTCCACCACGGCCGCATGGCTCGACGACCTCCAGCCGCACCCCGACACCCCCGCCGACATCGTGGCCGCGCTGCGCGGCACGGCACCTCGTACGGAATCCGGCACGACCCGGGGGGAAGCGGCATGACGGACCCGTCCCCGAACCTGACCCTCAACCACCTCGTGGAACAGCGCCGCGCCGCCGGCGAGCCCCTGGTCAACCTCACCTTCGGGGAGGCCCGGCTGCCCGTCCTCCCCGAACTGGCAGAGCAGCTCGCCGCGGGCGCCCACCGCGCCTCCTACGGCCCGGTCGCGGGCGCCGAGGACGCCCGAAGCGCCGTCGCGGGCTACTTCGGGCGGCGGGGCCTGCCCACCGACCCGGCCGACGTCGTCCTCGCCCCGGGCAGCAAACCGCTGCTGATGGCCCTGAACCTGGCGGTGGACGGGGACGTACTGCTGCCCCGGCCCGCCTGGAACACCTACGCCCCGCAGGCCCGCTACGCGGGCAAGGAGCCCATCCCCGTGCCCGTCCCCGACGCGTGCGGGGGAGTGCCCGATCCCCGAGCGCTGCGCGGGGCGATCAGCCGTGCCCGGGCCGCCGGGCGCACGCCGCGCCTGCTGGTCCTGACCCTGCCCGACAACCCCACCGGCACCCTCGCCCCACCGGACCTGGTCCGCGAACTCGCCGCCGTCGCCGAGGCCGAGGACCTCCTGATCGTCTCGGACGAGATCTACCGCGACGTCGTGCACGACCCGGCCACGCCCTTCCTCAGCCCCGCCGAGGCCGCGCCCGCGCGCACCGTCGTCACCACCGGCCTGTCCAAATCGCTGGGCATCGGCGGCTGGCGGATCGGCGCCGCCCGCTTCCCCGCGGGCCCGCGCGGCCGCGCGGTCCGCGACGGGGTCGTCGCCGCGGCCAGCGAGATCTGGTCCACCCTCGCCGGCCCGCTCCAGCAGGTCGCCGCCTACGCGTTCGCCGAACCGGAGCCCGTCCGGGCCCGGACGGCCGCCGCGGCCCGCCTGCACGGCGCCGTGGCACGCGCGGTGCACGCCCGAGCAGTCGCCGCGGGGGCGCACTGCCGGCCGCCGACCGCCGGCTTCTACGTCTACCCCGACTTCGAGCCGCTGCGCGCCGAGCTGGCCGGGAACGGCGTCACCGACTCCGCCTCGCTCGCCGCCCACCTCCTCGACCACGGGGGCGTCGCCGTCCTCGCCGGACACCTGCTCGGCGACGACCCCGCGGCCCTCCGCTTCAAGGCCGCGACCAGCCTGCTCTACGGCGGCGAGGAGGAGCAGCTGCGTGCCCTGCGGGCCGAGGACCCCACCGCCCTCCCGCACATCGCGGACCAGCTCGCCCGCGTCGAGGAAGCCTTCACCCGTCTGACCAAGGGGCCCGGGCCCCGCCGCACCAGGAGGCCGTCATGAAGTCCCTGCCGCCCACCCCGGAGACCTTCGCCCTCATCGCCGGCGCGGGCGACCGGCTGCTGCGCGGCCTCGACCGGCTCACCGACGCCGACGCGGCCGCCCCCTCCCGTCTCGACGGCTGGAGCCGCGCCCACGTACTCAGCCACCTCAGCGCCCAGGTCGACGCCCTGGAGCGGCTGCTGCACTGGGCCCGTACCGGCACCGAGACACCCCAGTACACCGACCGGCACGCCCGCGACACCGAGATCGAGGACGGCTCCCGGCAGCCCGCGGCCGCCCTCGTCGACCGGGTACGCGGCTCCGCGGCCCGCTTCCTGGACACCGTCCGGGAGCTGCCCGACCCCGCCTGGCAGACGGTCGTGCGCCCCTTCACCGGCGAACTGTGCACACCCGAGCGCATCCTGGTGATCCGGCTGCGCGAACTCGAGGTCCACCACACCGACCTCGACCTCGGCTACGGCTTCGGCGACATCCCCCGGCCGGCCGTCGACGTCCTCCTCGACGACGTGTCCGGCTTCCTCGCCGAGGCAGCCGGCACCCCGCCCTGCACCCTCCGCGACGACGCGGGAGACCCGGTGGCCGCCTTCGGCTCCGGCGGGCCCGTCGTCACCGGCCCGCGCGGCGCCCTGCTCGCCTGGCTCACCGGCCGCTCGAAGGGGGAGGGGCTGAACACCCCCGGTCCGCTGCCCGAGCTGCCCGCCTGGATCTGACGTACCGAACCACCCGGAAGGAGTACCAGATGAACGACCACCCGGCGCCGGAGCCGCTGCCCGAACGCCACGCGCTCGGCTCCGTGCACACCGAACTGCTCGACTGCATCCAGGTCAACCTGGCCGTGCTCGCCGACCACCACCACGGGCCGGACACCCACCTGAGGCTCGGGGCCGCCCTGCGCTGGCACGACCGCCCCGGACCGCACGGACTGCCCACCGTCGACCCGTCGCTCGACCAGCGGATCGCCGAGGCCGAACAGCTGCTCGGCCTGAAGGTCCGCAGCCGTACGCGGCTCACCGGAGCAGACCTGGCGGCGGCCGTACGGGCCCGCGGCACCACCCACTACGTCGTCGCCGACGCCCATGCGATGCCCTGGCTGCCCTACCACGGCCGCCGCCACATGGACCACAGCTTCCTCCTCGCAGCGGGACCCGACGGCTTCCACGTCGCCGACGGCTACCGCACCGACACACCCTGGGGCCCCGCGGTCCCGGGGCACTGGCAGTACGGCGCCGACGCCGTCGCCGGCATCGAGCGGGCCGAGGTCATCGAGTGGGCGCCGCGTCCCCTCGACGCCACCGGCCCGCGGCCCGCGTACGACGGCGGCGACCCCGCCCCCTACCTCGCCGCCTACGCGGACCACCCCGACCGGGCGGCCGCCCTGGAGCAACTCGCCTCCGAGACCTGGCTGCTGGCCCGCGCCCGCGCCCTGCACGCCCGGTGGCGCGCCCGGCTGTCCCTGCCCGTGGACCCCGAGCACACGCGGCGCTGGGACCTGGTCGTGGAACAGTCCTACCTCGCCCACCGCAGGGTGGCCCGCGGCCGCACCGAACCGCCCGGCGTACTGGACCGGCTCGCGGCGGCGCTCGACGCCGACGCCGCCGCGTTCGCCACGCCCGCACCGCAGGCCCCGGCGGATCCCGCGCTGCGCGACGCCGTCGCCGACATCGCCGCCGCCGTGCTCGACGCGCCGCGCCAACGGCTCCTCGACGGAGCCGAGTTCGCCGCCTTCCCGACGTTCAGCTCCTTCCGGCTCGTGGAGCTGATCGAACGGGTGGAGCGGGACCTCGACGTCGAACTCGACGCCGACGAGCTGATCCCGGAGAACCTGCGCCGCGTCGAGGACCTCTGCCAGATCGCCTCCCGGCCCCTGGCCGCGGCCCCGGCCGCCTGACGCGCGCACGGCGGGCCGCCCGTTCCCGTACCCGTACTGACTGCACCCGAGGAAAGGACCCCTCCCATGGACCCCCGATTCATCGAGATCCTCCGCCCCTCCGTCTCCGTCTCCGTCGACGGCGCCACCGGCGTGGAGATCACCCCCGACACCGACCTGCGCGCCCTCGGCATCGACTCCATGGCCGCGATCGAGCTGCTGTTCACCCTCGAGGACACCTTCGGGATCTCCCTTCCCGACGCCGACCTCAACGACGAGACCTTCGCGACCGCCGGCAGCCTCTGGCAGGCCGTCGCCGCCCAGATCTCTCCGGGCCAGAGCTCCCCGGGCCAGGTGGCCGCATGACCACGGCCGTGACCACCGACCTCCGTACCGCACGTGAGGCCGCACTCGAGGCCGCCGAGGAGGTCGCCTCCGTCGCCGCCGAGCACGCGGCCCGCACCGACCGGGACGCGACCTTCCCCGTCGAGGCACTCGCGGCCCTGCGCCGCACCCGCCTGCTGGGCCTGCCGGTCCCCGCCGAACACGGCGGCACGGGCGGCACGCTGCGCGACGTCGTCGAAGTGACCGAGCGGCTGGGCCGCGCCGACCTGTCCGTGGCCATGATCTTCGCCATGCACTGCCAGCAGGCCGAGGCCGTGGTGCGCCACGCCCACGAGCCGCTGCGCTCCGCCCTGCTGCCCCGGCTCGCGGCCGGCGAGGTCTACCTCGCCTCCGTGACCACCGAGGCGGGCAAGGGCGGCCGTCTGCTCACCGCAGAGGCGGCCCTGGCCGAGCAGCAGGGCCGCCTGGAGATCGACCGGTTCGCGCCCGTGGTCACCGGCGGCGCCCACGCCGACGGCTTCCTCGTCACCATGCGCAGCCCCGGCGCCACCTCCGGCCACCAGGTCTCCCTCGTCTACGCCGACCGCGACCAGCTCCGCATCACCGGCGACGGGGACTGGCAGCCGCTCGGCATGCGGGCCAGCCACAGCGTGCCGCTCCGCCTCACCGGCAGCGTCCCCGGCCACCAGGTCGTCGGCGAGCACGGCGACTTCTCCCGCATCGCCGGCGAGATCTTCGCCCCGTACGCGCACCTCGGCTGGTCCGCGGCCTGGCTCGGCACGGCCGCCGGCGCCCTGTCCCGCGTCCTGCGGCTGCTGCGCGGCCCGGACGGCCGCGGCCGCTTCGACATCGGCTCCGAACTGCTGCTCACCCGGCTGTCCCGGGCCCGGCAGCGGCTGGACACCGTCCACGCCCTGCTCCGCCACACGCTCGCCATGGTCGAGGAAGGCGCCGAACTGCACACCCCCAGCGGCCAGTTGCTGCTCAACGGCCTCAAGATCACCGCGGCCGAGCAGTGCCACGAGGCCGTCGACGACCTGGTGACCGCCGTCGGACTGCGCCACGGCTACCTCAAGGACTCGCCGACCCGCCTCGAACAGGCCCTGCGCGACCTGCGGTCCGCCGCCCTCAACTACAGCAACGACCGGCTCCACCTCGCCGACGGCCGCCTCGCGCTGCGCGACACGGGGGTGCGCCTTGTCTGACCTCCGCATCCTCACGCCGGACGACACCTCGCACGGCACGCCGGACAGCGCATGGGAGACCCTGCACCCCGGCGCCTCCGGCGCCGAGGTCTGGTCGGCCCTGGGCGCCGGAGGCCGCCTCGCCGCCTGCTACCGGGACGGCGACCCGCGCCGCGGGCTGAACCCCGCCGCCCTCGCCCGGCTGCTGGCCGCCACCGACGCCCGCTTCGGCATCCCCGCCACCCTCTCGGTGAGCGTCCCGCTCGCCACCACCCTGCCGGTCCTGGCCACCGGCACCACCACCACGGCCCGCCGGGCGCTGGCGGACGCCCTCGCCGGGCGCGTCACCACCGCCCTCGCCGCCACCGACGTCACCGCGGGCACCGACCTCACCGGCCTGCGCACGGCCGTCCACCTCGACGGGGACACCGTCGAGGTCACCGGCGAGAAGCAGTGGATCGCCAACGCCACCACCGCCGCCTGGTTCCTGGTACTGGCCCGCCTGCGGCCCGGCCGCCACTTCACCTCCTTCACCTGGGTGCTCGTGCCGTCCGATGCCCCCGGCGTCCACGTCCGGCCCGCCGATTCCGCCCTCTACGCGGGCTCCGGCACCGGTCACGTCCGCTTCGACGGCGTACGCCTGACCGCCGGTCACCTCGTGGACCGCGTGGGCATGGGCCTGCCCTCCTTCGCCCGGCACATCGCCGGGGAGCGGCTCGCCGGCGCCCTGTGGGCAGTCGCCCTCTGCCGGCGCGTCCTGGCGGACACCCGCCGCCACCTGGCCGGCCGCGCCCACGGCGAGGCCACCCTGTGGGACAACGAGGGGATCCGGCAGCGCTTCGCCGCCTGCCTGGTCCGCACCCAGGAACTGCACGCCCTGTGCGAGCAGTTGGCGCAGCCCGTGGCCCGCCGCCACGACGCGACCGCGGCCGCCGCCCTCAAGGCCGCGGCCGCGGCCACCGTCGGCCAGGTCCTCGGCGACTGCGCGCAGTGGTGGGGGGCCGCCGGATTCGCCGACGGCTCCCTCCAGCAGACCAGGGCGCAGGCGGCGCTGTTCGGGATCGGCGGCGGCGCCACCGAGGTCGTCCTCGCGGCCCTCGCCGACTCCGCCGAGCACGTCCTCGCCCGTCTCGAATTCCGAGGAGAGACACCATGACCGCACCCGCCGGACACCGCACCCTCCACGACTGGTTCGCCGCCTCCGCCGCGGCCCATGCCCAGCGGCCGGCCCTCGAGGCCGCCGGACGCGTCGTCGCGTACGCCGAACTCGAGGACCTCGCCGGCCGGATCGCCGCAGCCCTCCTCGACCACCTCGGCGGCCGCGCGCCCCGCCGGGTGGGCCTGCTCGCCGGGCGCACCCTCGTCGCGTACGCCGGGTACCTCGCCGTCCAGCGGCTGGGCGCCGCCGTCGTGCCGCTCGGCCCGGCCTTCCCGCACGCCCGCCACATCACCGTGGCCCGCGCCGCCGCCCTGGACGCCGTACTCGCCGACGAACACGCCGCGCCCGATCTCACCCTGCCCGCGCCCGTGCTGCGGCTGACCGACACCGGTCTCGACGCCCTGGCCGCGGGCTCCGCACCGCCCCCGGTCCCGGGCGCACCCGGCGACCTCGCCTACATCCTGTTCACTTCGGGCTCCACCGGCGTGCCCAAGGGCGTACCGGTCCTCCAGCGCAATGCCGACGCGTTCCTGCGGCACGTCGTCCCCGCACACGACGCGGGACCCGGCGCGCGGCTCTCCCAGACCTTCGACCTCACCTTCGACCCCTCCGTCTTCGACATGTTCTGCGCCTGGGGCTCCGGCGCGACCCTCGTCGTCCCCGACCGCACCGAGCTGCTGACCCCGGTCCGGTTCGCCGCCCGGCGCGAGCTCACCCACTGGAATTCGGTCCCCTCCCTCGTCTCGCTCGCCCGGCGGCTGCGCCAGCTCCGGCCCGACAGCCTCCCGGCCCTGCGCCGCAGCGTGTTCTGCGGCGAACCGCTGACCCTGCAGCAGGCGGAGGCCTGGCGGCTGGCCGCCCCGCACAGCACCGTGGAGAACGCGTACGGCCCGACCGAACTGACCGTCACCTGCACCTCCCACCAGCTGGCCGGGGAGCCCGGCGGATGGCCGCGCACCTCCAACGGCACCGTCCCCATCGGCCGGCCCTACCCGGGCCTGGAGGCGCTCGTACGGGACGGCGAACTGTGCTTGCGCGGCCCCCAGCGCTTCCCCGGATACCTGGACCCCGCCGACAACACCGGCCGCTTCCTCGCCCCCGACGGCACCCCCTGGGACCCGGCGACCCCGCTCGGCGACGACCACTGGTACCGCACCGGAGACCGGGTCGCCGCCCTGTCCGACGGCGGCTACCTCCACCAGGGCCGGCTCGACCAGCAGGTCCAGGTCAACGGCTACCGGGTGGAACTCGGCGAGGTCGAGGCGGCCCTGCGCGAACAGGCCGGTGTCACCGAGGCGGCCGTCATCGCCGTCCCGAACGCGGGCGGCGGCACGGAGCTCGCCGCCGCCTGCTCCGGCCCCGGGCCCGACCACGCCGCCGCCCTCACCGAAGCCCTGCGCGCCCGCCTGCCCGGCTACATGGTCCCCGCCACCGTCACCGTGCTCGACGCCCTCCCGCTCAACGCCAACGGCAAGACCGACCGCACCACCCTGCGCGCCCTCCTGACGGCCGCCTGAGGCCGGGCCGAAGAATCCGGTGGCGGCCGGGCAGACGGACACCCCGGCGCGACGGCCGGGGTGTGCTGTCGGGCGGCGGTGGGTCAGCGGTTGTCGCCCAGCTCCTGGTGCATCTGGGGCTGGTCGTCCTCGTCGTGGGTCAGGGCGTGGCGCTCGACCTCGTTGAACGCCTTCGAGGCGATGCCGAGGACCTCCTTGTACGGGTTGACTCCGACGGCCTTCTTCGCGGTGCCGCCCAGGAGTCCGCCGGCGGCGCCGCTGAGCACCCCGTGGCCGGCGGCCAGGGGCTTGCCCGCGGCGTCCAGGACGCTGCGCTTGATCCCGGCCATGTCGGCGTACTTGTCGGTGAGCGCGGTGCGGACCATCGCGACGTACGCGTCGTGGACGCCGGGCGGCAGGAACTTCTTGTAGAAGTCGATGGCCTGCTTGGTCATGAAGACGCCGTCGTCGGTCTTCATCCACTCCTTGTCCCGCTCCTGGTTCCAGAGCGCCTCGACCTCATCGGCGTTCTTGGGCAGCAGCCACTTCTCGGGGGTGCCGAGATAGTGGTTGACGTAGTGCCAGGCGCACATGAAGCCGTGCGCGTCGTCGCGGGAGACCTCCAGGCCGAGGTTCCTCATCGCCTGGAGGATCTGCGTGCTGAAGACACAGGCGGCGCCGGTCGTGTACTTCTGCGAGACCGGCTCGCCCCACTTCGCGTAGTCCCACACCCCGCTCTTCTTGTGGAGCTGGCGCACCGACGCGTGGACGAGCCGCACCTTGGTGACGGTCGCGGTCAGGCTGCCGTCCCGCAGGGCGTTCTTGTCGCCCATGTCGATGAACAGCCGCGAGGACTGCGACAGGCGCCGGCCCGGTCCCTCCACCCCGCCCAGGCGCCCGGTGGAACGGAGGGTGAACGCGCCCGTCGGTGACAGGTAGGTGCCGATCAGGCCGACGGTGCCCTGGAGCATGGAGGCCTCGCCGTGGTGGTGGGCGAAGAACCCCTCGGCCGCCTTGACGTCCGCCTCGCTCCAGTCCGGCGGGGGCGCCGCGGCCTCGCGCATGAACTGCGCCAGCCGCTCGGGCAACTGCGACAGGTCCTGGCCCGGTCCCAGCTTGTTGATCGTCCGGAACAGGGCGTTGACCCCGTCCACTTCCTTGTTGTCGATCAGGTCGGACACGAGCTGGTCGGCGGCCGGATCCCCGACCTTGCTCGCGGCCTCCAGCTCCGCCGCGACCGATGCCGTCGTCAATGCCACTGCGAGACTCCCTCTTCCTTCGTGGGCAGACTGAACGGGGCCGCCGGGCCTGGCCAGGGCGCCGGCGGCAGGGGCGCACCGCGCCCGGCCTCTTGATCAAGATTGCCGCCCCGATCCTGCCCCCGCCGCAGTCCGCTCCGCGATGCCCCATCCGGGTCACGGGGGCGTACGCGCCCCGCGCACCAGCGGGCGCACCTCTGCCCGAACGTTCCTGCGCCGCGGGCGGGCGCACGCGGTGGCCGTCACCTGCACAAGGCGGTGTCGACGAGGGCCTGGGCGTTGTCGCGGTGCTCGGTCGTGAGCGCCCCGTCGACGGTCACGGCCACCGCGGCGGCCCGGCCGTCGTCGGTGACCGCGTTGCGCGTGGCGTAACCGGGGATGTTGCCGCCGTGGCCCCACGCCAGGCCGCCGCAGCTCAGCGGCGTACTGGTCACTCCCAGCCCGAACCGCACGCCGGTCTCCACGCCGTCCTCCGCGGGGACCGCGACGGTGGTGCGCATCTCGGCGAGCTCCGCGGGCCCCAGGAGCTTGCCGCCGACCAGGGCGGAGAAGAACCGGTTCACGTCGCTCGGGGTGGAGACCAGCTGCCCGGCGGCCCATCCCCAGGAGGGGTCGATACGCGTCACGTCCTCCAGGGGACCCCCCGGCTGCGCCACCTGGTAGCCCCGGGGGTGGGCTTCGCGGATGCCCTCGTCGCCCACGCCGGGGAAGTAGGTGTGGCGCAGTCCGATGCGGTCGATGACGCGGTGGGTGATCTGCTCGGCCAGCGGCCGGCCGGTGACCTTCTCGATGAGCAGGCCGGCCAGGACGTAGTTGGTGTTGCTGTACGACCAGCCGGTCCCCGGATCGAAGAGGGCCTTGTGGGCCAGCGCCGTGTCGAGCAGGGCGCGGGGCTGGTAGTAGGTGTGGCGCGAGGCTTCGCCGCGGTAGTCGTCGACCATGTAGTCCGTGTAGTCGGGCAGTCCGCTGGTGTGCTGGAGCAGCTGGCGCACCGTGATGCGGCTGCCGTCGATGCCCTCGCCCCGGACCAGGCCCCGGAGGTACTCCTCGATGGGGGTGTCGAGGGCGACCCGGCCCTCACCGACCAGCTGGAGTACGACCGTTGCGGTGAACGCCTTGGTGTTGCTCCCCACCCGGACCTGTCCGTCGACGGGCACCTTCGCCCCGGTCCGCACGTCGGCGACACCCGCGGTGTAGTTGCGGGTGCGCCCGTCACGGCCGACGGTGGCCGCCAGGGCGGCGGGGTAGCCGTCGTCGCGCACCAGACGCTCCAGGCCCTGCCGCACCGCATCACCGGAACCGGGGGCCTGCGCCGCGGCCGCGGGGAGCGTGCCGCCCACGGCCAACGCGGCCGCCAGCACCGCCACCACCGCGGTGCCGCGCCGCAGTCCGGTGGACGTGGGGACACGAACGGACGACGGCCGACGGGAACGATCGGTCATGGGAAACCCTCCTTGTGCACCCTGCCGGGTGCATCGGCATCGATCATGTGGATGCCCCGAGGCTAGGAAGCGGTGCGGGCCCGGCACATCGCCCGCCGGACCGAGGGCCCGGGTCCTGCTTCCCGCCCGCGACCGGGACCCACATCCCACTCGGCTCTCTCCCTCGAACCGATCGCCATCGTTATGTGATGCTGGGACAATTACGGTGTGGAGATGGGGGTTTGATGGAACCGGAGATCACCGCGCTGGCGGCGAGCGCGGGCACGGCGCTGGTCACCGCGCTTGCCACGGAGGCCTGGCAGACCGCGACCGTGGGGCTGGTCGCGCTGTGGAGGCGGGTGCTTCCCGAGCGGGCCGACGCGGTGGAGGCCGAACTCGACGCGACGCGGGACGACCTCGTCGGCGCGCAGCACGAGGGGGACAAGGAGACCCCGGCCGAGCTGGCGGCGGAATGGCAGGGCCGGATCCGGCGGCTGCTGAGCGCGCACCCGGAGGCGGCCGACGAGCTGCGCGCCCTGCTGCTCCCGCCGCAGGACCAGTCGCCCGCCGCGCCCGCGATCACCCAGCACGCCACCGCGTCGGGCCAGAGCCGCGTCTACCAGGCCGGCCGGGACATGCACCTGGGTCCGCAGTGAACGGCCGCACCGAAGGCCGGGCCAGCGGCCAGGGCCGCGTCTACCAGGCCTCCGGCGACCAGCACATCGTCGAGCACCACCACCACGGCCCGTCGTGGTCCGGCCCGGACACGGTGCGCAGTCCCGCGCTGGGCCGCACTCCGCTCGTACTGCGCGACCGCGTCGAGCTGATGGACACGCTGCGGGCCTCCGTCGCACCGGGCGCGGGCGGCCGGGTCCACGTCCTCCACGGACTCGGCGGCTGCGGCAAGACCGCCGTCGCCTGCGCGCTCTTCGAGCACGCGACCGCCGACGCGGGCCGCGTCGGCCTGTGGGTGAATGCCTCCGACACCACCTCGCTCCGCTCCGGCATGCTCGCCGTAGCCGCCGACCGCGGCGCCGCCGAGGGCGAGTTGATGGCCGCGCGCAGCGGGCTGCGCGCCGCGGCGGACCTGGTCTGGGACCACCTGGACCGGTCCGACCGGCCCTGGCTGCTGGTCATCGACAACGCCGACGACCCCTCCGTACTCCGCGACGGCGGCTGGCTGCGCAGCAGCCCGCGCGGCACCGTACTGGTCACGAGCCGTCAGGCCGCCAGCCGCTGGTGGCCCGGAGCCCAATTGCTCCACGTGGGCGTACTGCCGCGCACGGACGCCGCCCAGGTGCTCCGCGACCTCGCTCCCGACGCCGGGACTGCCGAGGAGGCGGAGGAGATCGCCGACCGGCTGGGCCGGCTTCCCCTCGCACTCACCCTCGCCGGCACCTTCCTGGCGCACCAGGTGATCAGTCCCTGGACGCTGACCGAGTACGGGCAGCGCCTGGACATCGACCTGATAGACCAGGGAGCCGTGGGCATCGCCGGCGACTCGCGCCACCTGGTCAGCAGCACCTGGGAACTGTCCCTCGACGCGGTGGCCGGCCAGGGCCTGCCCGAGGCCCAGACCCTGCTGCGCCTGCTGGCATGCTGGGCGGGCGACCCGCTCCCGCTCTCCCTGCTGGCCGGCCTCGACCTGGGCGCGGACCTCCCGGCCGGGCGGGTCGAGCCGGCGCTGCGCGGCCTGCTGGACCACTCCCTCACCGAACTCGTACCGGGCCCGCCCCGCGGCCTGCGGACCCACGGGGTCCTCCTCGACAGCGTGGCCCGCGGCACCCCTGCCGAGCAGATCGGGGAACTCGCGGCCAAGGCCGCCGAGTTGTTGCTGGCGGTGCTTCCCGAGATCCCCGAACGCGGCATCGAGGCAGCTCCGTTCCGGCCGCTGGCCCCCCATGTGCTGGCGCTGCTGCGCCGGGTGTCGCAGCGGGAGGACGCGGACCCGCCGCTCGTGGAGTCGGCGGCGGAGTGCGCGCTGCGGCTCGCCGTCAACCTCCACCGGTCGGGCGACTACGCCTCCGCGCTGGCGGTCGGCGCCACGGCCGTGGACCTCGCGACGGCACGGCTGGGCGACGATGACCCGCTGGTCGTGCGGCTGCGCCAGCGCGTGTCGCGGACCCTGCGCAGGCTTGGCCGCTTCGACGAAGCCGAAACCCTTGCCCGCCGGACCCTCGCCGACTGCGAGCGCCTGTTCGGCCCGACCGCCCCGGACACGCTCGAGAGCTGCGCGACGCTGTCGATCGCCGCGTGGGTGAACGGTCGGCAGGCCGAAGGCGCGGCCCTGATGCGGCGGGCCGCCGAGGGCCGGACCGCGCTCCTGGGACCGGTACACCCGCAGACGCTGAGGGCGCGCTACATCCTGCTCGAGATCGTCCGCGGTGCGGAGCTCGCCCGGGAGCTCGAGGGAGCGCCCGCCCTGGTCCAGCAGTGCGCCGACACCATGGGGCCGGACCATACGATCACCATGGGCGCGGAGCTCAACTACGCGAACGCCCTGTTCTACGCCGGCCGGCCCACCGAGGCGCTTCCCCTCGCCCGACGGGCCTTCACGGCGGCCGAGCGGCGTTACGGGCCGGACTACCCGATCACCCTGGCCTCCCGGTCACTCCTCGCGCTGACCCTCGCGGGCGCCGGGGCATTCCCCGAGGCGATCGAGCAGATGGAGGCGGTCCTGGAGAAGCGGACTCGTGTCCTGGGGCCGGACCACCCCTGGACGGGGCATTCCGCGGCGAACCTGGACGCGTTCCGGGACGGCGTGGCCTCCGCCTACTGACGACTCCGCTGCCGCCCGCCCCCGGCCGTGCTCCGGCCGGGGGCGGGCGGCGGTCGCGGTGTCGTCGCGCGGGGTCAGCGGAACAGTTGGCCGCGTACCGCTCCGTCGGGGAACTCCGCGGTGTGGATGTTGGAGTAGTAGTCCCGGGGGTTCTCCCGGACCCGGCGGACGTCCTCGGCGTTCTGCCCCGCCAGTCGGCCGGACACGGCGAAGATCCCGTCGGGCACCGGCTTGTCGAGCAGGTTGAAGACCACGTTGCCGTTCTTGCCGAACGGGCCGCGGTGGATGTGCCCCAGCGCCGGGCTCTTGATGCCGACCCACGCCAGCGAGTAGTCGACGTCCGTCCCCGAGGGCTGCAGGAAGGTCACGGCGTGGCCGTCGGGGTCGCCCACTTTGGAGGCGTCGGTCTTCGGTACCTCCTGGGCGCCGTTGGACAGCGCGCGGAGCTCGCCGCCCTTGAGGACCGAGAGCGGGTTGACCGGGCGGTCGAGGGGTCCGAGCCGGCCGCGTACCGCTCCACCGGGGAATTCGGCACTGCGCAGGTTGACGTAGAAGCCGGCCGGGTTGGTCTGCAGGCGCTGCGCGAGCGCCGCGTCGGTGACGGACACCTGGCCCGCTGCGGAGTGCACCGTGGAGGGCATGGCGCTGCCGAAGAGCGGAACCTTCACCGCGCCGTTGCGCCCCGCGGCGCCCTCGTGGATGTGCCCGAGGCTCGGCACGAGCCCCTTCCAGGTCAGCGAGAAGGTCACGCGGTCGCCCTCGACCTGCACCAGCGCGACCGCCTCGCCGTCCGGGTCGTCGACGGCGGGACCGCCGGTGACCGGTACCTCCTGATCGCCGTCGAGCCGCGCGACGAGGGTGACGGCGCGGCCGGACGCGGGCGTCGTGAGCGCGGCGGCCGTCCCGGCCGCAGCGGGCGGGGAGACGTGCCCGCCGTGCTCGCCGTGCCCGTCGTCGGCGTTCGCCGGGATGACGGTGCCGGCGCCCACCGCGAGCACGCAGGCCGCGGTCGTGAGAACGCGCAGCTTCGTCTTGGGCGTCTTCATCGGGTTCTCGTTCATGGGGGTGATCCTCCCCTGAGGTCCCGGCCTTCGGCGCCCGGACGCTGTACGGCTTCACCAAGGACCAGGCGGGCGCGAGCAACTGCGACGCGGCATGCGTCGCCGGCTGGCCCGCGCTCACCGCGCCGCCCCTCGTCCTTGCCGGAAGGGAGAAGGGGGAGCGGGTATTTGTAACCTCCCTACAAGTCGCGGGCGTACATTCCGGCGCGGGTGCCGCTCGTGAGCGGCACGTCCCGCCGACCAAGATGATCATGGAGGGCGACCAGGCCGTTCAGGACATCGAGCAGGGGGAATCACATGGAGAGCGGATACTCGGTCTTCGCGGGGACGATGGCCGACCTCACGTACCCGCAGGTGGAGGCGGCCGCAGCGGCAGGGGCATGCGTCCTGCTGCCCACGGGCGTCATCGAGCAGCACGGCCCCCATCTGCCGCTGGGCACCGACGCCTACGGCGCCTATCGGCTGTGCCGGATGGTGAAGGAGGAGCTCGATCGGCGCCAGGTACCGACGCTGATCGCGCCGCCCGTGTTCTGGGGCATCAACCAGGTGTCCGGCGCCTTCGCCGGGACGTTCCGCACCCGCCCCGAGACCGCGGCCGCATTGCACTTCGACATCTTGGAATCCCTCGAGACCGACGGGTTCCGGCATGTCTTCGTGATCAACCATCAGGGCGACATCGCCCACAACCGGATGCTGCTCGACGTGGTGACGCGTCGGCACGAGCAGGGCAGCACCGGGGTCGTCCTCATCGAGCCGGACTTCATCGCCGACCGCCTGGGCGACGCGGCGAAGACACCCGCACTGGCCACCTTCGCCATGCAGCCGCTGTTCGAGGGCCTGGAACTGACCGGTGAGCTCGGCGTCCATGCCGAAGAGACCGAGAGCGCGCTGATGATGCGCTGGTTCCCCGAACTCGTCGACTACGACGCCATGACCCGGCTTCAGCCGACCGGTCTGGGGCCGGCGGACCTGGCCGAATGGCGCAAGGGGGGCGAACACGCGCGCCGGGTGACGCCGCAGGGTTACTTCGGCGCACCCAGCCCGCGCGACCCGTTCCTCTGGCGCTTCTACGAGCGCATGGCCCGTGCCATGGCGGACGCCGCGAGTCGCCTGCTGCTCCTCGACGAGGGCCGCACCGTCCAGGACGCGTCGTGTGCGGAATTCCGCTCCCGCACCGCTACTTGAGGTACGGGCCCGCCGCGCCGATCCGGCCCGGGCCGTTCAGGACGTGGACCCGGAGGTTGCCCCGGCCGGGGCGGCCACGGTGAGCGTTCCTCCGGTGACGACCAGCGTGTCACCCGTGACGGCGTCGGTGTACGTGCCGTCGGGGACGCCCGTGAAGGTGGCGCCGTGGGTGACGGCGACCAGGGCGAAGCTGTCCGTGGTCCCGCTGGGGTAGCGGCGCTTGAACGCCATCCCGCCGGAGATGCCCTCGGTCGAGTACTGGCCCATCTGCAGGGCGGGGATCGCCCTGCGGATCTGGTTCAGCCGCTGCACGTGTCGGACCAGCGGCTTCTCCAGCGTCGTGGCGACCTCGCCGGAGGCGGAGTCGGCCCTGGAGAACTGCGAAGCCCGCACGTCACCGGCGAGGTGGTCGCCGAAGTCCATGTGCATGCGCATGTCGATGACGTTCATGCCGGAGAACGTGCCGCGGTCGGGCGCGTGGTAGCTGTTGCCCTGGAGGAACGCGTTGGCCGACGTGGGCTGGCCGGCCGGTCCCGACTGCTGTTCGTAGGCGTACATCTCCAGCTGGCGGGCCGGTCCGCGGGCGGGGCTGCGGCGGGTGCGCCGGACGCCAGGGCCAGGGCGGTGCAGGCGGCGATCGCGGCGGCCGGCGGTCTGGCGAGCCGACCCGCGATGGAGGCTCGGTCGGAAGCTTGCTGAAACCCCTTACACCGCTGGGAAGTTACTCGGCCGTGACGGCTGAGTAAAGAGGTTGAACCGGAAACGGACCTGCCGGGTCGGGAGGACTCGAGCGGCGGCGGCGCCGCGCTGGGGTCCGGGCGGAACGGGGCCGCAGCGGCCGCGACGCATCACGAATGATCCCTCGCGGCGCCCCGCGGGGGGCTTACGATCGCGACCGGCGGTCTCGTCCCGCGACCGCCGCCCGACCCGCACCCGTGGAGGTCAACCGTGTTCCGGACGGCCCAAGGACACCGCACGCACCGCACCAGCCACCGCATCCGTTCGGCGGCCGCCGCTGCCGCCGCCGCGGGGATGTTCCTCGTGGCGGGCTGCTCCTCCGGCGACAGCGGTCCCTCGGAGGCCGCCGGAGGCGTGCCCGTCGTCGAGAAGGGCAAGCTGACCACCTGCACCCATCTGCCGTACCCGCCCTTCCAGTTCGAACAGAGCGGCAAGGTCGTCGGCTTCGACGTGGCCCTGATCGACCTGGTCGCGAAGAACCTCGAAGTCGAACAGAAGATCCTCGACACCCCGTTCGAGAACTTCAAGACCGGTGCCTTCCTCAACTCGGGCCAGTGCGACCTCGCCGCGGCCGGTATGACGATCACCGACGAGCGCAAGAAGAACGTCGACTTCTCCGTCCCCTACTTCGACGCGACCCAGGCCCTGCTCGCGACGAAGAAGAGCGGCATCACCTCGCTCGCCGACGTCAAGGCGAAGGAGAAGAAGCTGGGCGCGCAGGCCGAGACCACCGGCGAGAGCTACGCCAAGGCCCAGGGTTTCAACCCCGTCGCCTTCGAGAGCTCGGACGCGGTGCTCAACGGGCTGCGCACGGGTCAGGTCGACGCGGTCGTCATCGACTACCCCGTCGTACAGGGCTGGCTCAAGGACAAGGCGAACGCCGCGGAGTTCGCCCTCGGGCAGAACATCGAGACGGGCGAGCAGTACGGCTTCTCGGTGAAGAAGGGCAACACCGCCCTCCTCGCCGCGATCGACAAGGCGATCACGACCGCCAAGGCGGACGGAACCTACAAGAAGATCTACGAACAGTGGATCGGACCGCTGCCCCAGGCCACGTCGTGACCTCTCGGCTGACCCGGCGCCAGCGGCGCCGGGTGTCGCAGGGCGTCCAGTACGCAGTCTTCGTCGCGGCGGTGGCCGCGATCGGCGTACTGGCCGACTGGGACCGGCTGCAGAACCAGTTCGCGCAGACGGACCTGGCCCTCCGGCTGTTCCCGAAGATCATCACCATCGCCCTGCGCAACACGGTGGTGTACACGCTGTCCGGGTTCGTCTTCGGCCTGGTGCTCGGTCTCGTCATCGCCATGATGAGGCTGTCCTCGGTGACCCCCTACCGGTGGGTGGCCAGCGTGTACATCGAACTGTTCCGGGGCCTGCCCGCCCTGCTGATCTTCATCTTCGTGGGCGTGGCCGTACCGCTGGCCTTCCCCGGTACCGAGATCCCCGGCGGTACGTACGGGAAGGTCGCGCTCGGCCTCGGCCTGGTCGCCGCCGCCTACATGGCGGAAACGATCCGGGCCGGCATCCAGGCCGTGCCGAAGGGGCAGATGGAGGCGGCCCGCTCGCTGGGCTTCTCACACGCCCGCGCCATGGTGTCGGTGATCATTCCGCAGGCGTTCCGCATCGTCATCCCGCCGCTCACCAACGAGCTGGTCCTGCTGTTCAAGGACTCCTCGCTGGTGCTGTTCCTGGGCGTGACACTGGAGGAGCGGGAACTGACGAAATTCGGCCGCGACCTTGCGAGCGAGACCGCCAACTCCACCCCGATCCTGGTCGCGGGTCTGTGCTACCTCCTGGTGACCGTGCCGCTGAGCCTCGTGGTGCGCCGTCTCGAGGCCCGCGCGGACAAGGCCACGTGAGGACGAGATGAGACCCAAGACGGGAACGGTGGACACGATGACCACGGACCGCCCGGAGATCGAGATCCGGGGCCTGCACAAGTCCTTCGGCGACAACCACGTCCTGCGCGGCATCGACCTGGACGTCGCCCGCGGCGAGGTGGTGTGCGTCATCGGGCCGTCCGGCTCCGGGAAGTCGACGCTCCTGCGCTGCGTGAACCTCCTGGAGGAGCCGAACGAGGGCCAGGTCTTCGTCGGCGGCACCGAGGTCACCGACCTCGACGTCGACATCGACGCCGTGCGCCGCCGCATCGGCATGGTCTTCCAGCAGTTCAACCTGTTCCCGCACATCAGCGTCACCGAGAACCTCACGCTGCCGCAGCGCCGGGTGCTCGGCAGGGACAAGGCACAGGCGGCCGCCATCGCCCGGGAGAACCTCGAGCGCGTGGGCCTCGCCGACAAGGCGGACGCCTTTCCGGCGCAGCTGTCCGGTGGCCAGCAGCAGCGGGTGGCGATCGCCCGGGCCCTGTCGATGGGGCCCGAGGTGATGCTCTTCGACGAGCCGACCTCGGCGCTCGACCCGGAACTCGTCGGCGAAGTGCTGTCGGTGATGCGGGTGCTGGCGGGCGAGGGCATGACGATGATGGTCGTCACCCACGAGATGAGCTTCGCCCGCGAGGTCGCGGACCGCGTCGTGTTCATGGACGGCGGAGTGATCGTCGAGCAGGGGCCCGCTGCGCAGGTGGTCGCCCGTCCGCTGCACGAGCGGACCCGGAACTTCCTCAACCGGATCCTCGACCCGGCGGCGGCCCCGGCACCCGCCGCCCACGAAGGCCCCGAACCCGGCAAATCGGCCGACGGCGGGCCCGGCGAGTGAACTTCGCTCCACCCGTCGGCGTTCATGCTGTTATCCGGTCGCCGCTCGCAGGTGTAGGGGTGGGGACACCGGGGGAGAAGTGGCTCAGGCGCCTGTGACCGGGCGCCGCGGTGGCCCGGACCCGGGCCACGCGCTGAATTGAGCAGAGGGATGAGTATGGCCAGCGGCACCGTGAAGTGGTTCAACTCCGAGAAGGGCTTCGGCTTCATCGCCCAGGACGGAGGCGGACCGGATGTTTTCGCCCACTACTCCAACATCTCCGGCAACGGGTACCGCGAGCTGACCGAGGGCGAGACGGTGTCGTTCGACGTCACGCAGGGCCAGAAGGGCCCGCAGGCGGAGAACATCGTCCGCGGCTGACCTCCCGCCCCGGCTCTTCCGGCGGCGCCCGCACCCGGTGCGGGCGCCGCTGGCGTGCTTGCACGCCGCCGCCCGCCCGCACCCGGCTTCACGCGTACGGGCGACCCGGCGAATCCGGGCGATACGGGCTATGGCAGCGATGGGTTTCGGATGGCACTCTCGTGTCCTCGAAAGCGCACCCGGGGGGGTACACACGTGAGGGAGTCGGGTACGGGCATGGGCCTGCGCGGCCGCAGCGGCATCCTGTCGCTGGTCGACGCCTGCCTGAAGGAAAGCCCCGCAGCCGAGCGGCCCCTCACCATGCTGCTCGGCCCACCCGGCAGCGGCGCCAGCGAGGCGCACAGCGCCCTCATGGAGCACTTCGGGCCCCAATACCCCTTCGCCTTCGTCAACTTCGGCGGAGCGCAGTCACTCCTGCCGCGCTACGCCCTAGGCCTGCTCGCCCGCCAGCTCGAACGCAAGCTGCCCCGCTACGGCCGCTCCCACTTCCCGCTCCTCAGCCTCGGCCTGCTCGCGTCCGACCAGGAGCTGAGGATGCGCAGCCTCGCCGAGGGCCGGCGCGCCGTACAGCGGCAGCTCGACCGGTTCCAGGAGGAGAACGAAGCCCGGCACGGTGACTACCTGGCCGCCTTCTTCGAAGTGGGCATGGGCGCCGTCGGCATGCCCGAAGGCGCCTCCACCGCCGCCCTCGCCCTCTTCCAGGACGCCCTGCGCCGCAGCCGCCGCAGCATGCCGACCCTGCTCGGCGGCAGGGTCGGCAACCGGCTCACCTCGGGCGCCCAGTGGTACGGCCGCCACCCCATGACCCGCAGCGGGGACCCCATGGAGGCCCTCGTCGAGCTCAACCTGTGGCGCCACGAGGGAGACGAGAACGAGCAGGAGCGCCTCGACCTCGTCCTCTTCTCGGCGTTCCTGGAAGACCTCAGACGCAACACCGCCCGCAACTTCATGCCCCGCTCCTACCTGCTGCTCCTCGACAACTCCCACACCGCGTACGGCCGCCGCTTCCTCGACCTCCTGGTGCGCGCCCGGCACGACGAGACGGTCGTGGCCGGCCACGACAGCGACCCCCTGACCGTCGTCGCCAGCTCCAACCGCTGGCTGCCCCGCTGGGGCCCGGCCACCGGGGACTCCTGGCCCTGGCAGCTCCGCGGCCCCGACCGGGCCTCCCTGTCCGACTGGAACACCCACCGGCCGACCCGGGACAGCGAGGACACCTGGTGGTACCCGTTACGCCTGCGCGACCTCAACCTGGACGAGGTGCGCATCCGCATAGAGCTCCAGCTCGGCGGACACAGCGACCTCGCCCCGCTGACCCGCCTCACCCCCTTCGTGCACCGGCTCACCGGCGGCCTGCCGCGCGCCGTCCACCAAGTGCTCGACGTACTGCGCCAGTCCGGGCCGCCCCCGGACTCCGGGCCCCAGCAGGACCGCTGGCTGCGCACCCTCCCCGACCGGCAGCTGCGCAGCGGCGAACACACCGCCACCCTCGCGGACACCGCCCTCGGCCACCTTCTGCGCGACTTCGACGACGCCGAACGCGTGACCCTCGCCGAATGCGCCGCAGCCCGCGACTTCTCCGTCGGCACCCGGCTGCTCAGCCCGGGCGACGCCCTGTTCGGCGAGATCCGGTCGCGCTGGCTGCTGTCCGGACCGCTCACCGTCGTCCCCGTACTCCACCCGTGGCTGCGCCGCCTGCTGCTGTGGCGGCTGGCCGGGCGCCCCGACGCGTGGGACGCCGCGCACGAACTCCTGGCGGAGTTCTACCGCGGTGAGGGCAAGCCGGTGCAGGAGATGTACCACCAGCTCGCCGCCGGGCGGACCGACGAGGTCACCGCCCATCTGACACGGCGCTTCACCGAGGTGCCGGCCGCCCAGTGGATCGCCGAGTTCAACGCGATCACCGCGGCCCCCAACCGCCTCCCGACGGACCGCGGCCCGGTGGAACTCCTCGCCGGACTGGGCCCGGCCCGCCCCGAGCGCGTGAGGGACGTCGAGTCCGTGATCCACACGCTCGTCACCACCCGCTGGGTGTGGAGCGATCCGCTCGCCGACCCGGCCATGCGACTCAACGACATGATCGCCGACGGCTACACCCAGCTGTCACAACTGCGGAGGAACGACATCGTGGCCCTGTTCAACGAGGCGGAGCGGCACCGTCACTGGCGCGATCCCCAGACGGCCGGCGGAGAGGGCTGAGCCCGTGGCCAGACTCGAATGGCCGCTGCACATCGTGCGCCGCGTCGCCCTGGCCACCGCCGTCGCCGTCGCGCTGGCGGCGGCCGGCTGGCTGGGCGTCGGCTGGATCCAGGAACGACAGGCCAGATGCGCCGACGGAGTGGTCGAACAGGGCCCGGACGACGAATGCGTCGGGGTGACCGACGGCGCCTACGCGTTCGCCCCGCACCTCGACGACGTCCGCAAGAAGATCCTCGAGGAGAACGCCCGCGTCCTCGACAACGCGGACAAGGAGCCCTACGTCAGCGTCGCGTACATGACGTCCTTCACCGTGACCACCGAGGACAGCAACTCCGCGGAAGGCGTGCGGCACGAACTGCAGGGCGCCTACCTCGCCCAGTACCGGCACAACCGCGGCGACCTGTCCGCCACGCCCAAGATCCGGCTGCTGATCGCGAACGCCGGCAGCAGATCGGCGCACTGGCAGCACACCGTCGACGAGCTGATCGCCCGCAAGGACTCCCCGGACCGACTGGTCGCCGTGGCCGGGCTGGGCCCCAGTACGGACGAGAACCTCGCGGCCATACGGCGTCTCTCCGAGCACGGCATCGCCATGGTCGGCGCCACCATGACCGCCACGAACATCCAGGGCATCAACGGCTTCGTGCGGGTCGCCCCCACCAACGAGGACGAGGCGTACGCGGCCGCCGGCTTCCTCAAGCGGCGGGGCGTCGGTACCGCCGTCGTCATCCAGGACGTGGCCAAGGGAAACCTGTACGCCTCCACCCTCGGCACCGCCTTCACCCAGGCCTTCCAGGAGGGAGACAAGCACAAGCTGGTCGCCGAACGCATGACCTACGACTCCTCCGTGAGCAGCGCCTGGCAGAACGAACTGCGCTACATGCCCGGGCAGCTGTGCCTGCAGCGCCCGCAGCTCGTCTACTTCGCGGGCCGGGGCCGCCACCTCACCCACTTCCTCGACGCCCTGTCCAACCGCAGCTGCACCGACCAGAAGTTCACCGTCTTCGCCGGCGACGACACGACCAACCTGACCGCCGAGCAGCTCGCCCACGCCGCCGAGACGGGCGTCGAGGTCCTCTACACCGGCCTCTCCCACCCCGACATGCACCGCACGGCGCCGCAGTCGGTGTCCGCCCCGTCGGCGAAGAACTTCCAGCCGGGCGGGCTGCTCGACCAGTGGTTCCCCCACGACCCCCGGCACGACGGCGGGGCCCTGATGGGCCACGACGCCGTCCTCACGGCGGCCCACGGCATCCAGATGGCCGCCCGCTGGCAGGGCAAGGTCGTCGGCGACGCCGTGGCCCGCATGTTCCACCAGATGGACGGCAGCCAGCAGGTGGCCGGAGCCAGCGGCTTCATCTCCTTCCAGAACAACGGCAACCCCCGGAACAAGGCCGTCCCCATCCTGCGGCTCAACGCCAAGGGCCAGGCCGAGTTCGTCGAGGTGTCCGCGGCGGAGGGCAAGCCCCCGGAACAGCAGTGAGCGGGGCGGGCGGGTGAGCCGCGTCTCACCGGAGCGGAGGCGCTTGTCTATGCAACGAGTTGCATAGAAAGATCGGGGCATGGCACTCGAGCACGCGATCCTCGTCTCCCTGCTGGAGAAGCCGGGCTCCGGCTATGAGCTGGCGCGCCGGTTCGAGCGGTCCATCGGCTACTTCTGGACCGCCACCCACCAGCAGATCTACCGCGTGCTGGGGCGCATGGAGGGCGACGGCTGGATCGACGTCCGCGACGTGCCGCAGGAGGCCAGGCCGGACAAGAAGGAGTACTCGGTCGCCGCGGCCGGCCGGGCCGCCCTGTCCGCATGGCTCCACGAGCCGATCCAGCTCGAGAGCGTCCGGCACGAGCTCGCCGTGAAGATCCGCGGCGCGGCCTTCGACGACCCGGCGGCCCTGATCGCCGAGGTCGAGCGCCACCACGGCGCGCACACCGACCGGCTCACGCGCTACCTCGCGGGGGAGCTGCGCGACTTCACCGGCCCGGACGCACCCGCGCCGGCCGACGCCGGGCGGGAACTCCAGCACGTCGTGCTCCGCGGCGGCATCGCCTACGAGCGGATGACCATCGCCTGGCTCGAGGACGTACTCGCCACGCTCCGGCGCCTCGCCGGGCGCTGACCCGCGCCCCGCCGCTCCGCCTCCCCCACCCTTCGACCCCTCGACCCGAAAGACGGACACTCCATGACCGACCCGCTGCTCTTCAACCCGCGCACCTACGACCCGGCGCACTTCGACCCCGAGACCCGCAGGCTGCTGCGCGCCACCGTCGACTGGTTCGAGGACCGCGGCAAGCGCAGGCTGATCGAGGACTACCGCTCCCGTGCCTGGCTGGCGGACTTCCTCGCGTTCTCCGCGAAGGAGGGGCTCTTCGCGACCTTCCTGACCCCGGCCCCCGCCGCCGGCGAGGGGGAGCCGGACAAGCGCTGGGACACGGCACGGATCGCCGCCCTCAACGAGATCTTCGGCTTCTACGGCCTGGACTACTGGTACGCGTGGCAGGTCACGATCCTCGGCCTCGGCCCGGTCTGGCAGAGCGACAACGCCGAGGCCCGCGGCCGCGCGGCGCAGCTCCTCGGCGAGGGCGAGGTGTTCGCCTTCGGCCTGTCCGAGAAGACCCACGGCGCCGACATCTACTCCACCGACATGCTGCTGGAGCCGTCCGTCGACGGTGACGATGCCGGCGCCGGCGGTTTCCGCGCCACCGGCTCCAAGTACTACATCGGCAACGGCAACGCCGCCGGCCTCGTCTCCGTCTTCGGCCGCCGCACCGACATCGAGGGCCCCGACGGCTACGTCTTCTTCGCCGCCGACAGCCGCCACCCGGCTTACCACCTCGTGAAGAACGTCGTCGACTCCTCCAAGTACGTCAGCGAGTTCCGGCTCGAGGACTACCCGGTCCGCGCCGAAGACGTCCTGCACACCGGCCGCGCCGCCTTCGACGCCGCCCTCAACACCGTCAACGTCGGCAAGTTCAACCTCTGCACCGCTTCGATCGGCATCTGCGAGCACGCGATGTACGAGGCCGTCACCCACGCGCAGGGCCGCATCCTCTACGGGCGCCCCGTCACCGCCTTCCCGCACGTGCGCCGCGAGCTCACCGACGCGTACGTCCGCCTCGTCGGGATGAAGCTGTTCAGCGACCGCGCCGTCGACTACTTCCGCTCCGCCGGCCCCGACGACCGCCGCTACCTGCTGTTCAACCCGATGACCAAGATGAAGGTGACCACCGAGGGCGAGAAGGTCATCGACCTGATGTGGGACGTCATCGCGGCCAAGGGCTTCGAGAAGGACACCTACTTCGCCCAGGCGGCCGTCGAGATCCGCGGCCTGCCCAAGCTGGAGGGCACGGTCCACGTCAACCTCGCGCTGATCCTCAAGTTCATGCGCAACCACCTGCTGGAACCGGTCGAGTACGCCCCCGTCCCGACCCGCCTCGACGCGGCCGACGACGCGTTCCTCTTCCGCCAGGGCCCGGCCCGCGGCCTGGGCTCCGTACGCTTCCACGACTGGCGCACCGCCTACGACGCGTACGCGGCCGTGCCCAACGTCGCCCGCTTCCGCGAGCAGGCCGACGCCCTGTGCGCGTTCGTCACGACCGCCGCCCCCGACGAGGAGCAGAGCCGCGACCTCGACCTCCTCCTGGCCGTGGGCCAGCTGTTCGCGCTGGTCGTGCACGGCCAGCTGATCCTGGAGCAGGCCCGCCTGACCGGACTGGACGAGGACGTGCTCGACGAGCTGTTCGGTGTCCTCGTGCGCGACTTCTCCGCGCACGCGGTCGAGCTGCACGGCAAGGACTCGGCCACCGCGGACCAGCAGACCTGGGCTCTCGGAGCGGTCCGCCGCCCGGTCGTCGACGCCGACCGCTCGGCGCGGGTCTGGGCGCGGGTGGAGGCCCTGGCCGGGGCGTACGAGATGGCGCCGTAACGAGCGTACGGACGGCCCCCGTGCGACGGGGGCCGTCCGTGGACGGCCTAGGCCTGCTTCGTCCAGCGCTGGGAGGCCTGCCCGCCGCAGGTGTTCGCCACCAGGCCGGCGCTCATGCCCAGGTCGAGGCAGCCGCCGTTGGAGGCGTTCCGCAGGCTGCCGTCCGAACCCGTACGCCACAGCACGCTGGAGCCCGAGCAGTCGCCCACGAAGACGGCCTGGCCGAGCATGTTGGCGTACAGACACCCGCCCGTCTGCTTGTTTACGAGCTTGAAGCTGCCGTCGGACCTGCTCTGCACGGTCCACCGGGCGGTCGAGTCCGAGCAGTCACCGTGGTCCGAAGAGCCGTAGACCTGCGTGATGCACCTGCCGTTGTTGCCGTTGCGGTACCGGTAGGTGCCGGAATCCGGGGGTGCCGGGGCCGAGGGGGCCGCGGTGGTACCGCCGCCGGAAGGCCGCGGACTGCCGGCGCCGCCCACGTTCGCGGTGCTTCCGGAGCCGCCCGATCCGGGCTGTGTACCGCCGCCGGCGTTCCCGCTGCCGGGGCCTGCTCCGGTTCCTGTTCCTGTTCCGGTCCCGGCGCCCCCGGCGACCGGGACCGGGGCGCCGGCCGTCCCGCCCTGTCCCGGGTCCTTGCCGTCCGCTCCGGCCGTCTCCTGGCCAGGCGACTGCGCGGGAGCAGGAGCGGACGGGCTGCCGCCGGCCGTCGGCGCCGTCGGATCCGCCGGCGCCGAGACCGGTGTGCTCGGAGTTCCCTGTGCGCCGGTCTGCGGCGCGGAGCCGTACGGCAGGTGCTGGATGGCGAGGGTCGTACCGCCCGCGACCACGACGACGGGGAAGACGGCGAGCAGGACACGGGTGCGGCGGCGGCGTTCGGGCCGCTCCGGCCGCTCGGGCCGTCCCGGACGCGATGCGGTCCCGGATGCGGGCTGCGGGGCGGGGCTCTTCTCCGAGGCCTGCTCCGGTTCCTTCCCCGCTTCCGGGGCGGGCTTCCCCGGCTTCGATTCCGGTTCC
This sequence comes from Streptomyces sp. LARHCF249, assembly GCF_052871255.1. Classification (NCBI taxonomy): domain Bacteria; kingdom Bacillati; phylum Actinomycetota; class Actinomycetes; order Kitasatosporales; family Streptomycetaceae; genus Streptomyces; species Streptomyces sp. LARHCF249. Next base: position 48,252 of record NZ_JBIXJQ010000004.1, read on the forward strand.
GATTCCGCTTCTGGAGTACCGCCGGCGAGCGGGACCGTCGGTACGTCGACGTCCTTCACGTGTGCGGCGAAGGCGGCCCGCTCGGCCAGGCGCTCCGTGATGCCCGTGGGCCACCGCGGGGCTCCGGCCGGGCCGTGCCGGGTGGCGCGTTCGAGGAGTTCGGCTGCGGTGGGCCGGCCCTCGGGGTCCTTGTCGAGGCAGGACGCGACGAGTTCGGCGAGTTCCGGCTCCAGCTCCCGCAGCGGCTCCAGGTCGGGCGCCTCGTGGACGATGCGGTACAGCACTCCGTGCCCCGACTCGTCGCCGAACGGCGGCTGGCCGCACGCCGCGTACGCGAGGACCGAGCCCAGCGCGAACACGTCGGTGGCGCCGCTCAACTGCCTTCTGCCGGTGGCCTGTTCGGGTGCCATGTAGGCGGGCGTGCCCACGACCATGCCGGTCCGGGTCAGCTGGCTCTGTTCGGCGGCCCGGGCGACGCCGAAGTCGATGAGGGTGAGGCCGCCGAGGGTCAGCATGACGTTGGACGGCTTGAGGTCCCGGTGCACCATGTCCAGCGCGTGCACCGCCGCCAGGCCCGTCGCCGCCTCCCGCAGCAGCAGCCACAGGGCGTCCGCGGGCAGCGGACCGCCGTGCAGGGCGATGGCCTCCCGCAGGGTGAGCCCGGGGATGTACGCGGTGGCGAACCACGGGGGCCTTGCGCTGCGGTCGCTGGCGAGCAGCGGCGCGGTGGCCTCGGCGGGCAGCCGGGCGAGGTTGTCCAACTCGTGCCCGAAACGGCGCAGGAAGTCCTCGTCCTCGCCGACCACGGAGGCCAGCAGCTGCTTGACGGCGACGTACCGGCCCTCGTGGACCCCGAGGTACACCCGTCCCATGCCGCCGGCCCCGAGCCGGCCCGCCAGCGCGATCGGGCCGATCCGGCGCGGATCCTCCGCCTCCAGCGGTTCGGCCCCGCTCCCCGTCAGCTCCAGCACGTCAGCCCCGCCCCCGCTAGGAAATGGAATCAGTTTCTAGAAATCTACCTGATGCGTCCCACGGGCAACACGCCGAGGCGGGCGTCGACTTACCGGTGCTGAATCTCCGTCACCAGCCCCGCGACAAGCTGCGCCCGCTCGGCCATCGCCTCGATCACCAGGTACTCGTGGTCGGCGTGGGCGCCGCCCCCGACCGCTCCGAGGCCGTCGAGGGTGGGCACCCCCAGGGCGGCGGTGAAGTTGCCGTCGCTTCCGCCGCCGACTGCCTTGCCTTCGAGGCCGGGAAGCAGCCGCTGGGCCACGGCGAAGAGTCCGGCCGCCGCCGACTCGGGCATCGGGGGCCGGCCGACGGCTCCGGTGACCGCGATCCGCGCCCCGTCGAGGTGCGGAGCCAGTGCCGCGAAAGCGGATTCGATGCGCTCCTTCTCGCCGGCCGACTCGACCCGGACGTCGACGACGACGGTCGCCTCGGCGGGCACGACGTTGTCCAGGGTTCCGGCGGAGGCGACGGTGGGGGTGACGGTCGTGCCGATCTCGGGCCGGCCGAGCGCCGTGATGTCCAGCACCTGGTGAGCCGCTTCGATCAGGGCGTTGACCCCGGCCGCCGGCTCGAGGCCCGCGTGCGAGGCGCGGCCGGCGATGGAGACCCGGAACGTGCCGCAGCCCTTGCGGCCGGTCTTCAGGGCTCCGCCGTCAGCGGCGCCCTCGAACACGAGTACCGCGCCGCAGGCGAGGGCCCGTTCCTCGATGAGGGCTCGAGAGGAGTGCGAGCCGACCTCCTCGTCCGCGGTGATCAGGATCTCGACGCCCGAGCGGTCCTCGAGGCTCGCCAGGCCGTGGACGGCCTGGACCAGACCGCCGAGCATGTCGAACACCCCGGGGCCGGTCACATGCCCGTCGGCGACCCGGAACGGGCGGCGCTCCAGGGTGCCGAGCGGGAACACCGTGTCGTGGTGACCGAGGATCAGCACCCTGGGGTCGCCGCCGCCCGACCAGTGGACATGCGGCCCGGCCTCGCTCTCGACGAGGACGGCCCGCCCGCCGAGGCGGCTCTCGATGACCGCGGCGACCACCTTGGCCGAGGCCGCCAACGCGTCGAGATCGCGCGAGGGCGACTCGGTTTCGACGAGTGCCCTGAGGTCCTCGATCATCGCGTCCACGTTCACCTGGGTGGTCTTGTGCATCGTCATGCCCCACAGATTAGTGGCCGGGCATCTCGCGGCCGTGCGGCGAAGTAAAGAATGCTTGACATGTTGTCGCGGTTGTTTGACACTCCGGATGTCGGGTTTTCTTGACATGGGGAGTGGGAGCGGACGTGGCAGTGGAGGAGAAGCGTGCCTGGAGCATGCTCGTGATCGCGGTCGGGTCGTACGCCGCGTACCTGTGGGTGGTGTTGGGGCGCCCGGCGGCGGTGCCGCTGACCCGGGCGCCTTACGTGGAAGCCCTGTTGTGGGCGGTGGGCCTGTCGATCGCCGTGTCGATCGCGGCACACATCGTGATCGCCGCGTTCTCGCCGCGCGAGGCGAACATCAAGGACCAGCGGGACCGCGAGATCCACCGCTTCGGTGAGTACGTCGGGCAGTCGCTGGTCGTGATCGGCGCGGTGGCCGGCCTGGTCCTGGCCATGGCCGGGGCCGCTCCGTTCTGGATCGCCAACGCCATCTACCTGGCGTTCGTCCTGTCCTCGGTGCTCGGCTCGGCGGTCAAGGTGATCTCCTACCGGTTCGGATTCCACCCGTGGTGAAGGCGACGCGGGTCACCAACACCATCCGGGCCCAGCGCTTCGCCCACGGCGAGATGACCCAGGCCGAGCTCGCCCGCCGCATCGGCGTGAGCCGGCAGACCGTCATCGCCATCGAACAGGGCCGCTACTCGCCGTCCCTGGAGATGGCCTTCCAGATCGCCCAGGTGTTCGGCGTCCCCCTGGACAGCGTCTTCCAGTATTCCGCCCATCCGGGCAGCTCGGACAACACCGGTACAGAGGGAGGCAGTTCATGAGAGCCATCGTCCAGGACGTCTACGGACCACCCGAGGTCCTCCACCTCGACGAGATAGCCCAGCCCGTGCCCGGCCGCGGCGAGGTGCTCCTGCGCGTGCAGGCGGCCGGTGTCGACATGGGCGTCTGGCACCTGACGGCGGGCATGCCCATGGCGATCCGCGTGGCGGGCTTCGGCCTGCGGGCACCCAAGCAGCGGGTCCCCGGCATGGACGTCGCGGGCCGCGTGGAAGCCGTCGGCCCGGACGTCACCCGCCTGCGGCCCGGCGACGAGGTGTACGGCACCTGCACCGGCTCCTTCGCGGAGTACGCGTGCGCCAAGGAGGACGAGCTGGCTCCCCGCCCCGGCCGGCTGACGCCCGAACAGGCGGCCGTCGTCACGATCTCCGGGTCCACCGCCCTCCAGGCCCTGCACGCGGGCCGGCTCCAGCCCGGCGGGCGGGTCCTGGTGATCGGCGCCTCGGGCGGGGTGGGGACCTACGCCGTCCAACTGGCCAAGGCCCAGGGGGCCGCTCACGTCACCGGGGTCTGCAGCGCCTCCAAGGCGGACCTGGTCCGCGACCTCGGTGCCGACGAGGTCCTCGACTACGCCCGCGAGGATCCCACGGACGGCGGCCGGCGCTACGACCTCGTCCTCGACATCGCGGGCAACCATCCCCTGAGCCGGCTCCGCCGGGTGCTCACCCCCGGCGGAACCCTGGTCATGGTCGGCGGCGAGACCGACGGCCGCTGGCTCGGCGGCTACCACCGCGCGCTGGGGGCCCTGCTGCTGTCTCCCTTCATCCGCCAACGGGTGCGCGTACTGGCCTCCACCCCGAAGCCCGAGGACCTGCGCGCCCTCGGGGAGCTCATCGAGTCCGGCGCGCTCACCCCGGCCATCGACCGTACGTATCCCCTGGCCGAAGTCCCCGAGGCGGTACGCCGCTTGAAGTCGGGTCAGGTACGGGGAAAGATCGCGGTCAGCGTGTGAGGGGCGTGGCGGATGCGCCGGCGCAGCGGAGGCGGTCGGCGGTGACGGGGGCGCCGTCGACGACGTTGCGGTCGTAGGTGACCGTCTTGACCTGGACGGGCCGGGTGCCGACGGCGACGTCGAAGACCTTGTCCTCCTTCGGTCCGGGCCGCAGCAGGGCGCCGGGCAGGGCGGCCGCGAGGGTCGCGGCGTCCTCGTCCCGTCCGGCCGGATAGGTGATGACCGGCGGACCGTCGGGACGCGTCGACGGTGCGGACTGGCTGCTGGTGGCGGCGAAGCCCGTCGCGCGGAGGGCCGCGGCCACGGTTTCGTCGTCCACGCGGACCGCGATGGCCGCGGGGTTGCTCGCGACCGGGGTCTGCGGGACGGGCTGGATGCGGGTGTCGCCGGTGATGGGGCGGTCGGCGCCGAGGGCGTCCCACAGCGCCGCGGACCGGGGCTCGTCCCACAGCAGTGTGGAGCCCACCCCGGGCACCCGGTGGTCGAAGAGCCGGATCGGAACGGTCGCGAACTCGGTGCGGTCCGGGCGCAGCCGGCCGAGCGCCCAGCCGATCCGGACCAGGTCGACCAGACCGGTGCGTTCGTCGGCCCGTACGGACTTCAGCAGGGCCCGGGCGGTGCGCGCGGTGTTCACCGGACCGTCCAGGGCGCCCTCGGCCGTGAGGCGGGCCAGCAGGTCGTTGACCACGCGCTGCTGGCGGCGGACGCGGCCGAGGTCCCCGGGCCGCTGGTTGACGTGGCGGGCCCGGACGTAGCGCAGCGTGCCGTTGCCGTCGGTGTGGTGGACGCCCGCGGCGACGTCGAGGCCGGAGTTCTCGTCCTTGAGGGGCTGGTCCGTGCAGACGGTGGCGCCGCCGAGGTTGTTGACCGCCTGTTCGAAGCCGGTGAAGCCGGTCTCCAGGTAGTGGTCGATGTGCAGGCCGGTCACGTTCTCGACGGTGCGCACCGTCAGGGGGCCGCCGCCGATCGCGTACGCGCCGTTGATCTTGCCCCAGCGGGCGGGGGCCGTGTCGCCGGCGGCGCCGGCGTACGGGACGTAGGAGTCGCGCGGGATGGACACGACGCTCGCGCGGCGCTGGTCCTCCGACAGGTGCACGAGCATCATCACGTCGGTGCAGTTGCACCCCTTGCCGCCGACGTGCAGCCGGCGTTTCTCGGCGGCGGAGAGGCCGGCGCGGCTGTCGATGCCGACGACGAGGATGTTCGTACCCCGGCCGGGCCCCTCCTGGTCGGCCGAGACGGCCTGTGGACCCAGGAAGGAGCCGGCGCCGAGGGTGGCGAGCAGGGTGAGGGCAACAGTGAGACGACGCACCGTACATCTCCAAAATCGTCCGATTCTGCAATGAAACGGACAGTAGTGCGTCGCTGTGCGCGCGACCGGGCTACGCGCCGGGCAAGCCGCCCCATTGGTGCAGCCGGCCGCTACTGCCCGGCGCGACCGCTCGCGAGCGGCCACTCGCGGTTGAGGGTGCCCAGCGGGATGCGGTGCTGGATGACGGGGGTGCCGAACAGGGACAGCTCGAAGTGGAGTTGTCCGCTCAGGTCGAAGCCGCCGTACAGCGCCCAGGAGCCGCTCACCGCGTTCTTCCCGTCGGTGGACGCGGTCGCCTTGGCGTCGGCCTCGCCGCGCAGGTACGGGGCGAAGTCGGCGCTGACGCCCACGGCCCCGTACAGGCCGACGGAAGCCTCGGCGCCGAGCGCGCCCTTGACGCGTCCGGCTGCGGTCACGGCGGCCTTCACCGGGGAGCTCTGCACGGCCGATGTGCTGACCGGGGTCCAGCCCTGGCCCGACGCGTAGCTGCCGCCGACACGGAAGTCGCCCTTGACCTCCTGCTGGACCTCGAGGGTGACGCGGCCGTCCGCCTCCACCTGGACGTAGCAGGTCAGGTCGAGGTTGACGACGACCGGCACCGGGCCCACCTGGATGACGGGGGTGCTGTGCAGCCTGGCGAACGGGATCCGCTTGGGCGCGTCGCCGGTGCTCGCGGCGGCGCGGCCCTTGAGGGCCCACTGCGAGGACCACTCACCGCTCATGCCGAGGAAGGCGGACTTCGGTCCGAAACCGCCCGAGCTGCCGTCGTACGAGAACTCCACCTGGGGGGAGAGCTGGACGAACCCGGACACCGAGGCGCCGGCCGAGGCGGGGGCGTCCTTGGCGGTGTCCACGGCGGCGTTCACGTCGAGCCGCAGGCTGCCGAGGGGCAGCGTCGCGCCCTGGGGCCCGAACCGTACGCCCTGGCTCTTCGCCCAGGAGAGGGTGACGCCCTTCATCAGCGGTTCGACGGTGACCGAGGCGGGATCGACCGGGACCTTCCCGTCGGCCTTGTCGTCGTCGAGCACGGAGGCCAGGGTCGTGGCGGCGGTCTTCACCTCGGTGCCGCGGTCGGTCTTCCCGACGACCTCGGTGACCTTCGCGAGCAGGCCGTTGGGGGCGCCGGGCGCCGGTGCGCTGGCGATGACGTCGCCCGCCGCCACCGGCTTGTCGGGTGCGGGGGAGTGGCTGGGCGAGGCGCTCCGCTTCGGGGCGGGGTCGGGGGCCGGAGCGGATATGACGGCCCGTCCGCTCGCCTTGTCGTACGAGGCCACCTGCAGCGAGGACTTCTCGGGCCGGCCCTTGCCGCCGCCGGCGCGGGCCACGGCCGTCGGCGCGGCCGATCCCTGCGGTGCGGCGGCCACGTCGAGCTGCCGCGTGCCGTCGGCCGCGGACGCGGTGCCGGCGGCCGCTCCCGGCGCGGCCGCGCCGGTGTGGGCCGGCGAGGAGCAGCCGGTGGTGGCGAGCGCGAGGGCGGTCAGGCCGGGGAGCAGGAGGCGTCTGGCGAGCGTGCGCACGTGGGTGGGACCTTCGTGTGGGGGAGGAGGGAGCCGTTACCCGCAAGTAACGTGAAGGTCGATCATGCCACGGGCACACAGCGGCAGTCATCTTCGGATCCGGCCAACTGGCCCGGGCTGGAAGATGGTTGAGGCTTCACTCATAGCCGCTCGCCGCCATCACCGCTCGACGATCCGATCGAGGGCCTCGCCGAGGCGAACCTTGACGGCCTCGTGGTGGTGCAGGGCTACCGGTGCCGCCCCGGGGCTCGTCCGCACGCCCCGGTCGGCAAAGACGTAGAGCATGCGCAGCGTGCGCAGGCAGTTGCCGAGGGCTGCGGGAACCGGGACCGCGGTGCGATCGGCGGCGAAGCGGGCGGCGACCGGGTCCAGCCACGCGGTGGCGTCGCGCTCGCTCACGTCGGACCGGGTGAGGACACGGGCGACCGCCTTCGCCAGTCGGTCGTCCTCCAGCTGCCCCCATACGTGAACGGTGGGCGCCGTCAGCCGCGCGGCGGCGAGGTCCAGCATCCGCGCCGGAGCCACCTCGGGGTGACAGCCGAAGCTGCCCAGCAGGTCGGCGCCGTGCGCGACCGCGTGGAGCCAGCCGAGCTCCGCGTCGTAGCCCCGCAGGTCCTCCTCCTCCGGGTACCACCGCTCGAACGCGCTCACCCAGTCGGCCCTGAAGTCCCCCTTGCACACGAGCATGTCGAGCACGAGAGGGGCGAAGGTGCGGGCCTGGATCTCCCGGTCGAGGAAGCGGGCGGCCATCTCGTCCCCCAGCGCCAGCCGCCGGGGCGCGTCGATCACCCCGCCGGCTATCCAGGTCGAGAGGACCGAGTAGGCCGCTCCGTCCCGGATGAGCGGATCGGGATCCGCCAAGGCGTGAGAGAGCCCCCGTACCAGTTCTTCCACGGGGTGGTCCTCGGGTACGGCGCAGCCGGCCGCTTCGATGCTGTTCCAGTCGATCATGGCGGGCAGGATAGACGCCCGCCACCGTGCCGCGCCCCGCATTAACGCCGACCCCCGCGGCGCTGCCGCCTCGGGGCTCCGGCTACATCACTTCACCTGACGCGAGGGCTCTTTCCGCACTGTCGATGAGCTCCTTGTAGGTGAGGATCTCGATCCGGTTCAGGTGCGAGGTGTGAATGCGCAGAGTCTCGTTGATGTCCCGTTCGTCGACTTCTGGCTGGCTCAGCGGATGCCCGATGAGGACGATCGCGCCGGCGCGGCGGGTGTCGATGCCGAACTCCACGGATATCCGTTCTCGATTCTCGTCCAAGCCGACCAGGTAGTTGATGGCTTGACCCACGGCGTCGTGCACCGCTCTCCTGGGCACCAAGGAGCCCCGGTGCTCCTTGACGAGCTTCACCGCCGCGGATTGTTTCAGCTCAACTATCTGAAGCGAGCCGTCGCCACGGATCAGCGGGATGTCAACCTCGTCCCCGGGTACCAGCCTCCGCTGCTGTGCCTCACCGATGAAGCGTCCGCCGAAGACCCAGTACATCCCCTTCAACGCCCGCTGCACAGCATGTTCGGAAGCGGTCGGGTCTTCGGCCACCCGGCGCAGCTCCCGGAGATGGGCAGCTCGACGCTGTAGTTCTGCTGCACGCAGGATCGTTCGTCCGTCTTCGTCCGCCGCAAGGACGGAGAGGGCCTCCGGAGACGCCATGATGCGGTGGGCAGCCTCCGCTGGATCCGTCACCTCGACTCGGTTCCTCAGCACGCGTTCCGTCCACAGCGCACGCTCGGCGATCCCGCGAGGGATGTGGTAACGCGCCGGGTCTTCCACGGGAGCCTGCATGAACCGGGCATCCCGGCCCAGCTTGCGCACGTGCTCCAGAACGTCCGCAACAACGGCTTCAGGATGCTCACTCAGATACTTCTCGGCTTCCCGGCACCAGAACTCGTTGGTCATGGCCACGGTCCTCGCGATGGAATCCAGCCCCAGCTTGTCCCGCGGGCCGGGATCCACATAGTGCAACCGGTACTTCTCCTCGTAATCGGGCCTGAGGAGCCGCCCTTCCGTGTAGTGGAGGGCGTCTTGCAGGGACCTTACGACCTCCCATTCCTCCGCTCTCGCCGCCGAGCTCCGCGCCCGGACGAGAAGTTCCGTCAGTTGCTTTCCTCCCCTGCGCTTTCCGCCGGTGCCGGACCGTACGTGACGCAGGGCGGCCGTGACCGCGCTCTTCACGGTCTCCGCCGTTGCGGCGGAGAGGATCTCGTCGAGGTGGAGCTCGAGGGCCATGTCGGATCGTGGGGACATGAACAGGATCCTGACTCATGGGTCTGACAGGTCACCCGAGGAACGACAACCGCACCTGTCGCTGGGGGTTGTCCCGGTTGGTGTCGACCAGGACCACCGACTGCCAGGTGCCCAGCGCGAGCGCGCCGCCGAGCACGGGCAGGGTCATGTGCGGTGGGACGAACGCGGGCAGCACGTGGTCGCGGCCGTGCCCGGGGGAGCCGTGGCGGTGCCGCCAGCGGTCGTCCGCGGGCAGCAGCGTGCGCAGGGCTTCCAGGAGGTCCTCGTCGCTGCCCGCGCCCGTCTCGATGACGGCCAGGCCCGCCGTCGCGTGCGGGGTGAACACGTTGAGCAGCCCGTCCCGGCCGCGGGCGGCAGTCCGCAGGAACTCCGCACACGCCGTGGTCAGGTCGTGGACGGTCTCCGAGCCGCCGGTGACGACGTCGATGGTCCGGCTGGTGAAGGTGTCTGCCATCCGCCCATCGTCCGCCGCACCGGGCTAGGCGTGCCGCAAGCGCGCCCGGCGTGCGGCCGAACCGCTGAAAACCGGCCGCGCCGCGCATCGCCGGGCGTCCGCCCGGGCAGCCAGCCACTGTGGCCCGCCCCGTTCCCCGCCCGCAGAGCCGGCCCGCGGCCTCCGCCGTGGTCCCCGTGCCCGTGCGTCCGCCGTCCGCTCGGCACGCTCTGGTCGCCGGGTCCGTCGGCAACTTCGCGGAGTGGTACGAGTTCGGCGTGTACGGCTCCTTCGCCACCGTCATCGCCGCCCGCTTCTTCACCCCCGACGGCGGCGACCGGGACCAGGCGCTCATCGCGACCTACGCCGCCTTCGCCATCGCCTTCTTCTTCCGCCCGCTGGGCGCCCTGCTCTTCGGGCGGCTCGCGGACCGGGCGGGCCGCCGGCCCGCGCTCGTCCTCGCCGTCTCCCTGATGACCGGCGCGACCGCCCTGATCGGCGTACTGCCCGCGTACTCCGCCGCCGGCGCCCTCGCACCCTGGCTGCTGACCCTGCTGCGCTGTGTCCAAGGCCTGTCCGCCGGGGGCGAGTTCGGCGGAGCGGTGAGCCTGCTGACCGAGACCGCACCACCCGGCCGGCGGGGCCGGTACGGGGCCTGGCAGTCGTTCACCGTCGCCCTCGGGCTCCTCACCGGCGCCGGCATCGCCGCCGGACTGGCGACCCTGCTCTCCGAGAGCGCCCTGTACGCGTGGGGCTGGCGCATCCCCTTCCTCCTCGCCCTGCCGCTGGGCGGCGCGGCGCTGTGGCTGCGACTGCGGCTGCCGGAGAGCACGGCGCCCACCGCCGGCGCGCCCGACATCACGGACACCGGGAACACGGCGGACGCCCCCGGCCGAGCCGGTACCGTGCGCGCCGTCGTCCTCGGGGTCGGGCGGATCATGGGCTGGTCCGCGGCCGGCTACACCTTCCTCGTCGTCCTGCCCTCCTACCTCCAGGCCATGCTCGGCACCACCTTCCAGCAGGCCCTGGCCGCCACCTTCGTCGCCAACCTCGGATTCGCCGCCGCGATCCTGCCCGCCGGGGCACTCAGCGACCGGGTGGGCCGACGCGCCGTCATGCTCACCGGCAGCATCCTCGTCGTCCTGACCGCCGTACCGCTCCTGCACCTCCTGCGCGACCCCGGCACCTCCGGCACGGCGAAGGCGGCACTGCTGGCGGCGGCCGGCGCGGTGATCGGACTGCTGGCCGGGCCGGGCCCCGCCCTGCTCGCCGAGATGTTCCCGACCCGCGTGCGCAGCACCGGTCTGGGCCTGGCCTACGCGCTCTCCAACGCCGTCTTCTCCGGCTGCGCGGGCCTGATCGTCACCGCACTCGTACGGCACACCGGCAACCCGGACATCCCGGCCCTCTACGCGGCAGGCGCCTGCGCGCTGGCCGTACCCGCCCTGCTCACCCTGCGCCCCGACGACCACCTGAGGCCCCTGCGATGACCCCCCACGCCGGCCCGCCCGCGCCGGGCGCGACACGGACCACCGTCATCGGCCTGATGTCGGGCACCTCCTGCGACGCCGTCGACGCCGCGGCCGCCCGCATCACACGGGACGGCCACGAGCTGCGCCTCACCCCGCTCGGCATGGTCAGCGAACCGTACGACGACGAGCTGCGCCACCTGCTCGCCGCAGCGCTCCCGCCCGGCCGCACCGATCTCGCCGACGTGTGCCGCCTCGACACCCGCATCGGGCAGTCCTTCGCCCGTCTCGCCGTCCGGGCCGACCGCGAACTCTGCGCGGGCCGGGCCGAACTGATCGCCTCCCACGGCCAGACCGTCTTCCACTGGGCCGACGGCGGCGTCGTGCACGGCACCCTGCAACTCGGCGAACCGGCGTGGATCGCGGAGGCGACCGGACTCCCCGTCGTCTCCGGCTTCCGGACCCGCGACGTCGCCGCAGGCGGACAGGGCGCACCCCTGGTCGGCCTGATCGACCGCATGCTGCTGCGCGGCCGCCCGGGCGTACCGGCCGCGCTGAACGTCGGCGGCATCGCCAACGCCACCGTGCTCGCCCCGGACGGCACCCCGGCGGCCTTCGACTCCGGGCCGGGCAACGCGCTGCTCGACGCCGCCGCCCGCCACCTCACCGCCGGGCGCCTCGACCGCGACACCGACGGCCGCCTGGCGGCCCGCGGCACCGTCCACGGGCCGCTGCTCGACCGGCTGCTCGCCGAGCCGTACTACGTGCTGCCCGCGCCCAAGACCACCGGCCGGGAGCTGTTCCACGCCGGCTACCTGCGGACGGCCCTGGACGCGGTAGGCCCGCTCTCCGACCCCGATGTCCTCGCCACGCTCACCCGGCTCACCGCCCGCACGGTCGCCGACGCGCTCCGCCCGTTCGGCGTCACGGAGGTGCTGGCCTCCGGCGGCGGCACCCGCAACCCCGTCCTGATGGCCGAACTGCGGCAGCAACTCGGCGCCGCGGTACGGCTGCGCACCTCCGACGCGCTCGGGCTGCCCAGCGCCGCCAAGGAGGCGTACGCCTTCGCCGTGCTCGGCTACCTCACCCTGCACGGGCTGCCCGGCACCCTGCCGGAGTGCACGGGCGCGGAGGGCCCCCGGGTCCTCGGCAGCCTCACCCCGGGCCGTACGCCGCTCCGTCTGCCCACGCCCCTGACGCAGGCGCCCCGCACCCTGAGGGTCACACCGGCGCCCCCCGCGCCACCGGCGCCCTGGCCGTGACCATCAGACCAGGCCCATGCCGCCCGCACCGAAACCATCCGACAGGGCTGGTGCCTCACCCGAACGGGGAGAGAATGTCCGCATGGAGATCACCGCCCAGGCGCTCAACCGCGCAACGCTCGCCCGGCAGTTGCTGCTCCGCCGCGAGCCGCTCGACGCCGCGGACGCGGTGCGCAGGGTGGTCGCCCTGCAGGCACAGGAGCCGGCCTCGCCGTACATCGCGTTGTGGAACAGGCTGAGCGGCTTCGATCCGGCGGACCTCGACGCGGCCCTGGCGGGTGGGCGAACGGTCAAGTCGACCCTGATGCGGCTCACCCTGCACGCGGTCCACGCCGAGGACTACCGGCACTTCCGTGAGGCCATGGAACCGACCCTGCGCGGCTCCCGGCTCGGCGACTCCCGTTTCACGGCGTCCGGGATCAGCGCCGACGACGCCGTGGTGCTGGCCGGTGAGCTGCTGGGGTACGCGGACGGGCCGCGCACCGGCGCCGAGTTGGGGAGCTGGCTCGGGGAGCGACTCGGCACACCGATGGAGCCGGCGGCCCAGCGGATGCTGCGGCAGTACGCGCCGCTGTGGCACGCGCCCACGGGCGGACCCTGGTCGTTCGAGACCCGGCCCTCGTACGTCGCGGCGGGCGTGCGGCCGGTGCTGGCGGATGCCGACGCCGCCGCTGCCGGCCTGCAGATCCTGATCCGCCGCTACCTGGAGGGCTTCGGGCCCGCGTCGGTGGCGGACATGGCGCAGTTCGCGCTGGTCCAGCGGACCCGGGTCCGCGCGGCGGTGCACGCGCTGGGCGACGGGCTCGACCAGCTGGAAGGCCCGGACGGCACGGTGCTGTACGACCTCCCCGGCGCGCCGAGACCGGCCGGGGACACGCCCGCCCCACCCAGGCTGATGGCGATGTGGGACAGCGTCCTGCTGGCCTACGCCGACCGCAGCCGCGTCATCCCACCCGCCTACCGCAAGCACGTGACCCGCGTGAACGGCGACGTCCTGCCCACCCTCCTGGTCGACGGCCACGTCGCCGGCGTCTGGCGCCCCGTCGGCGGCGGAATCGAGGCCGCCGCCTTCCACCCCCTGCCGGACGACACCTGGGAGGGGCTGGCCGCGGAGGCCGGATCGCTCGTCGCGTTCCTCTCGCCCCGCGACCCCCGCGCCTATCGGCGCTACGACCACTGGTGGGCCAAGGGCCTCCCGGCCGCGGAGACCCGGCTGCTCGGCGGCAACTGACCGCCGAGCAGCCGCGCGGCGCACCGGGCGGGGCCGGGACCGCGAGGCGGGCCGGTCAGGCGCCGACGTAGGCCGCCAGGTGCTCGCCGGTGAGGGTGGGGCGGGTGGCGACGAGGTCGGCGGGGGTGCCCTCGAACACGACCAGGCCGCCGTCGTGCCCGGCACCCGGGCCGAGGTCGATGATCCAGTCGGCGTGCGCCATGACCGCCTGGTGGTGCTCGATGACGATGACCGACTTGCCGGAGTCGACGAGCCGGTCCAACAGGCCGAGCAGGTGTTCGACGTCGGCGAGGTGGAGGCCGGTGGTCGGCTCGTCGAGGACGTAGACACCGCCCTTCTCCGACATGTGGGTGGCCAGCTTGAGCCGCTGCCGCTCGCCGCCGGACAGCGTGGTCAGCGGCTGGCCCAGGCTGAGGTAGCCGAGGCCGACGTCGGCGAGCCGGTCGAGGATCTTGTGCGCTGCCGGGGTGGCCGCCTCGCCGGAACCGAAGAACTCCTCGGCCTCGGTCACCGACATGGCGAGCACCTCGCTGATGTCGCGGCCGCCGAGGTGGTACTCCAGTACCGATGCCTGGAACCGCTTCCCCTCGCAGTCCTCGCAGGTGGTGGCGACGCCGGCCATCATCGCCAGGTCGGTGTAGATCACACCGGCGCCGTTGCACGTGGGGCAGGCGCCCTCGGAGTTGGCGCTGAACAGCGCCGGCTTCACCCCGTTGGCCTTGGCGAACGCCTTGCGGATCGGGTCGAGCAGTCCGGTGTAGGTCGCCGGGTTGCTCCGCCGCGAGCCGCGGATGGGGCTCTGGTCGACGGACACGACCTCCGAGCCGGCCGGGATCGAGCCGTGCACCAGCGAACTCTTGCCGGAGCCGGCGACGCCGGTGATGACGCACAGCACGCCCAGCGGGATGTCGACGTCGACCTTGCGCAGGTTGTTCGCCGTCGCTCCGCGGATCTCCAGCGCGCCGGTGGGCGTGCGCACCGTCTCCTTGAGGCGGGCCCGGTCGTCGAGGTGGCGGCCGGTGACCGTGTCGCTGGCGCGCAGGCCCTCGACGGTGCCCTCGAAGCACACCGTGCCGCCCGCTTGACCTGCGCCGGGGCCGAGGTCGACGACGTGGTCGGCGATCGCGATCGCCTCCGGCTTGTGCTCCACGACCAGCACGGTGTTGCCCTTGTCGCGCAGCCGCAGCAGCAGCTCGTTCATCCGCTGGATGTCGTGGGGGTGCAGCCCGATCGTCGGCTCGTCGAAGACGTACGTGACGTCGGTGAGGGAGGAACCGAGGTGGCGGATCATCTTGACGCGCTGCGCCTCGCCGCCGGACAGCGTGCCCGCCGCCCGGTTGAGCGAGAGGTAGCCCAGCCCGATGTCCACGAACGATTCGAGCGTCTGCCGCAGCGCCGTGAGCAGCGGCGCCACCGAGGGCTCGTCGAGGCCGCGGACCCATTCGGCCAGGTCGCGGATCTCCATCGCGCAGGCGTCGGCGATGCTGATCCGCTTGATCTTCGACGATCTGGCCCCTTCGCTGAGCCGCGTCCCGTCGCAGTCCGGGCAGGTGGTGAAGGTGACCGCCCGCTCCACGAAGGCGCGGATGTGCGGCTGCATCCCCTCCTTGTCCTTGGACAGGAAAGACTTCTGGATCTTGGGGATCAGGCCCTCGTAGGTGAGGTTGACGCCGTTCACCTTCACCTTGGTCGGCTCGCGGTAGAGGAAGTCGTGCATCTCCTTCTTCGTGAACCTGCGGATCGGCTTGTTCGGATCGAGGAAGCCCGACCCGGCGTAGATGCCGACGGTCCACACGTTGTCCGACTTCCAGCCGGGGATGGTGAACGCGCCCTCCGCGATCGACTTGGTGTCGTCGTACAGCTCGGTGAGGTCGATGTCGGAGACCGTGCCCCGGCCCTCGCAGTGCGTGCACATCCCGCCGGTGCGGGTGAACGTCGCCTTCTCCGCCTTGGTCTTGTCGCCGCGCTCGACGGTGATAGCGCCGCTCGCCCGGACCGTGGCGGTGTTGAAGGAGTACGCACTGGGCGGCCCGATGTGCGGCTTGCCGAGCCGGCTGAAGAGGATGCGCAGCATCGCGTTCACGTCGGTGGCGGTGCCGACCGTGGAGCGGGGGTCGGCGCCCATCCGCTGCTGGTCCACCGAGATCGCGGTGGTCAGCCCTTCGAGTACGTCGACGTCAGGGCGCGCCAGCGTCGGCATGAAGCCCTGGAGGAAGGCGCTGTACGTCTCGTTGATCATCCGCTGCGACTCGGCGGCGATCGTGTCGAACACCAGCGAGCTCTTGCCCGAGCCGGAGACGCCCGTGAAGACCGTCAGCCGGCGCTTGGGGATCTCGATGCTGACGTCCTTGAGGTTGTTCTCGCGCGCTCCGTGCACGCGGATCAGATCGTGGCTGTCGGCATCGTGCGGCGCAGGCGACTGCGTGTCCGTCCTCGCGACCTTGCTCATCGTGTCTCCATCTGTCGGGCGGGGGCCGCTCCCGCGGCCCCCTTCGGTGTCGCCTGGCTCGATCCGACCGGTTCGAGCAGCGCGTCTGGTTCTACTTCGTCGCGGCGACCAAGGCAACGCCGCAACGGGCGCCGGTCACCGCTCGCGGGGCTGGGCGAAACGGATCATGTTGCCGGACGGGTCGCGGAAGGCGCAGTCGCGCACGCCGTAGTGCTGGTCGATCGGCTCCTGGAGTACGTCGCCGCCGGCCGCCCGGATGCGTTCGAAGGTGGCGTCGCAGTCGTCGGTGGAGAAGACCACCCCGCGCAGCAGGCCCTTGGCCAGCAGGTCCGCCATGGCCGCCCGGTCGGCCGGTGAGGCGTTCGGGTCGGCGAGCGGCGGCTCGAGGACGATCGCCACGTCCGGCTGCGCGGGCGACCCGACGGTCACCCAGCGCATCCCCTCGTAACCGACGTCGTTGCGGACCTCCAGACCGAGGGCGTCGCGGTAGAACGCGAGCGCCTTGTCGTGGTCGTCGACTGCGATGAAGCACTGAGAGAGTGTGATGTCCATGCCGTCGACGCTACGAGGCGGCGGCGGATCGCGCTTCTCCGATCCTGACCGGTTGTACCGGGCGGGTGCGCACCACCACCGCCGAACCCCCGCCCCGCATCGTAGTTTCACGCCAACTATGCATCATTTTAGCCTAGTTGCCGTTTCCTTCACCGGCCTCAGCGCCAGGCGGGATGGCCTTCGGCCGCCGTGCCGGTGGTGACCGTACGCTCGCCGGTCCGGTCCGTGCGCACGGCCCAGACCGCCGGCTTCTCGTACGGGCCGCGGACGAAGGCCACCCACGTGCCGTCGACGGACCAGGCGGGGTCCATCTCATGGGCGCCGGTGGCCACCAGGGCGCGGTCGCCGCTGCCGTCGGCGCCGACGAGGCGGATGTCGCCCTGGCCACCCGCGCCGTAGGTCCCCGCGGTGTACGCGAAGGTCGTGCCGTCCGGCGACCACACCGGGTCGAGTGCCGGGTGGGGCAGCCGGGTCACCTGCTGCGGGGCGCGCTCCGGCGCGGCGGGGTCGACCACGTGGATCTGCCAGTTCTCGGGCTCCGTCTGCAGGCAGACGGCGATGCGCTTGCCGTCCGGCGACCACGCGGGGTCCTCGACCTGGCCCGTGCCCGAGGTGAGCTGGCGGGCGGAGCCGTCGGCGACGTCGACCACGAACAGCTGCTGGACGCCGTCCTTCTCGCGCAGGACGGCGAGCCGGCTGCCGTCCGGCGACCACGAGACCCTGCCGCCGGCGATGGCGGCGACCCGGCGCGCGTTCGAACCATGGGCGTCGGCGGTCCAGACGGCCGTTCCCTCGGGGGTGCTGCGGGTGAACGCGAACGACCTGCGGTCGGGGGACCACTGGGGCAGGGTGTCGCACGCGCCCCCTGCGAGGAGCCGCACGGGCGGGTCCGTCGAGGGGTCGCGGCGGGCGACGACACCGTGACAGGTCCCCGGCCAGCCGGGGGCGGTGTCCTGCCGGATCAGGAGGGGCTCGGTCGGGAAAGGCGCCGGGGCCGGGGCGGAGGCGGAGGCGGATCCGGACCCGGATCCGGCGGGGGTGGCGGCGCCGGGCTTGGCGTTGTCCCGGTGTGCGCCGTTCCAGGGCTGCCACGCCAGCAGGCCGACGGCCGCCAGCGAGGCCGCGAGCACGGCTGCCGCCACGACCGCGCGGCGCCGCCGGCGCTGCCCGGCCTCCGGCGGCTGAACCTCCGCGGGCGCCGGGGCGACCGGTGCCTCGGTCCCCGTCACGGTCGGCGGCTGTTCCGTACGGGGCTCGGCGACGGGCCGCGGGGGCGCCGGCGCCGTACCGGGTTCCGTGCCGGCCGGCCGCGGGGCCTCCGCGGCCGGGGTGTCCTGCGGTGCCGGGGTGTCCTGCGGTGCGGCTGGTGCGGCCGGCGCGTCCGGTGCGGTCGGATGCGCGGCCGGTTCCGGCCGGGGGAGCAGGTGGGTGGCCGCGTCCGGCAGCCAGTGCTCGCCGGCCGGGTGGCGGACGGTCAGGCTGCCCAGGAAGGCCGTCGGGGTGGGCCGGGCCCCCGGCTCCTTGGACAGGCAGGCGCCGACGGCAGCGCGGAGTTCGCCGGGGACGGCGGTCAGGTCCGGCTCCTCGTGGACGACCTTGTAGTGCCTGGCCGCGGACGGGCCGTCGCCGAAGGGCGAACCGCCCGCCGCCTGGGTGAGCACCACCCCCAGCGCGAACATGTCGACCGCCGGGGTGACGGCGCCACTGGTGAGCTGCTCGGGTGCCAGGAATCCCGGCGTGCCGATCTGCAGTCCGGTCTGCGTCAGGGCCGTCCCGTCCAGAGCGCGCGCGATGCCGAAGTCGATGACGCGCGGCCCGTCCTCCGCGACGATGATGTTCGCGGGCTTGAGGTCGCGGTGGATGACGCCCGCCCGGTGGATGGCCTCCAGCGCCTCGGCCAGTCCCGCCGCCAGGACGGTGAGCGTGTCCAGGGGCAGCGAACCGACCCGCGCGAGCACCGCCTGCAGGGTGGGACCGGGCACGAACGCCGTGACCAGCCAGGCCGGATCCCCGTCCGGGTCGGCGTCGACGACCGGCGCGGTGTGGAAGCCGCCGACCCGCCGCGCGGCCGCCACCTCGTCGGCGAACCGGCGTCTGAACCCGGGTTCGGTGCTCAGCTCGGGACGTACGACCTTGACGGCCACTGCCCGGCCGGACTGGGAGCGGCCCAGGTAGACAACGCCCATGCCCCCCTGTCCGAGCCGTCCCACCAGCCGGTAGCGGCCCTCGCCGACCGACCTGGGATCGCCCGCTTCGAGCGGCTTCATGGGTCCCCCGTTCCACACTTCGCGCGATGAACAGCCCCTCTCCTATCCGGCGCGCCGCGTACCAGTCAAGCGGGGACCGGGTCGGAGGCCCGGGAGAGTGCCGCGTACCGCTCAGGGCGCGCGCCACCGTGCGGCGGTCCGGCTGGTCGCCTTCCACAGCTCGGGACCCCCGGCCGGGGCGGGCCACACCTGGATCAGGTACTCCTCGACGGGATCGCCCGCGAGGCGCGGATCGCCGTCGTCGCGGTTCCTGCCGTGGACGCGGATCCGGTACGCGCCCGGGCCGGGAAGGTCCAGCCGGCCGGCCGGGTCCGCTTCCGTGCCGGTCGTGGCGAAGTCGATGAAAGCGGAGTCCCACGCGACGGGCACCTCGGCGACGTCCTGCCACCGGTCCGCCTCCAGCGGCGGGGCCGCGGCCCAGAGCTGGGCGGTGACGGCGATGTGGCCGATCTCCTGCCCGCACAGGATGCGCGCGCTGCCGTCGTCGGGGTCGGCCTCGACGAGGCCGTTCAGCGTCCACTCGGGTTCGAACTCGGCGACGAGATCCTCCCCCGTGAGATCGATCGTGCCGGCGTCGACGTGGACGGTGCTGGTGGTGGTGTACTGCGGGGCGGGCATACGGGGTCTTCCCCTCGGTGTCGAAACGGAACGGGGCCGCACCCATGGTGGGTGCGGCCCCTGCTCTCGGGCCACCGGTCAGCAGAAGTTCCGGCGGACGGGTCGGTCAGTCCCGGCCGCAGCCGACCGGCCCCATTGCCTGCGGCGGCGCCTGCGCGCCCGCGGACTTGAGGACGCGGACGTAGAACGCGTCGCCCTCCAGGACCCGCTGGCCGTTCAGCGAGGCCTTGCGCAGGCTGCCCTCACGGGAGTTGTCGCCCCCGTCGAGGAAGTGGCAGGAGTAGTCCGGGTTCCGGCTGGCCCCCTCCAGCGACTGGGCGAACGGATACTCGTCACACGCCAGCCCGCTGCCCGGCGGAGGCCGCGGCACGTTGCGACCGCAGGCCACGTCGCGGTTGTCGTCGATGATCGTGTCGTCGAAGGTGCGGTGCAGCGGGTACCGGGTACCCGGCTTGCCCCACGGCTGCTTGAGGTTGCGCTGCGCCCAGTCGACGTGCCAGGCCACCGCGTCGACCCGCGGGTTGCCGGTGTCCAGCACCCACACGGCAGGGACCTGCGGGTACACGCAGCCACCGGTCCGGACGGGCGTGATGCGGGGCGTGCTGTCGCAGCGCGGCCGGAACGTCTGCCCGATGAGCGCGCTGCCCTCGTCGTGGCGGGGCGCGTCCAGGGTGGCGTACGGGCGGACGCTGTCGTTGACCAGTTCGCGGCCCGGGGAGGACACGGTGAACTCGTACGTCCGCGTCTGGTTGGGGAACAGCAACTGCTCACCCGACTCGTCCACGTCGCAGTGGTTGCACTCGAAGCCGACCCGGCCTTGGGTCACCCATCCCGCCCAGGAGGACGGGTCCGTGAGCCGCAGTTCCACCTTGTACTTCGACGCGTACCGGTTGCGCGGGTCGAGGGTGGACGTGACCTTGGAATGCAGGGTCGCCGTCCCCGCCGGTGTTCCGTTGACCGTGTAGATCACCGGGATCTTCTGGTTCGAGCACGATTCGGTCCGGGTGAGTCGGATGATTCCTTCGGCACAGTCCAGTGCCTGGGCGCCCACGTCACCTTCGGTGTCCGTAAGGGTGGTTGCCTTCTCCGGCGTGCCCAGTGTGATGGCGAGCCGACCCGATCCAGAGTCGCTCGGTTCGGGCGCGGCGTTCGCAGGTGAGGCCACTGCCAGCGAGATCAGCAGGGCCGTGCCGATGGCAGCGACTGCCGCGCGTGTCCTACGTAACGGTGCTTTACCCATGCGGGTGAGTCCTTCGTCAGTCGAACGGATGGACCCGTGCATGGTGAAACGGTCAACGTCGTTGGGTCAACGGGTTGTTGAGCTCTACCGGACTTCCTCACGCAAACCCCCCGACGCGTGCGCAAACCCCGCACCACGGGAACCCGTACCTCCGCACGCCGCGGAAACGGACCTGTGCCCACCCTGCGGGCTTCCTTAAGGGACCGTGAAGAACGCCTCCGGACGGCTCTTTGGGCTGGTCACCGCCCTAGGCTCGGGCGGACCGACCTCCCCTCTCTCTCTGTGAGGTGCTACACGCATGAGCCGCAGCCGAACTCCCGGAACCCCGTCCCGCGTCGAGGCGCGCCGGAAGAAGACGGTGCGCACGCGCATCGTGCTGTCCCTCACCGCGGCGGCCGCGGCGGTGGCGGTCGGGGTCGCGGTGGCCGACTCCGACGGCGGTGCGCGCGCGGACCAGCGGGCCGGCGCCACCGGGCCGAAGCCCGGGACGGCGGGCTCCGGTACCGGGGAGGCCACGGCAACTCCCTCGCCTCCCCTCTCCACGCCCACCGCCGACGCCGCGTCCGCGCCCGGCGCGATGCCCTCCGGAACACCCGGCGCCGACGCCACGGAATCCGCCGCTCCGACGAAGTCCGCGGCCGAGGGGAGCTCCCCGGCCACGGCGGCGGCAGCCCAGACCCGCAAGCCCGCGCGGACGCCCGCCGCGCCCGCCGGCGGCTCCGGGGGGTCGGGCGGCTCCTCCGGCAGTGCCTCCGGCGACTCCGAGTCGGCGGTCCTCGCCCTGGTCAACAAGGAGCGGGCGGCGGCCGGGTGCGGCCCGCTGGCCGCGAACGCCCAGCTGACCGCCGCGGCCAGGGCGTACAGCGACACCATGGCCCGCAGCGGCGTCATGTCCCACACCGGACCCGACGGGTCGACCATGACCACCCGCGTGGAGGCCGCCGGTTACGGGTGGTCCCGCCTCGGCGAGAACATAGCCCGCGGCCAGGCGGACGCCGACGCGGTCATGAACGCATGGATGAACAGCCCCGGCCACAAGGCCAACATCCTCAACTGCGCCTTCAGGGAGATCGGCATCGGCGTCCACAAGGGCGACGGCGGCCCGTGGTGGACGCAGAACTTCGGCACGCCGAAGTAGGACCCCACCCGCCTGCCGGCCCGACGAGCGCCCTCCGACGCGTACGCGGGCCAGGGGGCGTCGGCGTCGGCCCGCGGGCGCGGGATCCGGCGTACGGGATGGCCGCCGGCCCTCAGGCGGACGTGAAGAGGCCCTCGTGCGCGTCGTCGAGGATGAACCCGTTGTCGAAGCGCACGCGGACCGTGACGCGCGGCCCCCGTGCCTGGTACGCGATCCACTCGGGCTCCAGTGAGCCGACCTTCTCCTCGAGCTGCTTCCTGCTCCCCGCGGGCATGTCGTGGCCGAAGGAGTCGAGCAGCGACTTGAGCCGCTCGTACTCGCGGACCTCCTCGCTCCGATGCCGGTGCTCGACCACCTGCGCGACGGTGCCCTCGGTGCCCGCTGCCAGCGACAGGAACCCGGCGACGGCCTCCGGGGAGTCCTCGGTCACCGCGACCGCACCGGTCAGCCGGGTGTCCGCCGCCAGCTTCACCCGCTGGCCTTCCTTCAGCGTCATGATTCTTCGTCTCTCGGATCTCGGATCGATGCGTGGGCCGGTGCCATTATCGGTGCCGGTGGACGAGGCCGGCGTGGGAGAGTGTGACCATGTGCGGTCGTTACGCTTCTTCCCGGGCCCCGGAGGACCTCGCGGGGCTCTTCGACGCCGAGCGGGAACCCGGCGCCGAGGCGCTGGAGCCGTCCTGGAACGTGGCCCCCACCGACGACGTATGGGCGGTCCTGGAACGCGCCGACCGCGGCACCGGGGAAGTGGCGCGCCGGCTGCGGCCGGTGCGGTGGGGGCTGGTGCCGTCCTGGGCGAAGGACCCCTCGGTGGGCTCGCGCATGATCAACGCCCGGGTGGAGACCGTGCACGAGAAGCCCGCGTACCGGCGCGCGTTCACCCGTCGGCGGTGCCTGCTGCCCGCCGACGGCTTCTACGAATGGGTCGCCGTGCCCGCCACCGGCTCCGCGAAGGCGTACAAGCAGCCGTACTTCATCCGCCCCGAGGACGCGGAGGTGATGGCGATGGCCGGGCTGTACGAGTTCTGGCGCGACCCGGCCGTCAAGGACGACGACGACCCGTCGGCCTGGCTGACCACGGCCACGATCATCACCACCGAAGCCACCGACCAGGCGGGCCGGGTCCACCCCCGCATGCCGCTGGCCCTCGACCCCGCCGACTACGACACCTGGCTCGACCCCGCCCACCAGGACACCGCGGACCTCCGCGCCCTCCTCCACACCCCGGCCGACGGCCGCCTCGCGGTGACGGCGGTCTCGACGGCGGTCAACAGCGTCCGCAACAACGGCCCCCACCTCCTCGACCCGGCCGAGCCCTAGACCGTCCGCCGGGTTGGCACGGGAATCCGACCAGCCCCCAGCCGCGTGCCCAGCCGCGGCCATACCCGGCCGTCCCCGGCCGCAAGCTCGGCCTCGGCGCACGGACGCAGCAGAAGGCCGGGTACGCGGCGTCGGCCAGTGCATCCAGGCGCTCGCCCGCCGGGATCCGGGCGAGGTGGTCCCAGTCGGCCATGAGCACGGTGATGTCCAGTCCCATCAGGGCAGGCTATCCACCGCGCGGGTGATTGACTGAGCCGCATGGATCTCGTGCGCGCCTTTCCTCCTGGCATGCCGTCAGAGCCCGGCCCGGGTTCGAGGGCCGGGCAAGCGCCCCCGCTCGATCCCGAACTGGCCGCGGCGCTGGCGGCCTTGGGTGAGGGGGCGCGGGAGCCGCTCACCCCCGAGAACCTCGCGGCCCGGCAGGAACGGGATGCCGCGGCCCGGCCCAGGCCGACGGTCCGGGACCTGCGGGCCGACGGCCGCTTCGAGGTCGAGGAGCTACGGGTGCCGGGAGCTCCGGGCGGACGGGACGTCACGCTCGTGAGCGCGCGGCCCGCCGGGCTCACCGGGCCGCTGCCGCTGCTGTACTACCTGCACGGCGGCGGAATGATCTCGGGCAACGCGTGGTCCGTCCTTCCGCGGCTGCTGCGCGCATGGGCCCTCCCCCTGGAGCTGGCCGTCATCTCCGTCGAGTACCCGCTGGCCCCGCGGGCGCAGTACCCCGTACCGCTGGAGGACTGTTACGCCGGACTCGTCTGGGCGGCCGCGCACGCGGCCGAACTGGGCCTCGACGCGGACCGCTTCGTCGTCGGAGGAAAGAGCGCCGGCGGCGGACTCGCCGCGGCGCTCGCCCTGCTCACCCGCGACGGGGGCGGGCCGACGCCGATCGGGCAACTGCTCCTGTGCCCGATGCTCGACGACCGGGGCGACACCTTCTCCAGCCACCAGATGGCCGGCACCGACACCTGGGACCGCACCTCCAACGCCACCGCGTGGCAGGCGCTGCTGGGCGACCGGTACGGCGCCGCGGACCTGCCGCCCTACGCGGCTCCCGCCCGCGCCACGGATCTGTCCGGGCTGCCCCCGGCCTACATCGAGGTCGGTTCGGCCGAGACCTTCAGGGACGAGGGCGTGGCCTACGCCCAGGCGGTCTGGCAGGCCGGCGGGCAGGCCGAACTGCACGTATGGCCCGGAGCCTGCCACGGCTTCGACACCCTCGCACCACGGGCCGCGATCAGCCGGGACGCCCGCGAGGCCCGTACCCGCTGGCTCCGGCGCGTCCTCACACGGCGACCGAGCGGATGAGCGCGCCGTCACGTGCCCCAGATCTTCCGGTACGCCTCGCGGTAGCCGGACGGATCCCAGGACGTGGCGCCGTCGCTGTTCTCGGCCGTGGCGATGTGGACGGGGGCGACGTAGCCGCTGGCGGGCCGGCCGGCGAAGGCGCGGTTGAACTCGTCGACGATCTGCCAGCCCTGCTCGTTCAGCGGCTCGGGGACGGTGGCCGCCTGGAACTGCTTGCCGTTGATGCGCTGGAAGGCGGAGGTGTCGCCGTCGCCCGCACCGATGTTGAAGGGCGGTCCGGAGCCCGGCTTCCCGGCCGCGCGCAGGGCGGGGGCGGCATCGGCGAAGTAGAGGTCGTTGATGGCCGCGGAGTAGGTCCACTCGTCCGGGAAGCGGGACAGGAGGGACGAGACCGCCTGCGGGGTGCGGCTGCTCGCGTCCGGGATCGGGATGTTCTCGTACGACAGGACCCGTACGCCGGAACACGTGGCGAGCTCCCGCTGGATCAGTTCGGCCTTGTTCTTGGCGAACGGGATCGAGTCGTCGGTGAACAGGACGACTCCGGCGTCGCCGCCGGACCGGGCGATGATCCAGTCCGCGCTGATCCTCGCCACGTCCTCCACCTTCGTGGTGATGTTGGTGAACAGCCGGGGGTGCTCGCTCGGGCCGGGGGAGGACACCGCGTGCCAGCCGATGACCGGGATCCGCGCCGCCCCGGCCCGCGCCATCTGCTGCGAGGTCAGACGGGGATCGAAGCCGCCGATGACGATGCCCGCGGGCTTGAGGGTGACGGCCTGGCTGAGCGCTGCCTGGATTCCGGCGGGCGTGCCCTCCCCGTCGATCACCCGGACCTGCCAGCCGATGGCCTTCGCGGCCTC
Organism: Streptomyces sp. LARHCF249; assembly: GCF_052871255.1. Lineage (NCBI taxonomy): Bacteria > Bacillati > Actinomycetota > Actinomycetes > Kitasatosporales > Streptomycetaceae > Streptomyces > Streptomyces sp. LARHCF249. The sequence continues at coordinate 73,404 of NZ_JBIXJQ010000004.1, forward strand.
CTCGACGCCCTTCGCGACGCCTGCGACGCCAGGGTTGGTCATGGTCTGCGCGACGTAGACGACGGTCCTGCCGGGCACCGCCGCGGGACCGCTGGTGGGACCGCGCCAGGACGTGTCGGTGTTCTCGGCCTGGCGAACGGCTGCCCCGGCCCTCGCGAGGGTGTCGGGACAGCCGGCGGGGGACGGGCCGCTGCCGGTCGACGGGCCGGGCGCGCAGCCGGAGACGAGGGCGGCCGCGGTCAGCAGGGCTGTTGCGACGAGGGTGGTCTTGCGGTTGGGGTACACGGTGCTCGGTGCTCCTGACGCGGGTGCGCGTACGACGCGCTCACAACATGCTCACGACGTGTTCTGGACGTGTTCCGGAGGCGGCTGTCTTTCGCCGGTGCGCAGCCGGCGGCGCGCCGAGTACCCGGCCAGGCCGACCGCGATGAGCAGGGTGCCGCCGTTGAACAGCGGCGTGGCCCAGAACTCGGCGCCGAGCTGGCCGATCCCGGCGAGGCCGATGGCGAGGACGGCGACGGCCACGACGGTGCCGGCGGCGTTGGCGCGGCCGGGCCTGATCGTGGTGGACCCGAGCAGGGCGCCGACGAAGGCGGGCAGCAGGTAGTCCAGCCCGACGCTCGGGTTGCCGGTCTGCTGCTGGGCCGCGAGCAGGACGCCGGCGAAGCCGACGACCAGGCTCGATCCCGCGAAGGCGTAGATGGAGTAGGTGCGGGTGGGGATGCCGATGATGCCGGCGGCGCGCGGGTTGGAGCCGATGACGTACATGTACCGGCCGAGCGGGAGCCGTTCCAGTACCAGCCAGAGGACGGCCGCGACGGCCAGGACGTAGAAGGCGGGTACCGGCAGGCCGAGCAACCGGGAGTCGTAGAGGCCGGTGAAGGAGGCGGGCAGGCCGTCCGGGCCGGGAACGATCCGGCCGCCCTCGGTGATCCAGCCGGTGACGGCGTACATCATGCTGCCGGTGCCGAGCGTGGCGATGAAGGAGTCGATCTGCCCGAACTCGACGATCACGCCGTTGAGCGCGCCGACCACCGCCGCTGCGCACACGACCACCAGGCAGGCGAGCGGCCACGGCCAGCCCTCGTCGACGACGAGCTGCATCACCATCACGTGCGCCAGGCCGAGACCGTAGCCGATGGACAGGTCGAACCGGCCGGTGGCGATGGGGAGCGTCGCGCCGAGCGCCAGGATGGCGGGGATCGACTGGTTGGACAGGATCGAGGAGATGTTGTCCTGCGTGGGAAAGGTCGCCGGCAGGGCGAGGGAAAACACCAGGAAGAGCAGGGCGGCGAGGGCCAGGAGCCCGTAGGCGCCGATGTGGTGCCCGCGAAGGCGGCCCCGTACGGACCGGGGCGAGGGGGTGAGGGTCATCGGCTCGTTGCAGCTCCGGTGATGGGGGGCATGGCCGAGGCGGTCCGGGTCAGTTCGGCGACGGTGAGGGCGGCGCCGGACAGCTCGGCGGCCACCGTCCCGCGGACGAACACCAGGGCGCGGTGGCACACGCCCGCGACCTCTTCGAAATCGGTGGAGAGGAGCAGCACCGCCAGCCCGGAGGCCAGCGCGTCGTCGAGCAGCCGGTAGATCGTGGCCTTGGCGCCGACGTCCACGCTGGCCGTCGGCTCCTCGAGGACGAGCAGGCGCAGGTTCCCCCGGAGCCACCGCCCGACCATGACCTTCTGCTGGTTGCCGCCGGACAGGGTGGCGATCGGCACCTCGCTGTCGCGGGGCCGCACCGAGAACCGGTCGATGAGGGCGGCGGCCGTGGCGCGCTCGCGCCGCGGGCTGATCCAGTGCCAGGCCGGCACACCGGCTGCCCGGGGGTTCGCCAGGAAGTTCTCCCGTACGGTCAGTTCGGCGGCGCAGCCCTCCTCCTGACGGTTGCCCGCCACGAAGCCGACGCCGGAGCCGAGGGCGTCGGCGACCGTGCGCGGGCGGTACGGGCGCCCGTCCAGCAGCGCCCGTCCGGCGAGGATCGGCCGGGCGCCGGCGAGGGCGCGGCCCAGCTCCATGTGGCCGGCGCCGGTCAGACCCACCATGCCGAGGATCTCGCCCCTGCGCAGGTCCAGGCCGACCGGTCCGGTGGACGCGGTCCGCACGCCGTCGAGGCTCAGGAGGGGCGGGCCGGCGGCCGGGTGCGCGGCCGGTGCGTAGCCGGCCGGTTCGCGGCCGACGATGGCGTGCACCAGACGGGCCGGGCTGTGGCCGGCCAGCGGCCCCCGGTCGGCCAGGCGGCCGTCGCGCAGGACGGCGAAGGTGTCGGCTACCCGGTACACCTCGTCGAGCCGGTGGCTGACGTAGAGGATGCCGTGCCCCCGGTCGCGCAGCGCGTGCAGGACGTCGAAGAGCCGGGCGCAGTCCGCGGCGGGGAGGGTGGCGGTCGGCTCGTCGAGGACGATGAGCTCGGCCCGTGTCGCGAGGGCGCGGGCGATGGCGACGAGCGAGCGCTCGGCGGGAGCGAGGTCGGCGATCCGGCTGTCGGGGTCCAGGTGCCCGGCGACGACGGCGAGGGCCTCGCGGCAGCGTTCGCGGGTCCGCCGCCAGGAGACCAGCCCCCAGCGGCGCGGATAGCCGGTGCCCAGGGCGATGTTCTCGGCCACCGTCATCCACGCGACGAGACCGGGGTCCTGGTGGATGAAGGACATGTTCCGGGTGGCGGCGTGCGAGCCGAGCGGGTGTCCGGCCACGGTCACGTCGCCCTCGTCGGCGTGGTGGACCCCGGCGAGCACCTTGATGAGGGTGGACTTCCCGGCACCGTTGGGACCGAGCAGGGCGAGCACGCTGCCCCGGTGGAGGTCGAGGTCGACCGAGGCCAGCGCCAGGGTGCCGCCGAATCGTTTGCTCAGACCGCGGACGCGGACGAGGGGTTCGCCGCCGAACCGCGAAGGCGGGCCCGTCGAGGTGTCGGGAGCGTCATGCACAGACTTCTCCGGGGGTCGGCCTCCGAGTTCTTCCCGACTGCACGGGAAATCCTACGGGGACATGTGACGCAATTCCGGTATATCGGCCAGAGGTGCTGGTGCGGGTCATGCCGCGGCCAGGGCGCACTCGGCCCAGATGACCTTGCCCTCGGTGGTGTAGCGCGTGCCCCAGGCCTGGGCGAGCTGCGCGACGAGGAACAGGCCGCGGCCGCCCTCGTCGGTGGTGGCCGCGTGGCGCATGCGCGGCGCCGTGCTGCTGGTGTCGTACACCTCGCAGATCAGCGTGCGGTCGCGGATGAGCCGTACCCGGATGGGCCCGGCGCCGTAGCGGACGGCGTTGGTGACCAGCTCGCTGAGCAGCAGTTCCGTGGCGAAGGCGGCCTCGTCCAGGCCCCACCGGCTCAGCTGGTCCACGGCGGCGGAGCGGACGTCGCAGACCCGGGCCGGGTCGGCGGGCAGGTCCCAGGTGGCGATCCGGTCGGGGGGTACGGCGTGGGTGCGGGCGACGAGGAGTGCGATGTCGTCGCCGGGGTGTTCGGGTGCCATCGCGTCGAGGACCGCCTGGCAGGTGTCCTCGGGGGCGCGGTCCGGGTGGGCCAGTACGCGGCGCAGGTCGTCGAGGGCCAGGTCGATGTCCCGGTGCCGGTCCTCGATGAGTCCGTCGGTGAACAGCACCAGCTGGCTGTTCTCGGGGAGGTGGAACGCGACCGACTCGAAGGGCAGCCCGCCGAGGCCGAGCGGGGGTCCGGCGGGCAGGTCGAGGAACGCCACGGTGCCGTCGGACCGGACCAGCGCGGGCGGGGGGTGGCCGGCGCGGGCCATGGTGCACTCCTGAGAGGTGGGGTCGTAGATGGCGTACAGGCAGGTGGCGCCGACGATGCCGGCGGCGGGGTGGTGCCCGCCGTTCCCGTCGTCCCCGCCCTCCTCGCGGTCGAGGCGGACCATGAGGTTGTCCAGGTGGGTGAGGAGCTCGTCGGGGGCGAGTTCCAGTTCGGCGAAGTTGCGGGCGGCGGTGCGCAGCCGGCCCATCGTGGCGGCGGCGTGCAGCCCGTGGCCGACGACATCGCCGACGAGGAGGGCCACGCGGGTCCCGGAGAGGGGGATGACGTCGAACCAGTCGCCGCCCACACCGTGCTCCGCGGGCAGGTAGCGGTGGGCGACCTCGACGGCCTCCTGTTCGGGGAGGCCGCGCGGGAGCAGGCTGCGCTGCAGGGACAGGGCCAGGGTGTGTTCACGGGTGTAGCGGCGGGCGTTGTCGATGCACAGGGCGGCGCGGGCGGCGAGTTCCTGGGCCAGCGAGCGGTCGTCGTCCCCGTAGGGGGCGGGGTCCTGGGAACGGTAGAAGCCGGCGATGCCCAGGAGGACGCCGCGGGCGAGCAGCGGGACGGCGATGAGGGAGTGGATGCTGTGGGCGAGGAGCAGCTCGGCGTGCTCGGGGTCCTGGGCGATCCAGCCGAAGGCGGCCCGCAGATCGGGCTCCAGTACGGGCCCGCCGGTGATCAGGCAGCGCATGTGGGGAGTGGTCGGGCGGAGGCTGACCTGCTCTCCCACCGGGTAGAAGGGGCAGTCCTCGCGGATGCCGTGGACCACCGTGCGCCGCATGTGGGTGGTGGGATTGGGGGACTCCTCGCCGCGCAGTACGGCCTCGGGCACGTCGATGGTGACGAAGTCGGCCAGGCGCGGCACCGCGATCTCGGCGAGTTCCCAGGCGGTGCGGCTCACGTCCAGGGTGGTGCCGATGCGGTTGCTGGCCTCGGCCAGCAACTCCAGGCGGCGTCGTGCCGCGACGGCGTACTTTCCCACCTCGGGCTCGCCCACCAGCACGAGCCCTCTGACCATGCCGTCGGCGGAGTCGGCGGTGCCGGGTGCGGCCGGGCGGGATGCTGCCGGGCCGGGCGCGGTCGGGCCGGGTGCGCCGCGGGCAAGGGGGCCGGGCGGTGGGGCGGTGGCGGCGGGGGCCGGGGTGTGGGCGGGCGCGGGGGCGTGCCGCTCCGACTCGTCGGGGAGGAGTACCTCGATGACGAGGCCCTCCACCCCGGAGGCGCTCGTCACGGGACGGCTCACGAGGGTGACCTGCCGGCCGCGGGACAGGGGCACCTCGGCGGCGGCCCGCCGGGCCGAGGCCATCAGCTCCGTGGCCTTCTCCTTGAGCGTCGTCTGGTCGCTCTGCTCCAGCTCGCTCTGGAGCAGCTCGTCCATTCCGATCGGGTACGCGTTCCGGGCGTCCTCGCCGGTCCGGGCACGGCTCTCGGCATCGAGGTACGCGTGCAGCAGGCCCCGCTCGCGCGCCGAACTCTGCTGCATCAGCCGTCTCTCGATGGCTTCGGCCGCCCTGCGCACCACCGGGACCAGGGCAGGGTCCGCATCCGTGTAGGGATAGCCGAGGCACAGGACGCCCTCGATGTGCCCGTTGAGCTGGTCGCGCACGGGGATCGCGGTGCAGGCGCTCGCCTGGGACCGCTCGGCGAAGTGCTCGGCGCCGTACACCTGGCAGAGCCGCCGCTCCGCGAGGGTCAGACCTATGCCGTTGGTCCCGGCGAACTGCTCGGCGAACACGAACCCGGGGATGCGCTGGATCGCCGGGAGACGCCGGACCATGGACTTCTCTCCGAAACGGCGTTCGAGCACGGTGCCGTGTCCATCGGCGAGACAGATGTTCATCCGGCTGCCGGAGAAGATGGATTGGAGCCGGTCGAGCACGGGCCGGGCGGCGCGCACGAGCCTGCCGTCCGGGTCGAAGTCCGATGTGAAGGGAAGCTCGGACTGGTCCGGCGACAGCCCCAGCAGCCGGCTGCGCTGCCAGGAGCTCAGGATCGGACTTCTCACGCTCCCCTCGACGGACTCGACCGCTTCGCCGTGGAGGAATCGGTCACGGGAACGCACGGGGCCGATGCGGTCGTCTACGACCCCCATCTGCACCACTCCCCTCACCGGAAGTGCTCGATCGCCCGGTCTGAGTATATTCCTCACGTTTTGCGGGTGGGTGGTGGAGGCGGAGGGATCGACCGGCCGGGGCCTCTCACAGGATCGCGACCGGATTGACCGGCGAGCCCGTACCGCCGGGGACGTTCAGCGGCGTCACGACGAGCATGAACGCGTACCGGCCCGCCTCGGCGCAGGCGGCGGAGAGCGGCTCGAGGTCGAGGTTGTCCAGGAGGGGCACCCCCATCGCGGCGACCGCGAGCGCGTGGACGGGGGAGTGCACGCCCTCGACCGGCGACGGCCGTACGTCGCTGTCCCCGTCCCCGCCCAGCAGGGCGATGCCCCGCTCCGCCAGCAGCGGCACGGCGCTCACGTGCCAGCCCGCGCTCGCCGCGGCGGGGTCCCAGGGGCCGGTCTCCCGGCGGCGGCGGAAGGCGCCGGAGCGCAGCAGCAGGGCATCGCCGTCCTCGATCGCCACGCCGAGTGCCTGCTCCGCGGCGATGACGTCCCGTGCGTGCACCGCATGCCCCGGCTCGAGCCAGCGGACCCCGAGCGCGGCGGGCAGGTCGAGGAGTACGCCCTTGGTGACCAGGGGGCCGAGTGCCGACACCGCGCCGAACCGGGCGCCCGCGGCATCGACGCTCTCGCGCGCCTCGCGGCCGTCGTAGAGCAGCCCCCGGTAGGCGACGTGTGACAGCGCGTCGAGATGCGTGACGCCCTTGCCGTGGTAGTCGACGGCGAGGAAGTCCTTGTAGACGGACGGTTCCGGGTCCTCCACGTCGCCGAGGTCGGACATGTAGTGCAGCGCGGGCTTCGCGTTGTCCGGTCCCGGACGGGTGTCCCAGGGCCTCCCCATCGGGACGACCGTGCCGGACCGGACCAGCGCGCCGGCCCTCCGTACGTGGCCCGCTGTCACCCTGTTCCAGGCGCCGCGGTCGGGCGCGGCCCACTGGCCCCAGGTGCGGACGGAGGCGAAGAGCGCGTCGAACTCCTGACGGGAGACGGCTGCGGGGTTGCTGGTCATGTGTGCTCAGCGCTCCAATGTTCGTGCGGCTGCTGCCCGGGGCGCCCGGGTGCGCCACGGCTCCCGGCGCAGCATCCCACCGGGGTTCATCGCACGCTCATGCGCGCGCCACATCGCCTCCACGTCGGCTACTCGCGAGTAGACCAGGGTGACGGGCGCCCAGCACCTCAACCGGACTCCGTGAGCAGGAGGCACTATGAGTGTGACCCCGAGCAGGCGATCGCCGTTCGTCGCCGCGGCGACCCTCGCGGCCCTCGGCATGATCGCCGTACCGGCGCACGCACAGCCACAGCCGCATCTCCCGACCCCGTCATTGCCCGAGGTATCGGCCTCCGTCGAGACGCCGTCCCTCTTCGACGACGAGGCGGGTGGCAACGCCAACGCCGACGACCCGGCGATCTGGCGGAACGCGTCCGATCCCGACCGCAGCCTGGTGATCGCCACCGCCAAGGAAGGCGGCCTGCGGGTGTACGACCTGGACGGGCGTCAGGTCCAGAGCCTGCCGGCGCCGCCGCCCCCGCGGGACGGCGACAAGCCCGGGCGCTTCAACAACGTCGACCTGATCACCGGGCTGCGCTTCCCCGACGGCCGCCACGACGTGGCGGTCGTCTCCGACCGGGGCCACGACCGGCTGCGCTTCTACCGGATCGACCCCGACCGCCCGAGCGCGCCCCTCGTCGACGTCACCGACGAGGCGGCGGCCCCGCTGGTCTTCTCCGCCGATCAGGACGAGGTCGACGACCAGCGCACCGCGTACGGGCTGGCCGCCTACACCGACCGCCGCCGCGGCCGTTCGTTCGCGGTGGCCAGCCGGCGCCACGACACCAAGCTCGCGCTGGCCGAACTCGCACCGGATGCGCGCGGAAAGGTCGGCTACCGCCTCGTCCGCACCGTCACCCTGCCGTCCTCCTTCACCCTGCCCGACGGGACCGGCTGGACGCCGTGTGCCGAACCCGGCGAACTTCCCCAGGTGGAGGGCATGGTCGTCGACCCGGACACCGGCGACCTGTACGCGGGCCAGGAGGACGTGGGCATCTGGAAGCTCGACGCGGACCTGCGCTCCCCGGCCCGCCTGATCGAGAAGGTCCGCTCCTACGGCGTGCCCGGCACCTGGAACCCGCAGACCGAGGAGTGCGACGCGGGCGCCGACCCGGGCTTCGGCGGCCGGCACATCAGCGCCGACGTGGAGGGCCTGACGATCTGGCGCGACCCCGAGGACCCCCGCAGCGACGGCTACCTCATCGCGTCCGCCCAAGGCGCCGACACCTTCGCCGTGTTCGACCGCGACGACCGCAATGCCTTCGTGCGCAGCTTCCGGATCACCGCGGGCGGCAAGCCCGGCGCGCCCGACGGCTCGGAGGTCTGCGACGGAGCCGCCGTCACCAGCGCCCCGCTGGGCAGGAGGTTCCCGCACGGCCTGCTGGTCGTCCAGGACGGCGCGAACACCCCGCAGACCCCCGGACCCGACGGAGAGGCCCGTACCGACACCGACTTCAAGTTCGTCGACTGGGGCAAGCTCCAGCGCGCCGCGCGCCTCTGACGCGCCCGTGAGCCGTGCGGCCGGGGTGCCGGCCGGTCGCACGGCCCACGTCGGCGGCGTCCGGGCAGGTTCCGGACGCCTCGGCAGCGACGGGTCCGGTACCGTGTGAACGTGTCCCCGACCTCCGGTGGCGGAACCGGGATCCCAGGGCTCCTCCAGGTCGCGCCCACACCGCGGACCGCCGTGGTGTGGCTCCCGCCGGACGGACTGTGGCCTGCGATCCAGAGCATTCGCGCCGAGCACGACCCGCAGATCCGCCGCTGGCCACCGCACGTGAACCTGGTCTTCGGATTCGTCCCGGAGGCCGACTTCCCGGCGGCGGTCCCGCTCCTGGCCGACGCGGCCGCGCGCAGCGAGCCGTTCGACGTCCGCCTCGGCGGAGTGCACGCCTTCCGGCACCGCGCGTACTCCACCGTGTGGCTGGACCCCGCCGCAGCCGGGCCGGCCCCCTGGACGAGGCTCCAGGCCGCCTTGGCCGAGCCCTTCCCCCTGTGCCGCGGCCGGTTCCCGCGGTTCACGCCGCACCTGTCACTCGGCCGCACCCATGACCCGCGGAACCTGGCCGCGGAGTGTGCCGCCCGCCTCGGCAGCATGTCGGCGCGGGTCCACGACATCGTGCTGCTCTCCCGCCGCGGCGAGGAGCCCATGCGGCCCCGCTTCGCGATCACCCTGGGCACCGGCGACGTGCGCCCGCTCGGCGAGAACGGCCTGGCCGGATAGTCGACGGATACCGAGGCCGTCGCACAGGGCCAGGACCAGCGTGCCGGGCGCCGCGACGTCGCAGCCGGTGAACTGGCCGGAGTCGATGCCCCGTTCCCCGAATCCGGCGACCCAGGCGTGCAGCTGGCCGGCCGTGCCGTCGCGCAGGGCGCGTCATGCTGTGAGCCCTCCAGGGCGGGTGCGGACGTACTCGGAGGGGTCATGATCCGTTGTGTTTCAGGAATGTGTTCGCGAATGCACCGGCAAGTGACGCGTATGTGTGGGTGATTCGAAGAGTGTGGTCATTCCGAGGGGCCCGCGCGGAGGTCTCTTTAAGAAACCTTGTTGAACAAGGCCGACGCGCAGGGCGGCCTTGAATCAACTCCGGTAATCGGTCAGGGTTTCGAGCTGACCCCCGGAGATCTTTCGGCTCCAGAGGGGGTCATGCAACACGCCTTGACGCCCCACACGTCAACACGAGGAGTACTCCCTTCATGTCAACTCACAAGCACGCACGCACCCGTTCGCGCGGCTTCCGAGTTCTTGCAGTGGCCACGGGAGTCGCCACTGCAACCGGTGTCTGCATGCTGCTGTCCCCCCTCGCCGGCGCGAACACCCCCGCTGAGGGAACGGTGTACGGGCTCGGCGCACCCGGCGCGCTCAGCGGCAGCTACATCGTCATACTCGACAAGGACGCCGACCGGGAGGCGCTCGTCAAGAAGTACGGCGGCGAGCTGAAGCGCACCTACACGTCCGCGGTCAACGGCTTCTCCGCGGCCGGGCTTTCGGAGACGGCAGCCAAGCGCCTCGCGGCCGACCCGGCCGTGGGCAAGGTCGTCCAGAACAAGAAGTTCTCCATCAGCACCACCCAGCCCAACCCCCCGTCCTGGGGCCTCGACCGCATCGACCAGACGGCGACCGCAGGGGACAAGAAGTACACGTACCCCGACGCGGGCGGCGAGGGCGTCACGGCGTACGTCATCGACACCGGCGTACGGATCAGCCACAAGGACTTCGGCGGCCGGGCCACGCACGGCTTCGACGCGGTCGACAACGACGAGACCGCCGACGACGGCAACGGGCACGGCACGCACGTCGCCGGGACCATCGCGGGCACCTCCCACGGGGTGGCCAAGAAGGCCAAGGTCGTCGCCGTCCGGGTGCTCGACGACAACGGTTCGGGCACCACCGAGCAGGTCGTCGCGGGCATCGACTGGGTGACGAAGAATCACAGCGGGCCGTCCGTCGCCAATATGAGCCTCGGCGGCGGCGCCGACGAGGCGCTCGACGAGGCCGTACGCCGGTCGATAGCCGCCGGTGTCACCTTCGGTGTCGCGGCGGGCAACGAATCCTCCGACGCCGGGCAGGGCTCGCCCTCGCGGGTCCCCGAGGCCATCACGGTGGCCTCCAGCGCGGCCGACGACTCCCAGTCCTCGTTCTCCAACTTCGGCAAGGTGGTGGACCTCTACGCACCGGGCTCGGACATCACGTCCGCCTGGAACGACAGTGACAGCGGTACGAAGACCATCTCCGGCACCTCCATGGCCACCCCTCATGTGGTCGGAGCCGCCGCCCTCTACCTGGCCGGGCACAAGGAGGCCTCGCCCGCCCAGGTCGCACAGGCCCTGACCACGGGGGCGACCCCGGGGAAGATCACCAACCCGAGCAGCGGCACCCCGAACAAGCTGCTGAAGGTGTCCGCCCAGTAGGAGGCACCGCCCGCGAACGCGCCGGGGCCGCCGCACCCGAGGGGGGATGCGGCGGCCCCGGCCTTCGGGTCAGCGCACCCACGGCCTCCACACCGGCTCGTTGCGCTCCACCCACTTCTTCGCCGCCTGCTCGGGCGGCAGCTTCTCCTCGGCGATCATCAGCGCCACCTCGTTCTGCTCCTCGACGCTCCAGCGGAACCGCTTCAGGAACTCGGCGGCCTTCCCGCCCGTGTCCGCGAACCGCGTGTTGAGGTACTTCTGCAGCGGCGTGTGCGGATAGGCGCAGGCCACCCGCTCCGGATCCGCGTCGCAGCCCTCCCGGTACTCGGGCAGCTCCACCTCCGTCATCGGAACCCGCTCGAACAGCCACTGCGGCTTGTACCAGTACGTGAGGAACGGCTTGCGCTCCTTCGCGAACTGCCTGATCTGCGTGATCTGCGCGGCCTCGGAGCCGGCGAACACGACCTCGAAGTCCAGGTCCAGGTTCTTCACCAGCGCCTTGTCGTTGGTGACGTACGACGGGGAGCCGTCCAGCAGCTGGCCCTTCCCGCCGCTTTCGGCGGTCCGCAGCTGGTCGGCGTACCGGTCGAGGTTCTTCCAGTCGGTGACGTCCGGATGGGCCTCGGCGAAGTACGTGGGCACGAACCAGCCGATGTGGCCGGTCACGCCCAGGTCCCCGCCCGCGGTGATGGTCTTCTTGTCCTGGACGTACCGCTTCTCCTGCTCCGGGTGACCCCAGTCCTCCAGGATCGCGTCGACCCGGCCCTGGCTGAGCGCGTCCCACGCGGGGACCTCGTCCACCTGGACGGTGTCGACCCGGTAGCCCAGCTCGTGTTCGAGGAGGTAGGCGGCGACGGCGGTGTTCGCCTGTGCGCCGACCCAGGACTGCACGGAGAGGGTGACGGTCTTCGCGCCCTCAGCGGCCGCGTACGGGGAGGCCTGGCGGGTCATGTCGGCCGCGCCGCACCCGGTGAGCACGGACAGGGCGGTCACCGCGGCGAACGCGCCGAGGCGGCGGCGGCCGCGCCGCCGACGGTTCCCGTTCATTTCGGCGCTGCCAGGGGTGCCGGGCATGTCAGGCCTCCTTCGCGGGCTGGGTGATCCGGTCGAGCATCAGACCGAGACAGACGATCGCGGCGCCGGCCACCAGACCGGTGGCCAGGTCGCCTTGGGCGAGGCCGAGCACCACCTGGTAGCCGAGCGCGCCACCGCCGACCAGGCCTCCGATGATGACGACGGCGAGTACCAGCACCACCGCCTGGTTCAGGGCCAGCAGCAACGCGGGCCTGGCAAGAGGGAACTGGACCTGTCGCAGCTGCTGCGACCCGGTGGCGCCGAGCGAGCGGGCCGACTCCAGGGCCGCCGGGCTCACCTCGCGCAGGCCCGAGGCGGTGATGCGTACGACGGCGGGCAGCGCGTACACGACGGCGGCGGCCGCGGCGGGCGCCCGCCCGACGCCGAACAGCGCGACCACCGGGATGAGGTAGACGAACTGCGGCATGGTCTGGCACACGTCGAGCACCGGACGCAGCAGACGCTGGGCGCGCGCACTGCGGGCGGCCGCGATGCCGATCGCGAACCCGAGGACGAGGGTGACGGCCACGGCGGCCAGCACCTGCGACAGGGTGTCGAGGGACGGCTCCCACACGCCGAGCACACCGATGGCCGCCAGGGCGAGCACGGCGGTCAGCGCGGTGCGCCAGGTACCGGCCAGCAGGCCGAGCGCGCCGACCCCGAGCAGGAGCAGCCACCAGGGGGTGGCCTGCAGTCCGGAGCGCAGCGGGTCCAGGATCCAGCCGGTGAAGCCGGCCGCCCAGTCGGCGGTGCCGCCCACCACGGGCACGCCGGAGTGGAGGTGGTCGGTCATCCAGCCGACCGCCCGGTTGACCGGCTCCGCGATCGGCACGGTCCAGGACTCCGGCCACAGGGACGTGCCCGCCATCCGGCCCGCGACGGCGGCGGCGACGGCCGTGAGGACGGTGAGCAGCCGCCCGTACCAGCCCTCGAACACCCGCCGCAGCAGCGGCTGCCGGTAGGAGGGAAGGGGGGCGGCGCCCCACCGGTCGCCCGCCGCGCCGGCCGTGCGGTCCAGGACCACCGCGAGCAGCACGATGGGGATGCCGGCGGCGAGCGCCGCACCGACGTCGACCGACGCGAGGGCCTGGTAGACCCGGTCGCCGAGGCCGCCCGCACCGATCACGGAGGCGATGACGGCCATCGACAGCGCCATCATGATGGCCTGGTTGACGCCGAGCAGGATCTGTCGGCGGGCCAGCGGGAGCCGCGCGGTCAGCAGGCGCTGGCGCCCGGTCGCGCCCAGCGAGTCCGCGGCCTCCAGCACCCCGGCGTCGGCCTCGCGCAGGCCGAGCGCCGTCAGCCGGGCCATCGGCGGCGCCGCGTACACCACGGTGGCGAGCACGGCGGCCGGTACGCCGATCCCGAAGACCAGCACCATCGGCAGCAGGTACGCGAAGGCGGGCAGGACCTGCATCGTGTCGAGTACGGGGCGCAGCGCGCGGTCGGCACGCGGCGACAGCCCGGTGGCGAGCCCGAGGAGGGCGCCGACCGCGACGGAAGCGGCGACGGCCACGACCATCAGGGCGAGCGTCTGCATCGTCGGCACCCACATGCCGAGCAGCCCGCACACGGCGAACGCGGCCACGCAGGTGACGGCGAGCCGCAGACCCGCCAGACGCAGGGCGACCAGGCCGGCCAGCGCGGTGACGCCGATCCAGCCCGCGGCGAGCAGGACGGCGTACACCGCGCGGACGGACACCACCACGGCGTTGCTGACGTGCCCGAAGAAGTAGAGGAAGAGCGGGTGGCCGTCGCGGTTGTCGATGATCCAGTCCCCCGCCCGGCCGAGCGGCCCGGAGAGGTCGACGGCGAGGGCGGCGGGCCAGCTTCCGGCCCCCGGGAAGGCGATCGCGAGCGGGAGCAGCACCAGCGCGGCGACGGCGAGGGGCAGCACCCTGCGGCCGGCGCGCTGGTCGAGCAGCAGGGCCTGCAGGCGCCGGCCGGGCGCACGGACGGCGGCGGACCGCGGGCGACCGGACTGTCCGCCGCCGGGCCGCCCGGCCGGTTGTCCGGACCGGCCATGGCTCCCGGGACCTCCGGGGTCCCGTACGGGTCTGGTGGTCGTGGTCATCCGCGCCGCCTCCCCGCGCCGGTGAGGAGGGTGACGCGGTGAGCGCGGGAACGGCGCGTCATGCCGCCACCCCCCGCCCCGCCGCGGCCGGCAGACCGGCCACCACCGCGAGCAGTCCCGCGTCGTCGACGACACCCAGGCACCGGCCGTCGTCGACCACCCGCGCCGGGCCGCCGCTGCGGGCAACGGCCTCGATGGCTTCCACCACCGTGGTCGCGGTGGTCAGCGCAGGCCCCTGACCGGCCTCGCCGTCCCTCGCGGGGCGCATCGCGCTGCGCACGGTGAGCACCTGCTCGCGCGGCACGTCGCGGACGAAGTCCCGTACGTAGTCGTCGGCGGGCGAGCCCACGATCTCCTCGGGGGTGCCGAGTTGCACGATCCGGCCGTCGCGCATCAGCGCGATCCGGTCGCCGAGGCGCAGGGCCTCGGACAGGTCGTGGGTGATGAAGACCATCGTGCGGCCCTCCTCGTGGTGCAGCCGGGCCACCTCGCCCTGCATCTCCCGGCGGATCAGCGGGTCGAGCGCACTGAACGGCTCGTCGAACAAAAGCACTTCGGGATCGGCCGCCAGGGCGCGCGCGAGACCGACGCGCTGCTGCTGGCCGCCGGACAGCTGACCGGGCCGGCGGTCCTCAAGGCCTTCGAGGCCGACCTTGCCGACCATCTCGGCCGCCTTGGCGCGCCGGTCGGCGCGGCCCATGCCCTGGATCTCCAGGCCGTAGGCAACGTTGTCGAGGACGGTGCGGTGCGGCAGCAGGCCGAAGTGCTGGAAGACCATGGATGCGCGGTGGCGGCGCAGTTCGCGCAGCCGGCCCTGGTCCATGGCGAGGACGTCCTCGCCGTCGATCGCCAGGGATCCGGCGGTGGGCTCGATCAGCCGCGTCAGGCAGCGCACCAGCGTGGACTTGCCCGAACCCGACAGGCCCATGACGACGAAGACCTCGCCCTTGCGGACGTCGAAGGTGACGTCGCGGACGGCGGCCGTGCAGCCCGTGCGCTCGCGCAGTTCGGCGGCGGACAGCGCGGCGTGCTCGGAGCCCGGCACCAGGGCGGCCTTGCGCCGGGGGCCGAAGACCTTCCACAGGCCCTGTACGGAGAACACGGGCGCGGCCTCCGCGCCGGACGCGGCGGAGCCGGTGGTGCGGGGCGCGGTCACCGGACCTCGCCGCCCAGCAGCTCGGCCGCCTTCTCGCCGACCATGAGTACTCCGATCATCGGGTTGACCGCGGGCATCGTCGGGAAGACGGAGGCGTCCGCGATGCGGATGCCGTCCAGCCCCCGCACCTTCAAGTCCGGTCCCACAACGGCCCTTTCGTCGTCGGCGGCGCCCATCTTGCAGGTGCCGGCCGGGTGGTAGACGGTGTGCGCCACCGAGCGGGCGTACGCGCTCAGCGCCTCGTCGTCGGTGACCTCCGGACCGGGGCACACCTCGCGCTTCAGCCAGCCGGCCAGCGGCTCGGCCGCGGCGATCTCGCGGGCCAGCTTGATGCCGTCGACCAGCGTCCGGGCGTCGTAGTCGTCCTCGTCCGTGAAGTAGCGGAAGTCGAGGGCGGGTTTGACCTCCGGGTCCGCGCTGGTGAGGGAAAGGCGGCCGCGGCTGCGCGGCTTGGGGATGTTCGGGGTCAAGGAGACGCCGTGCGCGGGGCGTTCGTAGCCGATCCGCTCCGGATTGTCGGTGAAGGGAATCTGGTAGAAGTGGAACATCAGGTCGGGACCGGGGGAGTCCGGGTCGCGCCGGACGAACAGTCCCGCGTCGCTGTCCATCGCCGAGTTCTCGGGGATCGGGCCGTCCGTCTCCCAGACGATCACGGACTCCGGGTGGTCGAGGAGGTTCTCGCCGACGCCGGGCAGGTCGTGGACCGGAGGTATGCCGAGGGCCTCGAGGTCCTCGCGGGGCCCGATGCCGGAGTGCAGCAGCAGGCGCGGGGTGTCCACGGCGCCGGCGCACACCACCACCTCCCGGCGGGCGGTGATCAGCGCCGTGGTGCCGTCCGCGGCGCGCACGTGGACGCCGCGCGCCCGGGTGCCGTCCAGCTCGATGCGGTACGCCCAGGTCTCGAGCAGGATCCGCAGGTTGGGCCGGTCGTCCATCACCGGGTGGAGGTACGCCACCGAGGCGGACGAGCGCTTGTTGGTCTCCGGGTGATAGGCGAGGTCGAAGAATCCGGCGCCCTCGTGGAACGGCTTCCGGTTGAAGCCCTCGACGTGCGGCACGCCGAGCGCGGACTGGGCCGCGTCCACGAAGTCGCGGGCGATGGCGTTGCGGTCCGCATCGCCGACCGGGACGATGTTGTTGAGGAGCCGGTCGAAGTACGGGTCCATGGCGGACGCGTGCCACCCCTCGGCGCCCGCCTGCGACCACTCGTCCCAGTCGGACGGGAGCGGCTTGAAGGCGATGAGCGTGTTGTGCGAGGAGCAGCCGCCCAGGACGCGGGCCCGGCTGTGCCGGATGTGCGAGTTGCCGCGCGGCTGCTCGGTGGTGGGGTAGTCGTAGTCGAGTTCGCCGCCGAGCAGCCCCATCCAGCGGCGCAGGGTGAGCACGTCGGGGCGGTCGACGTCGCTCGGGCCGCCCTCGATGACGGCGACGGTGACGTCCGGGTCCTCGGTGAGGCGGGAGGCGATCACCGAGCCGGCGGTGCCGCCGCCGACGACGACGTAGTCGTATTCGTGCTCGTGCCGGTGCCCGTATGCGTGCTCGTCGTGCTGCGTGGTGGTCGTGTTCTCGTTCATGCCTCTCCTGCCCTCAGCCCGCGAACCAGCGCACGGGGCGCGGAGCGAGGTTCTGGTACACGTGCTTGGTCTCGCGGTACTCGGCCAGGCCGGACGGGCCGAGTTCGCGTCCGATCCCGGACTTCCCGAAGCCGCCCCATTCGGCTTGCGGCAGGTACGGGTGGAAGTCGTTGATCCAGACGGTGCCGTGCCGCAGCCGGCCCGCCACCCGGCGGGCGCGGCCCTGGTCCGCGGTCCAGACGCCGCCGGCCAGCCCGTACTCGGTGTCGTTGGCGAGGGCGACGGCCTCGTCCTCGGTGCGGAAGGTCTCGACCGTCAGGACCGGGCCGAAGACCTCCTCGCGGACCACGCGCATGCGGCGGTGGCAGCGGTCGAGGACGGTGGGGCGGTAGAAGTAGCCCGGGCCGTCCGGCCGTTCGCCGCCGGAGCGCAGCACGGCGCCCTCGGCGAGCGCGGAGGCGACGTACGCCTCGGTCCGCTCGAGCTGGGCGGCGGAGACCAGCGGGCCGCATTCGACACCGGGGTCGGTGCCCCGGCCGATGCGGATCTTCTCGGCGCGGCGGGCCAGTTCGGTGACGAAGCGCTCGCGCAGCGACTCTTCGATGATCAGGCGCGAGCCGGCCGAGCACACCTGGCCGCTGTGCATGAAGGCGGCGTTGAGGGCCTGGTCGACGGCGGTGTCGAAGCCCTTCTCGGTGGCGCAGGCGTCGGCGAAGACGACGTTGGGGTTCTTTCCCCCGAGTTCGAGGGCGACCTTCTTGACCGTTTCGGCTGCCGCGCGCATGACCTTCGTACCGCTGGCGAGTCCGCCGGTGAAGGACACCAGGTCGACATCGGGATGGGCGGCGAGGCGGGCGCCGACCGGATCACCCGCTCCGGTGACGAGATTGGCGACTCCGGCGGGCAGGCCCGCCTCCGCCAGGAGCTCGACCAGGGCGGCGGTGGTCAGCGGAGTGATCTCGCTCGGCTTGATCACGAAGGTGTTGCCCGCCGCCAGGGCAGGGGCGATCTTCCAGCTGGCCTGGAGCAGCGGATAGTTCCACGGGGTGATCAGGGCGCACACCCCGACCGGCTCGTGGACGACGACACTGTGGATGTCGGGGGAGCCGGCGTCCACGACGCGGCCCGCGCTCTCACCGATGACGAGGGCGGCGAAGTAGCGGAAGGCGTCGATGACGCAGTCCACGTCCACGCGGCCCTCTTCGAGCGTCTTGCCCGCGTCCCGGCTCTCCAGGAGGCCGATGCGCTCGCGGTCGCGCTGGAGCAGGTCGGCCGTGCGGCGCAGCAGCGCCGCACGCTCGGCGACCGGCGTGCCCGGCCACGGTCCGCTGTCGAAGGCGGCCCGGGCGGCGCGCACGGCCGCGTCGGCGTCGGCGGCGCCGCCCTCGGCGACCACGGCGAGGACGGAGGCGTCCGCCGGATCCAGGATCTCCCGTGCGGCTCCTGATGCCGCGGACCGCCACGTCCCCGCTGTGTAGATGGTCTTCTGCTCCGACACGACGCTCCGTACCTCCAGGTACCCCCGGTTTGCGTCACCCCGGGAGACCCGCGGTGACCTGGCAATTTCCGCGCATGCCCCCTGCCCCGGAAGTCATGTCCTATCCGCCGCTCGAAGTGACTGGAGTCACGCGGGCCCCGGGGGATCCCCAGGCGTCGGCTTCAGGAGGACCCGGTCATGCGCAGGCGCAGGCTGTCGTAGACCGGCGTGCTCCCCATCCGGTCGGCGGTCAGCGTCGCAGCGAAGCAGGCGGTGAGCAGCGGAACGAGCAGCGCGGTGGAGCCCGTGATCTCGACGGTGAGTACGATGCCGGTGACGGGTGCGCGGACGACCGCCGAGAACAGCGCGGCCATGCCGGTGATCGCGAAGGGCACGGCGGCGGAGGCCCCGTCCGGGAGGAGAGGCTGCGCCAGCCCGTGCACGAGCGCCCCCCATACGGCTCCCAGCGCCAGCAGGGGAGCGAAGAGCCCGCCCGGCGCGCCGGCCGCGTAGCTGAGCGGACCGGCCACGAACCGCACCACGAGGTACCCCGCGAGTACGGTGACCGCCGGCACGTCGCCGTCCAGCAGGCGCTCGCTCAGCTGCTCCCCGCCGCCGCCCAGCAGCGGATCGGCGCAGAGCAGCAGGCCCACGACCGCCCCGATCACGGCCGCCCGGGCAACCGGTCCGACCCGTCTCACGTGATCGCAGAAGGCCAGCAACCCGACGAGGAGCTGGTTGTAGCCCGCCCCCAGGACTCCCGTGGCCGCGCCGAACAGGAGGAAGGCGGGCAGGAGCGCGATCGACGGGTCGGCCACGGCCGGGACCGGGAGGACGGGGCGGCTGCCCAGCATCAGCTGGGAGCATCCGACGGCCGTCGCGGTGCCGATCAGGGTGACGAGCACCAGGCGCGCCCGGACCGCCTTGGTCACTTCCTCGCACACGAACAGCAGGCCCCCGAGGGGCGCCGTGAAGGCCACGGCGAGACCGGCCCCGGCGAGCGAGGTGTGCAGCAGCGTGATGTCGTGTGCGCCGAGCCGCGTACGGCGCCCCGCCTCCGCCCCGATCACCGCACCCATGTGCACCGTCGGGCCCTCCCGCCCGAGCAGCAGGCCCGAGCCCATGGCGATCACGCCGCCCGCGAACCTGGCCGGCACGAGCCGCCAACCCTGCGGCGTCGCTTCGGCGCGCCACACGGCCTCGACGTCCTGGATACCGCTCCCCGCGGCCGAGGGCACGCGGCGGGCGATCGCGCACGCGACAGCGGCACCCGCCGCCGTGACCACCACCGGAAGCAGCCAACCCGGGCCGCCCAGCCGCTCCGACGTGCTCAGCAGGGAGCCGTACAGCTCCTCGGCCCGTACGAGGCACCAGCGGAAGCCCCCGCCGACCAGCCCGACGAGGAAGCCCGCGACCGCCGCGACGGGGTATACGGCCCACCGGCCACGGGAAGCGCGGTCAGCAGTGGGCATGCACAGACCTCCGCCGAGCCGTGGGTCATGTCTGTTCAGAGACTGACCTGCCGCCGACACGCCGTTTCGGACGTCGCGGCGGCCGCGCCGAAACCCTCCCCGACTGGGCCAACGGCCGGGTTCCCCGCTGCCCCCGCGGTGGCTGCCGGCCGGGTCGCGCCGGCGGTTCCACGAAGGGGCGGGTCAGGTGGGCCGTGGCCAGCAGCGCCCGGCGGCCGGCGGCCTGCGCGAGCAGGTCCTCCCGGCTCGTGCGGGCGGTTCCGGGGTCGCGCTCGTGGGAGTAGGCCACGGCCGGGTTCGCGAGTTGGTGTGCCCGGGCGTGGGCAGCAGGGTCATGCCGGGGCCCAGCCGGTGTCTGCCGTCGACCTCGTGCAGCTGCCCGGCGGCCCGCAGCGGCTCCACGACCCACGACCACACCGCGTCGCCCCGGTCCAGTGCGGCGGTCTCCGCGCCCTGGACGACGTACCGGGCGCGGGGGAAGAACGGCTGCCCCACGGTGTGGACGTCCGCACGGTCGATTCCGGCATCCGCGAGCAGGTCCGGCAGCCGGCCGGGCACCGGGCACCGGGGCGCCCCGGGGCCCTCGGCGGGGCCCACACCCGCATCGATCAGCGTCCAGCCCGCGCCGCCGTCGGTGTCGGCGACGGCGAAGCAGCGGAGGTCCAGCCGCCGGGCGCCGTCCGGTCCCACCGCACCGCGATCCAGGGCGGCGGCCCGGTCCCAGTCGGCCGCGGACGCTCCGGGGAACGCGTCCTGCGCCGACGCGAAGAAGAACCCGGTGGCGTCGAGCAACGCCGTCACCGATCCGGGCCCGACTGGACCCGCGGTGCGATTCATAAGTTGAAACGAAGGGCCACTGCGGAGGGTGATGGCAACGTTGCCATCACGTTAACAATTCACTTCTTGACGATGGTGGGTGTGCCGAGTTGACTGCGCCTACCCCGGCCGCACGCATACGGCCTCGTCAGGGAGGTTTACCTCGTGAACTCACAGCTGAGTCGTGCCGTCGTAGTGGTCGCCGCTTCGGCGATCACGGTCTCGCTCGCCGCCTGCGGCGGCGCGGAGGAGGACGACGGCGGTCCGGGGCGCTCAGCCAAGAGTGACGCGATCAAGGTCGGTCTCCTGCTCCCGGAGAACCAGACCGCGCGCTACGAGAAGTTCGACAAGCCGCTCATAGAGAAGGCGGTCGCCAGACTCACGCGCGGCAAGGGACAGGTCGTCTACGCCAACGCCAAGCAGGACGCGGCCACCCAGAGTTCCCAGGTCGACACGATGATCGCCGGCAAGGTGAACGTCCTCATCATCGATGCGGTGGACTCCAAGGCCATCGCCGGCTCGGTCAAGAAGGCCAAGGACGCCGGCATCCCGGTCGTGGCCTACGACCGCCTGGCCGAGGGCCCGATCGACGCCTACACCTCCTTCGACAACGAGGACGTCGGCAAGGTCCAGGCCCAGGCGCTGCTCGAGGCGCTGGGCGACAAGGCCAAGGACGGCCAGATCGTCATGATGAACGGCTCGGTCACCGACCCGAACGCCAAGCTCTTCAAGTCCGGCGCGCACTCCGTCCTCGACGGCAAGGTGAACATCGGCAAGGAGTACGACACCGTCGAGTGGAAGCCGGAGAACGCCAACACCAACATGGCGGCCGCCCTCTCGGCGCTCGGCAAGGACAAGGTCATCGGCGTCTACTCCGCCAACGACGGCATGGCGGGCGGCATCATCACCGCCCTCAAGGCCGCCGGCCTGTCCACCCTGCCCCCGGTCACCGGCCAGGACGCCGAACTCGCCGGTGTCCAGCGCATCGTCGCGGGCGAGCAGTTCATGACCGTGTACAAGCGGTACGCCCCCGAGGCCGCGGCCGCCGCGGAGATGGCCGTCGCCCTCGCCAAGGGGGAGAAGTTCGACGGCGTCATCAACCAGCTCGTCGACAGTCCGACCACCAAGCGCGTGCCCTCGGTCCTCGTCCCGGGCATCTCACTGACCAAGGCCAACGTCAAGGCCACCGTGGTCGACGACGGTGTCTACACGGTGGCCGAAATCTGCACGGAGAAGCTCAAGTCCGCCTGCGAAGAGCTCGGCCTGAAGTAGCGGGGCCGGAGTCCTGCGGCGCGGCGCAGGGCGTCAGTGGCAGAGCCGTGCTGTACGGGGCGCGCCGCTGCCGGTGGTCCGCGGAGCCGCTGAAGGATCCCGCCGACGGGAACTTCACGTACGGGATCGTCACCCGCTACACGCCGGACGGTTCTCCCGTGGACACGGCCCTGTTCGCGCAGCCGCACCCGGACGGCTCGCCTTCGGGGATGCCCGAGGCCGGGGACATGACGCTGGCGGTACTGCCCGACGGCACGGTCGCCCTCACCGAGGGGCTCGGCAGCACCTTCCTGGTCTCCGCCGATCTGAGCCGGCTTCTGGAGTCCTGGTGGATCCCTTCGCCTGGTCGGCGCGGGAGGCCGGTCCGGGCGAGCCGTACGCCGCCTTCCTCTCGGTCACCCCGTCGGGCAGGCTGCTGGGCGTGACGGCCGAGTTCGGGCTGAGCAACTGGGCGGGAGCACGCCCCGACATCGTCGCCGTCTCGGAGCCCGGCAGCCGGCTGGCCCCCGGGGCCAGGACCACGCTGTGGGCCATCGCCTCGCTCGAGAACCGGGCCGGGCGCCAGACCGACGCCGACCTGCGCCCGTGGGTCCGCTTCCGGGGCGCGCCGGTCGGCCGGGACAACCGGCCCTCGCCCTCGCTGACCGAGCTCGTCTCGTCCTGCGCGACCGCCGGCGCGTACACGTACGACGGCTGCACGCTCGGCCGGCCCGCACCCCTCGGCGACGACCTCTTCGTCGTGCCGGTCTTCAGCCGCATCTACCGCTCCGGCAACCGCGGCGGGGCGTTCACCTTCGCCCTGCTGGACGACCAGGGCCGGCCGGCGGGCCGCCTGGAAGGCCTGGACCCCTACAAGGACAGCCCGTTCACCGGCTTCTGCTTCACCGTGGTCGCAGACCCGCACCGGGGCCGCGCCTTCCACCTGAACCGGTACGGCCTCTACGCCTGGAGCTCCGACGGACGGCTGAGGACCCGGATGTCCACCGAGGACAAGCCGTTCAAGGCCCTGACCCGCTTCGCGCTCATGGAGTGCACTCCCGCCGGCGAACTCCTCCTCGTCCACCGCGAACAGAACCTGCTGCCGCGCGTGCCGGTACCGGAGGACCTGGGCGATCTGCCGTCGGCCGTGGAGGACGCGCTGCGCACGTACGGCACCCGGCGCACCGCCCTGAAGAAGCGTTCCGCTCCCGTGAACTGGCACTGGGTCGATGAGTCGGCGCAGGTGCACCGGCTCTGAGCCTGCCGCCGAATTCATGGCTGGTGCGGTCACAGCACTAGGACCGGCCCGGTCGCTCCCAGAGGTGGGTGAGGTGGGCGTGGAGGACCTCCCGTGCCGCGCGCGGGGTGAGGTGCCCGATCAGGACGTGTGCCGTGAGCCCGTCGGCAAGGGCCAGCAGGGTACGGGCCTCCAGGCGCGGGTCGAGGGGCGCGGTCGCCCCGTCGGCGTCCTCGCCGGCTTCGGAGATGAGACGGGTGAACACGTCCTGCAGGGCCGCGTAGTTCTCCTTCAGGGTCTTGGCGAGAACCTCGCTGACCGCGGCCTGCGCGACGAACGCGAGCCATACCCTCGCCTCGGCCCGGTGTTCGTCGCGCAGCAGTGAGACCTCGGTGGCCGCATGGCCCAGGGCCGTGGCGGCCGACTGCGCCGGGCTCCTGACGAGGCGCGCCCGTACGCGCTCGCCGATGCGTTCGCCGATGTGTCCGAGGGCGAACACGAGCATCTCTTCCTTGGTGCGGAAGCACCGCTGCACCGCGCCCATGGACACCTGCGCCAGGGCGGCGACATCGCGCAGCGTCACGCCCTCCAGCCCGCGTTCGTCCGCGAGTCGGCACACGGCCTCCGCGATGACGAGGCGTCGGCCCTCGTGATCCACCTGCCTGGGCATACCGGTGCCTCCCTGCCGCACGGTTCCACGGGCGCAGCGCCTTTATGCGATGCGCTTGTATCGCTTCCTAGGTTACAGTTCCGATGCAAGTGCATCGGAACGGAGTGGGAGCTGCACATGGAACAGGAAAAGGAACAGGTCTGGAGGCTGTCGGCCGCCGCGCAGGCGGAGGCGGTGCGCACGGCGGAGATCTCGGCCGTCGAGCTGATCGACAGCCACCTGGACCGGATCGCCGCGGTCAACCCGCAGGTGAACGCGGTCACGCAGCTCATGGCGGAGCGCGCACGCGAGGCCGCGGCACGGACCGACCGGCGGCGCGCAGCCGGCGAAGCGCTCGGGCCGCTCGCGGGCGTGCCGTTCACGGTGAAGGAGACCACCCCGGTCGAAGGCGTGGCGACCACGTTCGGCTCCGAGCGCTTCCGCGCTCTGGTGGCGGCCGCCGACGCACCGCCGGTGGCGCGCCTGCGGGCCGCCGGCGCCATTCCCATCGGACACGCCAACATGCCCACCCTCGTGCTGGCGGGCATGCACACGCGCAGCGAGCTGTTCGGTGACACGGTCAACCCGTGGGACAGCGCCCGTACTCCGGGCGGCACCAGCGGCGGCGACGCGGTGGCCGTCGCCACGGGCATGGCCGGGCTCGGGCTGGGCAACGACTCCGGGGGCTCGATCCGCGTCCCGGCCCAATTCTGCGGCGTGGCGGGGCTGAAGCCGACCACCGGGCGCTTCCCGGCCGACCACCGCGTCCTCGGCCCCGACGACGCCGGCCCGGCATCCCAGATGCTGGTCACCGACGGCCCGCTGGCCCGGACCGTGGGCGACCTGAGGCTGGCCTACGAGGTACTGGCCGGCACCGATCCCCGCGACCCGAGGGCCGTACCCGTACCCGCGTACGGCGAGCCGCTCCCCGGACCCGTCAAGGTCGCGGTGGTGACCGACCCCGGCGGGCACGGCGTCCACCCCACCGTCCGGCGCGCCGTCGAGGCCGCGGCCGACGCCCTGCGCGACGCCGGATACGAGGTGTGCGAGGTGGAGGACGTACCGAGGCTGGACGAGGCCCTCGAGACGTACGGCCGGATCACCATCACCGAATTCGCCCCGTCCTGGCCGGTGGTGCGCACCCTGCTCGGCAAGGGCGGGGACCGCTACATCCAGATGGCCATGGAGCGGACCCCGCCTGCCAGCGCCGACGAGTTCATGAAGCTGATGGGCACGTGGATGAACATCCGCCGCTCGTGGGCCGCGTTCCTCGACCAGTACCCGCTGCTGCTCGGCCCGTCGTTCACCGAGCCGCCGGTGGAGCCGGGGCTGGAGTCGCGTGACAGGGCGGGACGCGACCGGGTGGCCTCGGGTATGCGGCTGTGCACGGTGACGAGCTTCGTGGGCGTGCCGGCGGTGGCCGTACCGACCGGGCTGGCCGACGGCCTCCCCTGCGGAGTGCAGATCGTCGGGCGCGCCTTCCGTGAGGACCTGTGCCTGGACGCGGCCCAGGCGGTCGAGGACCGGCTCGGAATCCTGACCCCGGTCGACCCGCGCGGATGAGACGGGGCCCCGAGGCCCACGAGGCCGGCCCGCACCGCGCGTCCTCCGCTCGGGCGGTGCCGGCCGCGGAGGCGTACCAGCCGCCCGACCGATCCTGACGCGGCGTCGGGGCGCCTGAACTCCGATCGGCTGCGCGTGCGGAAAACTGTCTCGACGGACCACTGCCTCGACAACCGGAGAGCGTCCATGACCGTTACCGCCCCAGCCCATGCCGCCTCACCTCTGCTCGACCTGGTCCAGCCGGCCCGGCCGACCCACGTCGTCGACATCGGGGCCAACCCGATCGACGGAGACCCCCCGTACCGCGACATGCTGGCGGCCGGCCTGTGCAGGGTGACGGGGTTCGAGCCGCAGCCCGACGCCCTGGCCGAGCTGGAACGCCGCAAGGGCCCGCACGAGACCTATCTGCCCGACGCCCTCGGCGACGGCGGCGCCCACACCCTCCACGTCGCCGCCAGTTCCGGGATGACGAGCATCTTCCGACCGGACCCGAGCAGGCTCGGGCTGTTCAACGGCTTCAGCGAGTGGGGCCGTGTCCGGGAGGAGGTGCAGGTCTCCACTCGGCGGCTGGACGACGTCGACGCGGTCGACGCCTTCGACCTGCTGAAGATCGACATCCAGGGAGCCGAGCTGATGGTCTTCCAGGGCGGCCGGCGCAAGCTGGCCGAGGCAGTCGCCGTCCACACGGAGGTCTCCTTCGTCCCGCTGTACGAGAACCAGCCCGTGTTCGGCGATGTGGACCAGGAGTTGCGCGGCCAGGGCTTCCTCCCGCACGCCTTCGCCGCGGTCAAGCGCTGGCCGATCGCCCCCGTGGTCTTCGGCGGGGACTTCCGCCAGGCCCGCCACCAGCTCCTCGAGGCCGACGTCGTCTACGTACGCGACTTCGGGCACCCCGAGTCCATGACCGACGAGCAGCTCAAGCAGCTGGCCCTGGTCGGCCACCACGTCTACGGCTCGACGGACCTGGCCTACCACTGCCTCAGGCAGCTGAGCCTGCGGAAGGTTGTCGGTCCGGACGCGCCGAACCGCTTCCTCGGCATGCTGTGAACCACCACATGCTGTGAACCACCACGCCGGTGATCAGCCGACGCGTGCGGCGATGGTCCGCGCGCACACCAGCGACTCGGTACGCGTCGTGTCCACCTCCAGGTCGTAGACCACCCCCTCGTGCACCACGCCCGCCTGCAGCGCGGCCATCCCCCGGGGGCGGTCTCCTCGTGCGACCTCACGGCCCGCGGCGACCGCGCTCTCGCACCGGACGCCGACCCACAGCACGGACAGGTCGCCCAGAGCCGCCCGCCAGCGCTGCTGGGACGCCGCTCCGCCGAGGAAGACGTCATCGATGACGACCCGGGCGCCTGCCCTGGCCATGGCCACGACGCCGTCCCTCCACGCCGCCTCCAGTGCCCGGAAGTCCTCCCCGACGCTCACCGTGCCATCGGCCGCGAACACGATCCCCCCGTCCGACTCCTGCATCCTCGCGGGCATGGCGTCGACGAACGAGTCGCACCCGAACGCGAGCCACGGATCGGGCAGTACGGACTGCAGACACCGTACGATCCCGGACTTCCCCGAGCTGGAACCGCCGTTGAGAATGATCATCTGAATCGTCACGGCGCCACCGTACGGCGCTTCCCGCCCCGCACTCAACGACGACCGCGCACCGGCGGCGGTATGACCGGACCAGCCACCGTCAGGATCGAGCGGAGCCCGCAGCCCAGGCGATGCGCGGCGGCACGACCCGGGCACACAGGGGTTCGCCGCACGCGTCGGTCAGGCCCAGCCGCCCGACCAGCAGTCCGGCGTGCGCGGCGGCATCGAGCACCTGGAGGGGGACCGCGTCGAGCATCAGCTTGGCGCGCCGGAACATGGTGAAGGCTCCTGAGCCGTCGACGGTGCCCCAGGACAGGTAGACGAACCGGCTGCCGGGTCGCCCCTGTACGTAGGGGCCCTTCACGTCGATCCCGGTCACCGAAGCGACGGCTGTGCACTCCAAGGTCCAGGTGGCACGCGCCGCGTCACCGGGCTGCGGCTCGAGCAGCTCGGCCGGACGGTCGCGGCGTTGGACCGCGACATGAACGTTCCGGTAGCCCGGCTCGTCGCCGTCGACGGGACGCCCGGGATGCTCGGGAGGGCAGGTGAGGCCGGGCAGGTCGACCGCCTCGATTCGGATCCGCATCTGCATACCGGTCATCCTCCCCCCTCGGCGGTTTGTATCGGGCAGGTATCAGCGAGCGCTTGGTTGCCCATCGAATCGGTGCGCCGGGCCCCGGCGGGGAGGGCCGCGGGGAGCTCTCGCATATCGTTCGTTTCAGGTGTCCCGCCCCGCCCCGCCCCGCTGCGCGAGCGTGCGTACGGGACCCGTTCCGAGCACGACCGTCCGAACAGGAGCCATCTGCCCGTGTCCCCGTCCGCCCCGGCTCCGGCCTCCCCGGGCCCCGTTCGCGTGCTGCTGGTGGAGGACGACGAGCTGATGCGCCGGTCCTTCACCCTCGCCCTCGAGCGCTACGGCTACCGGATGAAGAGCGCCGCCGACGGGCTGGAGGGCCTCGAGCTCTTCCGCGACGAGAGCTTCGACCTGCTGATCCTGGACGTGATGCTGCCCGGTCTGGACGGGATCGGCCTGTGCCGCAGGATCCGGGAGACCAGCCTGGTGCCCGTCCTGATGATGTCGGCCCGCGGTGACGGGCTCGATGTCGTCGCCGGCCTGGAGGCCGGGGCGGACGACTACGTGGTCAAACCCGTGGACACCTACGTGCTCGTGGCCCGCATCCGCTCGCTGCTGCGGCGGGCGACCTACGCGCCCGCCCCCGGACCCGAGCAGCCGGCGGGCGGGGAGCCGGTACGGCCCGCGGGTGAGGTGCTGGCCTTCGGAGACCTGACCATCGACACCGGAGGCCTGGAGGTGTTCGTCTCCGGCAGCCCCGTGGCGCTGACCCCGACCGAACTGAAGCTGCTGCTGGAGTTCGCCGCCCACCCGGGCATCGTGCTGGAGCGGCACACCCTCCTGCGCAACGTCTGGGACTACGGCTGGGACGGCGACAGCCGGGTCGTGGACCTGTGCGTGCAGCGGCTGCGCAGCAAGCTCGGCCGGGACCGGATCGAGACCGTCCGCGGCTTCGGCTACAAGCTCAGGCGCTGAGCCGGGTGCCCCCGTACCACCGGCTCCGGCCGGCCCGCGTGCCCCTGCGCTGGAAGATCGCCGCCCTGGCCGCGGCCATGGCATGTCTCGTCGCGGCCGCGGTGGGCGTACTGGTGCACGTATGGACCGCGAACGACATCCGCGGCCGGGCCGAAGCAGAGGCCTTCAACACCGTGTACTCGGCCATGGGCACGTACCGGCGCACCGGAACGCTCGCGGACGGTGCCGACCTGGATCCGGCCGAGCTGCCCGCCGCACTGCGCCGTCCGGCCGACGGCGAGCGGCACACGGCTTACGACGGGCGCATCGACGGCAACCTGGGCCCGAGCGTCTGGGCCGCCCAGCGCGTCGGCGGCCCGGACAGTCCGGTGCTCGCCGTCCGCGTCAACATGGGCCCGAAATTCCACGATCTGTACCGGCTCGACATGACCATGGCGGTGGCCTCGCTGGTCGCACTCGCGGCGGCCACACCCCTGGCGGTCTACGGGGCCGGGCTGCTCGGCCGCCGGCTGCGGAGGGTCTCCGAGACCGCGGGCCGGATCTCCGCCGGGGACCTGGATGCCCGAACCGGGCCCACCAAAGGCCGCGACGAGGTGGCGGACATCGCCGCCACCGTCGACCTGATGGCCGACAGCCTCAGCCGGCGGCTGCGCACCGAGCGCCGGTTCACTGCGGACGTGGCCCACGAGCTGCGCACGCCCGTCGGCGGGCTGCTGGCCGCCGCCGGCCTGCTGCCGCCCGGTGAGACGGAGGATCTGCTCCGGGCCCGGGTCCGCGACCTGCGCGGCCTGGTCGAGGACCTGCTGGAGATCTCCCGGCTGGACGCCGGCGCCGAACAGCCGGTCCGCTCCCGGGTACCGCTCGGCGCGGTCGTCGCCGACGCCGTGGCGCGCACCGGCCTCGACACTCAGGTCACCGTCACCGTCACCGTCACCGTCGCCGATCCGCAGCGCGCAGGGACCGCGGACAGCGCGGAGACGGCGGAGACGGCGGAGACGGCGGAGACCGTGGAAACCGATCCGCGCCGCCTCGAACGGATCGTCGGCAACCTCGTCGTCAACGCCCACCGGCACGGCGCCGGCCCGGTACAGGTCACCGTCGAGGGCCGTACGGTCGTCGTGCGCGACCACGGTCCCGGCTTCCCCGCGGACCTGCTGCTCGACGGCCCCCGCCGCTTTCACACGGGCGCCAGGGAGCGCGGCTCGGGTCACGGCCTGGGCCTGACCATCGCCCAGGGCCAGGCCCGGGTGCTCGGTGCCGAACTGCGCCTGGACAACGCCCCGGACGGCGGCGCCGTCGCCACCCTGCGCCTGCCGGCCTGACCGGCGCACCGCGCTGCCCCGGCCGCTACACCACTGCTACGAAGCGGCGCGGTCGCCGATACACGGCGGCCCCGGGCCCCGATACATTCCCCGGCCACCCTTCGGAGTGCACCCATCGGCACCCGAAGAGGAGTCCCCCGTGACCATCGACCCCCTAGTGACCGGCGACCCCCTGGCCCCGCACACCCTGCACCCGACGGCCGGAATCGCGGCCGCCACCGCCGACCTGTCGAAGACCTACGGCAGCGGCGACACCCGCGTCGTCGCCCTGGACCGCGTCAGCGTCGCCTTCCGGGAGGGCGAGTTCACCGCGATCATGGGCCCCTCCGGCTGCGGCAAGTCCACCCTGATGCACTGCGCCGCCGGGCTCGACTCGGTCAGCTCCGGATCCGTACGCATCGGCACCACCGAACTGAGCACGCTGGGAGACCGGCAGCTCACCGAACTGCGCCGCGACCGCGTCGGCTTCATCTTCCAGGCGTTCAACCTGCTGCCGACGCTGACCGCGCTGGAGAACATCACACTGCCGCTGACCATCGCCGGACGCCGGCCCGACCGGAAGTGGCTCGACCGCGTGGTCTCCATGGTCGGCCTCTCCCAGCGCCTCGGCCACCGGCCCGGACAGATGTCCGGCGGCCAGCAGCAGCGCGTCGCGGTGGCCCGGGCCCTGGTCTCCCGGCCCGCGATCATCTTCGGCGACGAGCCCACCGGCAACCTCGACTCCCGCGCCGGGGCCGAAGTCCTCGGCTTCCTGCGCGACTCGGTACGGGAGCTGGGCCAGACCGTGGTGATGGTCACCCACGACCCCGTCGCCGCCGCCTACGCGGACCGCGTGGTCTTCCTCTCCGACGGCCGTCTGGTCGACGAGATGGCACGGCCCGCCGCGGACCGGGTGCTGGACCGGATGAAGGCATTCGACGCCCGCGCCCGCACCAGCTGACCCGCCCCCGCACCTCAGCATCGAGCCACCCCGCCACCCCGCCACCCGCTCGCACCCGCCGAGCCCGCCTCCTCCGAGGATCCGCACCCCCATGTTCCGTACCGCCCTGCGCAACGTGCTCGCGCACAAGGCCCGGCTGCTCATGACCGCGTTCGCGGTCATGCTCGGCGTCACCTTCATCTCCGGAAGCCTCGTCTACGGCGACAGCCTGCACCGTGCCGCCACCGCCCGGGTGACCGACGGCTTCGAGCGCATCGCCGTCAGTGTCTTCCCCGAGGACTCGCGGGGCAGCAGCCCCGGACCGGCAGGCGTCGACGCCGGCGCCGTGACCACCCTCGCCAAGGTCCCCGGCGTCGCCGGCGCCACCGGCCGGGTCGACGGGTTCGCCGCCGTCGCGGACCGCGACGGCCGGCTGATCGGTCACGGCCCGTCCCACCGGGGCGGGAACTTCGCCCCGGGAGCGGACGGCCAGGACCCCGCCTACCGCTTCACCCAGGGCTCCGGCCCGGTCGGCAACGACACGGTCGCCCTCGACGAGACCACCGCCGCGAAGGGCGGCTACCGCATCGGCGACACCGTTCGCGTCGGCACGAACAAAGGCGCCTCCTCCTACACCCTGAGCGGCGTCTTCCGTACCGACGGGACCACGCGATCCTCCGGGGGCGCCCTGACGCTGTTCGGCAACGACACCGCCCAGCGCCTGTTCCTCCAGCCCGGCCGCTACCAGAACATCGAACTCACCGCCGCGCCCGGCGCCGACGTGCAGCAGCTCCTGAGCCGAGTCGAGTCGGCGCTGCCCCCGGGCACCGGCGCGGCCACCGGGGCCCAGCTCGCGCGGATCCAGGCGAACCTCGCCACCAGCGACAGCGACACCATGAGCCAGATCCTGCTGGGCTTCGCCGCGGTCGCGCTGTTCGTCGCCGCCTTCCTCATCTCCAACACCTTCACCATGCTCATCGCCCGGCGCACCAGGGAACTGGCCCTCCTGCGGGCCGTCGGCGCCTCGCGCCGGCAGGTGCGCCGCATCCTGCTGACCGAAACCCTCCTCGTCGGCGCGGTCGCCTCCGCCGCCGGCCTCGCCGTCGGCACCGGGGCCGCCGCCCTGCTGCAGAGGCTCTTCGCCTCCGCCGACACCCCGGCCGCCCCGCTGGTCCTCACCCCGGGCACCGTGATCACGGCCCTGCTCGCCGGCACCGCCCTGCCCATGGCCGCCGCATGGCTTCCCATCCGCCGGGCCATGGCCATCCCGCCCGTCGCGGCGCTCAGCGCCGCCGAACCCGCGCCGCCCGCGCGCGCCGGCAGCCTGCGCACCGGCCTCGGCGCCGCCCTCGTCCTCACCGGCACCGCCGCCACGGTGTACGGGGCCCTCACCACCGGCCGGGACGCCCGCACCGTCATCGGCCTCGGCGCGGCCCTCACCCTGACCGGGGCGATCTGCTGCATCCCGCTGCTGTCCCGGCCGTTCGTGGCCCTGCTCCAGCCGCTGCTCACCCGCCTCCACCCCGTATACGGGAACCTCGCGGCCCGCAACACCGTCCGCGACCCGCGCCGCACCGGCGCCACCGCCGCCGCGCTGGCCATCGCGCTCACCCTCGCCTCGGGACTGTCCGTACTCGGGGCCTCCGCCGCCCGGTACCTCGACCGCGCGACCACCCACGACTTCACCGCCGACTACCTGGTGAAGCCCGCCGAGGGCGGCATGGGGATGACCCCCGCCACCGCGGCGCCCCTCGGGAAGCTGCCCGGCGCCGTCTTCAGCCCGCTCAACCAGTCCACCGAATACCGCCTCGGCGGCGTCCCCTCGGTCCTGACCGGTGTCGACCCCGCAACGATCGGGCGACTGCTGCGGTACGACGTGGTCGAGGGCTCACTCGACTGCCTGTCGCAGGGCCAGATCGCCGTGGCCGACTTCAAGGCCAAGGCGGCCGGCTGGCACGTCGGCCAGACCCTCCCGCTCCAGCGCCAGGACGAGCACGGCGGCAGCGTCACCATCGGCGCCGTCTACCAGGCGGACGAGCAGAGCAACCTGCTGCCCAGCATCACCGCACCCGACTCCCTCGTCGCCCGCTTCGACTCCAGCCCGCACACCGACGGGATCCTGATCGCCACGGACGGCGGACCCGGCCGGGCCGCGCTCGGCAGCGTCACCCGCGCTCTCGGCGACAACCCCGCCCTGGCCGTCCTCGACGAGGCAGGCATCCGAGCCCGGGACAGCGGGTCCATCGGCGACCAGCTCAACGTCTTCTACGCCCTGCTGAGCATGGCCCTGGCGATCGCCGCGCTGGGTATCGCCAACACCCTCGCGATGTCCGTCCTCGACCGCCGCAAGGAGATCGGCACCCTGCGCGCCCTCGGTGTGGACCGTGCCGGAGTGACCCGGATGATCCGCCTGGAGGCACTGCTCCTCGGCGGCCTCGGCGCGACCCTCGGAACGGCCCTCGGCGTCTTCCTGGGCTGGGCGCTCGGCCGCACCCTCCAGGAGAGCGTCGCCGGCTACGCGCTGGTCCTCCCCTGGGGGCGCCTCGCTCTCGGCGTGCTCATCGCCCTGGCCGGCGCGCTGCTCGCCTCGCTCTGGCCGGCCCGCAGGGCCGCCCGCGTCGACATTCCCGCCGCGACGGCGGCGCAGTGACAGCGGCGGACCGGGCCGCCGTGCTTCACTCGCCGCCGGACGGGCGGGGCGGCGTGCTCGCGGCTGTCTTGCGGAGGACGCCTATCTTGTCGATGCGGTGCTCCGGGTTGCCCTGGGCGTCGCTCCAGTAGTTCCCCTCGGCGTGGTCCTCCGGGGTGGCGCAGGTGGAGAGGGTGATCATCGCCCGGGTGGGGGGCGTCCCGGGCTCGCCGGGCACCGCGGCGCGCTGTTCGCCCAGTGAGCGCTCGGACCGGAAGGACGTCTTGCGGGTCGCCACGATCTCGTACGTGTGCACCACGTCGCCCACCGTTACGAGGACCGTGTCGCCGTTCTTCAGGGCGGGCAGGTCGCGCAGCGGTCCGCCCGCGGACAGCCGGTGCGCGGTGACCAGGAAGTTCCCGACCTGTCCGGGCCCCACTCCGCCCCGCTTCCCGTAGGGGCTGGCGGCCACGCCGAGGTCCTGGATGCGGGTACCGGGCGCATCGTCGGTGGTCCCCTCGTACGGGACCACGCGAAGCCCGCTGACACCGGCCGAAGGTATGGACAGCGTGGAGGCCTGCGGCCGCACGGCGGCGGTCGGGGACGGCGTCGGGCTCGGCGCGGCCGTGGCGGCGGGGGAGGCCACGACCTGGGAGGCGGGGGTCGAAACGGGTGCCGCGGCCGTCCGCGCGGAGCCCGCCGGACCGGCGGCGGCCTCGGGCGCACAGGCTGCCAGCAGGGCGGTCACGGCGGCGGCGAGTGCGGCGGACATCGCGCGGGGCGGGTACGGCAGGGGCATGGGCGCATTCCGTAGATCGATCGGCAGGCTCTGGGCCGTGAGGGGTGCGGACAGGGTGACATACGGAGCAAGCCGTCCATAAGCCCCCCGGCCTATGGCATCGAGCACCTGGACGGAGCGCCCGGACCACACCTGGATCTGAGCCCCGGAGTGCGGGACGCTTTCGGGCGGGGAATCGGCGAATCCGGGGCGGAGCCGTGCCGGGGTCGCCAAGATGAGGGCATGGACCGTGGGGATATGAGGCCGGGCGGGGCGCGTCCGATGGTGGTACGGGTGCCGGTGGAGCCGGTGGAAGCCGCGATGGAGGCCGACGCGGCGGACGCCGTCAAACTCGCGGGCGACGTCGTCGTGCGCGGCCCGCTGTTCGGGGTGGCGGCGCAGCGGGCCGGGGACGGGCCGCGGTGGCGGGTGGTGATCGCGGTGACGGCCGGCTGCCCGCAGCAGGCGCGCGACGCGCTGAACTCGCGGTTGTGGTTCCGCGCGAAGGACGACGCCCAGGACAGGGCGGAGCGGCGCGAGCTGCTGGCGGCGGTGGCCCGGCTGGAGAGCGAGCGGGTCGACGAACTCGAGGCGGCCGGGACCCGGTACCGGGTGGTGCGCGCCGAGGAGTACGCCGCCTCGGGACCGGGCGGCATCGAACAGCCGCGCCCGACCGATCCCGAGCCCCCCGTACCCGACTGGGACCGTGCCGCCAAGGGACCGGAGATCGACGACGACCTGGTGCTGGACCCGGACGCGCCGGTCACCCCCACCCGGGCCGTCGAGCAGCTGGCGCTGCGCGACCTGTGCTACACGGGTGAGCGCTTCCCCGAAGACGTCCGCGAAGACTCGAGGCGGGCGCTCGACACGCACCCGGACATCCTGCTCCTGCCTGCCACGTTCACCGTGGTGGAGCAGAAGCGCGGACGGCTGGAGGCCGGTCAGCGGCCCGCACGAGTCGGCGCACGCCGCCCGCAAGTCGCTGGACTTCGCGCTGACGTGGATGTGGCCGCGGATGCGCGGACACATCCCCGACGACGCCGAACCGCAGAGCGACGCCCGTACCTGGGCAGCGGGCGGCGCAGCGGCGGCCGACGTACGGGCCGCGAAGCTGGCCGCGTACGCCGAGGCCGCCGACACGCTCCGGGCCGGGCGCGTCAACCGGCTCGAATTCCAGGGCACCGTCTACCAGATCGTCCGTACCCGCCGCCTGCTGCGCTGGGGTCCGGACGGTCCCGAGGGACCGCGCCCGTCCGACGTCAACAGCCAGGACCCGGCCCGGATCCACCTCCTGCTCGACGAGGACGGCCGCGTCGTCCCCGAAGACGGCGGAGGCGACTGACACCGCGACCGGGGGACCGTACGTGTGTACGTCATGGCTGCGTCACGGAACCGCCACAGCGTGGTGCTCCGAGGAACCCGGGCGGGGCGCGAAGCCGTGTCCCGGGGCGAGTGCCGGTGCGGGACCGGTAGCGAACCTCGGGGAGCGCTCATGCAGTACACAGCAGGCATCGGTCGGACCGCCGCGGCGCTGGTGTCGGCGGTGGCGGTCACCGCCCTGATGGCGGGCTGCACACCGGTCGGCGACGACGGCGCGATCGCCGAGCCGTCGGCACCGCCCGCGGCCTCGGAGTCACCGAAGCCGACGCCGAAGCCGACGCCGTCGCCGACCGGCGGCACGTCCTCCGGCGGAGGCGGCACCAGCGGCGGCGCCGGCGGCGGGACGAAGGCCTGCGCGATCGACCAGATCAAGGTCTCCGAAGCCCACCAGGCCGATGTCCGACCGCCGGGTACGGGGACGGGGGCGGCCATCGTCTCGGTCACCAACACCTCGACGAAGCCCTGCACGCTCCACGGATTCCCGACGGTCGCCGGAGCCGGCAACGGCTCGCCCGACAAGAACGTCCCGCTCGTCGTCACCCACAGCGGTTCGGCCTCCACGGTGGCCCTGGCCCCGGGTGCCCGAGCCTGGACCAAGCTCACCTTCGTCAACGTGCAGGGCGAGGCCGACGGCTACTGCGTATCCGGTGCCACGCCGTCAAGCTTCCCCACGCTCGTTCTCGGCGTGCCCGGCGCGGGCAAGCACCAGATCGCCATGGACGACGGCGTCTTCGCCGAATGCGACGACAAGGCGACCGTCACCGCCTTCTCGTCGGCCAAGCCCTCCTGACGGCGGGCCCAACCGACCACCCAGGCCCCCTTCGCCGCCGACGGCCGGGCGCCCCGCCCGGCCTGAAGCCGGGCGGGGGCGCCGCACGCCACTCCGGCCCGCGCTACTGGCCGACCCGTCCGTCGACGCACTCGCGCAACAGGTCGGCGTGCCCGCAGTGACGGGCATACTCCTCGATCCTGTGCACCATCAGCTCCCGAACCGCGATCTTTTCCTTCCCCAGACGCTCGCTCAGATCCGGGTGCTCGGCCAGCGCGGCGTCCATCGCGGCCTGCTCGCGCTCCAGATCGCAGTACGCGGCGTCGACCACGGCCTGCTCGGCGACGGCTCCGTCGAAGTCCGCGTCACGCTTGCCGTAGAGCTTCGGCAGCGGTTCACCGTCGGTGATCCAGTTGCGCCAGTCCCGCTCCGCCTCGGCGAGGTGCCGCACCAGGCCGAGCAGCGACATCGTCGACGGCGGAACCGACCGACGGGCCAGCTGCTCCGCGTCCAGGCCCTCGCACTTCATCCGCAGCGTGATGCGGTAGTTGGCGAGGAAGTCCTGCAGCGTCGCAAGCTCGCCTTCCGGACTGTCCTCGTTGTTGCGGGGATCGTCGTCCGGGTCGGCCCACATGTCGGGGTAGACGGTGGCCTGGGTCCATCGCGCGGGCTGATCACTCGTGTGCGCGTCGTCGTAAGAGGTCGTCTCAGTCACCCGTACAGCCTTTCAGGCCGTGTCCGCATGGGGTACCGATTTGATGTCCGGCTGCGGGACAACGAGGCCGAGACCCTGCTCAGGCGATTCCGACGGTGTGGGCGGCGCGGTAGCCGTCGCCGTCGGGTGAGAGGTCCAGCGTCATGGCGGCGCCCGTGGACCGGTAGCGGCTGTCCCGTTGGTTGGGGTGCTCCGGGGCCGGGCGGCGGGCGTAGGGCTGGCGCGCGTACACCTTCAGCAGGAGGTCCTCGGGGAAGAAGAACTGAGAGGTCGTCTCGGTGCGGGTGTCGGGGTGCACCTTGAAGTGGATGTGCGGTGCCAGCCCCGCGTACCAGCCGGGCACGATCGTCCGGAACACGCACCGCCCCGCGCCGTCGGTTACCTGACTGCCGCGCAGGAAGGTCTCCTGGCCGGTGGAGTAGGCGCCCGAGGCGTCGGCATGCCATACGTCGACGGTGGCGGCCGGGAGCGGCCGGCAGCCCGCCGACACCCGGACCACCGTCAGGTCCAGCCGCAACGGGACTCCCCGCCGGTCCTCGGTGATGTCCGACCGGACGCGGTCCAGGTCCAGGTAGTACGGGCCTGCGCCCGCCTCAGGGGTGAGGACACAGGCCGGGGTGGCGGCGCTCGACGGCCGGGACGGCGAGGCCGACGGCTGTCCGGCGGCGCCCCGGGTACCGGCCGGGCCGGAACAGGCCGAGGTCAGCGCGGCGGCGCCGGCCGAGCCGGCGGCCAGCAGCACGGCACGACGGCTGGTCCGGGAGGTGTCGTTCTCGGCCATGCGAACCCCTCACAGGTGCCCTGGGTCCCCTCACTGCGCCCCACCGTGCCGGACGGCGGCGTATCCGGTCGGCATCGACACACCGGGACCTGCGGCCGTCCGACCGGGCCGACGGCAGTGACCTGGTGTCCCGATGATCGTTCAGCGGGGGAGAGGCAGCGGCCGCTGCCTCTCCCCCTGGGAAAGCGGTCCGAGTGAACACCATCACGGCGAAGCGGCACATCTTCACGATGCTGGACGTGGACGGGGACGGGATCATCTCCCGCCAGGAGTACCTGGCCCGCCCCGAACGCGCGGCGGCGGCGCTGGGCCGCGCCGGCGACGACGCGCTCCTGTCGTCGGCACGGACCGCGCACGAGCGGGTGTTCGCGTCGATGGACGCCAACGGAGACGGGCGGGTGACCTTCGCGGAGTACGAGGCGTGGGCGGGCGAGCGCTCCTTCGACGAGGTGTGCCGGCCGGCTCTGGGCTCGCTGTTCGACCTGGCCGACGCCGACGGCGACGGCCGCCTGGACCGGGCGGAGTTCACCCGGCTGCGCCACGCGCTGGGCAACCCGCCCGACAACGCCCGCGAGGCCTTCGACGCGCTGGACGAGGACGGTGACGGGCATGTCGCCAGGGACGCGTACCTGGCGCAGATCCGCTCCTTCGTCACCGACGGATCGTCTCCCATGGCGCAGGCCCTGCACACCGGCGCCCGCGGCTGACCCGCTTGAACCTGCGCCGTCCGAGTCTCGACCCCTCAAACGCCGGCGCGCTGATCGGCCGCAGTGCCGATGCCACCTGGCCGGACCCCCGGGCTCCGGCCAGGATGCGCAGGCCGAATGGGCGCCCCGGGCCCGGGTAGGCGCACAGCATGTCCGGTCACGCCATAGACAGCACCCTGTCCCTGCTGGTCCACGGCTACGCATGGGCCCCGGACCTGCGCCGGGCCCATGACGGCGCGCCCGTCGTGCACACCCGCCTGATGGGGCGGCCCACGGTACTGCTGCACGGCCCCGAGGCCGTCGCTTTCTTCTACGACGAGGACCACGTCCAGCGGCACGGCGCCGTGCCGACGCCGGTACTCGACACCCTCTTCGGCAGGGGAGCGCTGCACACCCTGGACGGGGCGCACCACCGGGGGCGCAAGCAGCTGCTGGTGTCGCTGCTCATGTCACCGGAGGGGATCGGCGGCCTGACCGCTCGCGTCGAGAGCGGCTGGCGCGAGGCCGTGACCGGCTGGGAGGGCCGCGAGGTGGTGCTCTTCGACGAAGTGGCCACCCTGCTCGCGGGCGCGATATGCGACTGGGCGGGCCTGCCGGTCCCGGACGGCGCGGTCCGTGAGATCGCCGAGGACTGCGTGGCCATGGTGGACGGCTTCGCCACCGCCGGCCCCCGGCACCTGCGGGCCCGTCGCGCCCGGCACCGCCAGGAGCAGGCGCTCATGGCCGCCGTCACGCGCGTCCGCGCCCGCGACCCGCACCTGGTCCGCGGGACGGTGCTGGAGACGGTCGCCCTGCACCGCGAGCCGGACGGCACCCTTCTCGATCCGCACACGGCGGCCGTCGAACTCCTCAACATCATCCGTCCGACCGTCGCCATCGCCTGGTTCGTCACCTTCGCCGCACACGCGCTCCACCGCCATCCCGGCCAGCGCGACCAGCTGCGCACCCACGATCCCGACCACGCCCGCGCGTTCGCCCACGAAGTCCGCCGCTTCTACCCCTTCGTGCCGTTCATCGGAGGCCTGGCCGCCCGGGACCTCACCTACGCAGGCGAGCAGGTCCCGGCCGGGACCCTGCTCCTCCTCGATGTGTACGGGCAGCACCACGACCCCGCGCTGTGGGCGGGGCCGTACCACTTCTCCCCAGGGCGCTTCCTGGGCCACGAACCGGGCCCCGGCGAACTGATACCCCAGGGCGGCGGCGACGCGCGGACCGGCCACCGGTGCCCGGGCGAGGACATCACCCTCGCCCTGCTCACCACTCTTTCGTCGGCCCTCGCCCACAGGGACTTCGCCGTGCCGCAACAAGACCTGGCCATTCCGCTGAGCCGGATCCCCACCCGGCCGCGCAGCGGGTTCGTCATCGAGCTCGAACCGCTGTCGGTCAGTCACCATGCCCCGCCGTTCCCGTCCCGACTCGAGTGAAGGAAGTGAGCGTTGTGCGCATCGCGTTCCTGACCGCGCCCGTAGGCGTGGAGGAGATCGAACTCACCGCACCCTGGAAGGCGGCCGAGGAGAACGGCTGGGTCCCGCAGCTGGTCTCGACGGGGCCCGGACGGGTGCAGGCGTTCCGGCACTTCGACAAGGCGGGCACGTATCCCGTCGATCACGTGCTCGCCGGCGACACCTCGGACGCCTTCGACGCGCTCGTCCTGCCCGGCGGAGTCGCCAACCCCGACGCCCTGCGCATGAACGCGCGGGCCGTCGGTTTCGTACGCAGCTTCTTCGAGGCCGGCAAGCCGGTCGCGGCGATCTGCCACGCGCCCTGGACCCTGGTCGAGGCCGATGTCGTACGGGGCCGGACGCTGACCTCGTGGCCGAGTCTGGCGACCGACATCCGCAACGCGGGCGGCACCTGGGTGGACGAGGAGGTACAGGTCTGCCACGCGGCGCCCGCGACGCTCGTCACCAGCCGCAAGCCGGCTGATCTGGACGCGTTCTGCACCGTCTTCGGGCGGGAGTTCGCCGACAGTCAGCGTTCTTCCGCCGCACGGCCCTGATGGGGGTGGATCTGCTCCTCGCGCCCCGTGCCGGTCCGCTGCCGCTTGGCGGTATGGCCTGCGGCGCTGCCGCCACCTGCGGTGGTGGCCCCGAGGTGACCCGTGAGGGCCTCGGGGGCCTCGTCGGCCTCGTCCGCCGGCGACGGCGGGGTGGGCGGGCGTCGACGCCTCGGCTCTCGCTTGCTCATGTCACGCTCCCGACTGGGAAAGGCCGCCTCCGGACACCGGTCCAGAGGCGGCCTTCGGGTACACCCGCTACTTCTCCTTCAGCGTGTCTTTGATCTTCTCCTTGGTCTCGCGGGCGTCGCCCTTGGTCTGCTCCGCGCGGCCCTTCGCCGTAAGGCTCTCGTTGCCGACGGCGCGGCCCACGGCTTCCTTGGCCTTGCCCGTCGCCTTGTCCTTCTTGGCCCGCATCTTCTCTTCGCCCGACACGATGTCACTCCCATCGGTTGGAAATCGGAATCGGTCCTTCGCAGCGTCTAACCGGATCCCGCCGCCCCAAACGCTCCGGCCCGATCGAGGACGCCGTCCCGGGCGCCGGCGGAGCGGGTGCTTACTGATCGCCGTGGCGGGTAGGCGCCCGGCTAGGAACCGCTTTCCAGCAGCGGGAGGAGTCATGACCCGACGAGTCCACGAGGTGATGACCGAAAAGCCGGTGACCGTCGAGAAACTGACATCGCTGGCCGAAGCTGCACGGGTGATGCGGGATGCCGGCATCGGGGACGTCCTGGTCGTCGACGAGGGCCGGCTCCGCGGCATCGTGACCGACCGGGACCTCGTCATACGCGCCATGGCCGAGAACCGGGATCCCGCCGACACGACGGTGCAGGCGGTCTGCAGTACGGAACCGGTCACCGTGAAGCCCGACGACGGCGTCGACCAGGCCATGGACCTCATGCGCCGGCACGCACTGCGGCGCCTGCCCGTGCAAACCGAGGACGGCGAACTCGTCGGTGTCGTCACCCTGGGCGATCTCACGGTGGAACGGGATCCCGGGTCGGCCCTCGCCGCCATCTCGGCCGCCGAACCCGACCACTGAGGCCCGCCACACGCCGGAGTGAAGGAGATGTCGCCGTGAACGGGTCAGTGCCCCTGATCTCCCTGCCGGGCGGCCGGCTGCTGATCCCCGCCGACGAGGTCACGTCCCTCCTGCGGCATCTCGCATCGGGATGGCTGCACTCGGTCTACACGGGGGAGACGGAACTCGATCCGGGGACGACCCTCGGCCTGGCCACCGTGCTGATGGAGCTCGCCGACCAGATCGACGTGGAGTGCATCGCGTTCATGCCGGTCGAGGACGAGGCTCCCGGCTGACCGTCGGTCTTGGCGTCCCGTCGGTCTTGGCGTCCGGGGCTGCCGTTAGTCAGGCGGCTCCGGCACCGCAGGCTGCTCGCCGGGAGTCGGCTCGGGCGGCGCCGGGGCAGGCGCGGGCGGCTGCTCGTCGGGGCCTTCGGGGCCCCGGGGGTCGGCGGGCTGCGGATCGCGTGGGACCGGATTCGGTCGCTCCGGTACGGCTGCCGGGCCTTCCCCATCAGGCTCTGTGGTCCATTCCATAAGGCTCTCACCTCGGTTGTCCGAGCCGGACCCGTGGTGGCCGTCGCCGCCCGCACCCGACTACTCCTGGTCCTCGATCCCGATGGCTTCCTCCAGGTCCCGGTGGGCCGTGCCCACTTCGCCCTCCTGCTGGTCCCGGAGGGCGGAGGCGATGGCGTCCAGCTTGCGCTGGATGGCGTGCTCGGCCCGCCGTTCGGAGTTCTTGAGCAGCGCCAGCAGCAGCAGGGACACCGCGGCCATGGCGTCACCGGCGAGGTGCTGCCATTCCAACGGCAGATGGGCCAGATGGACCGTGACGAAACCCGCCACCAGGAGGATGCACAGCAGGGAGAAGGGCGCGGAGCTCGTGAAGTTGGACGCGAGCTCCGCCAGCTTGTCGAAGCGGCCGAGCCGCCCGGGTCTGCCCTTTTCCGATGGATGTGCGAAGGTCATGCCCGGCGCCTTCCCCTCACCGGCCCGCCGAACCGCATCCGTACGCGAGGACACGTACGGCGATGCACGGCCCACGGACCGCACCGGTCACGTCAGGTCCGCAGCAGCCGGCTGAAGAAGGACCGGTACCGCTGAAGGGCCAGCCGCAGGTCCTCGGTGGCCACCTGTTCGCCAGACTGCCACTGGCTCTCCAGTTCCCTCTTGTGCTCGGAGAAGGTTCCGGCCAGGGTCTGCATGACCTCGGCGACCAGTCCGTCGGCGTCGCGCACCGCACCCTGCGGGTCGTCCACGAAGCGGCCCTGGATCTCACCCCAGGTCTTCTGGTACTCCGCGGCCTCCTGCTCGGGGAGCAGCGCCTCGGTCTCCTCCTGGGGGACGGACGCCGTCCCCTCCGCGGCCGGGCTCTCGCCGTACGCGCCTTCTTCCGCGTCGGTGACGTCCGCCTCCTGCCGCATCTCGTCGCGGTCCTCCTCCGGGGCCTCGTCCTCCCGGATGTCGTCGGTGGTCGCCTCACCCGGGAACACCGGCTGCGGCTCACCGCCTCCCGGATGGGCCAGCTGCTCGGTGGTCAAGGCCTGTTCCTCTTCGCGGCGTTCTTCGTCCCTCTGCATCTCGAGTCACCTCGTCGTCCCGACCAGTTCGTCGAAGAGCGCGCGGTAGTGCACCATGGCCCCGCGCAGCTCCTCCGTGGTTGCCTGACCCTTGCTGCTGCGCATGTTGACCTCGTGCGCCGCCCGGTAGTGCTCCAGGGTCCGCCCGTGTTCGACGGACAGCTCGCGCAGCTGCTGCTCGTATCCCTCGGTGGGGTAGCCGCGGTCCTTCATCAGGCGGGTGACCAGCTCGTCCGCCTGCGAGACCGCGCCTTCCGGCCGGTCGACGAAGCGCTGCTGGACGGTGATCCACGCGTCGGCGTAGCGGTGCCGCTCCTCGGCGGGAAGTTCCCTGATGTCGAGGTTGTCGTGCTGGACCTCGCGGTCCCGCAGGTCGGCATCGGCGGCGCGCCTGCTGCCCATGCGCTCCACGGTCCTTTCGTACTCCGGACCGAAACGCTCCTGCAGCCGGCGCCGCCGCCGGAACATCCACGCGGCGATGCCGGCGAGGACCAGTACGACGGCGACCGGGATCAGAACGGCGAGAAGTGTGCTGGTGGACATAGATCCTCCCAGAGCCGTCTGTGTTGTGCCGGTGTTCGACGCACCGGCGTCTGCCCTGAACCCGCCTGCTCAAACGGATGCGCAACGGGCGGACCCCCCCAGGGCCCAGGCCCCGCGCGGTTCGTGCCCGCGGCTCACCCGGGTCGAAGCCCGTCGGAGCGGGCCACACCGCTACCGGTGACGAGGGCTGAGGCTTCATGGGGGGAGAGGTGGTAGAGC
This sequence comes from Streptomyces sp. LARHCF249, assembly GCF_052871255.1. NCBI lineage: Bacteria > Bacillati > Actinomycetota > Actinomycetes > Kitasatosporales > Streptomycetaceae > Streptomyces > Streptomyces sp. LARHCF249. Next base: position 117,062 of record NZ_JBIXJQ010000004.1, read on the forward strand.
GCGAAGGCGCGGTCGATGACGGGCATGGCGACGTTGCGCACCCGCACCCCGCCCGCCGTGACGCCGTGTTCCGTGCCGGCGTGCGCGTGCCCGTGCACGGCGAGGTCGGCGCCGGCCTCGTCCACGGCCTCCGCCAGGAGGTAGCTCCCGAGGAAGGGGTAGATCTCCAGCGGCTCGCCCGCCAGCGTGTCCGTCACCGGAGAGAAGTGCGTCAGCGCGATCCGCAGCGCACATCCGTCGGCGCGCAGCTCGCGCAGCGCCCGGCCCAGGCCGTCCGCGCAGCTCCGGGTGTACCGGATGAACGCCTTCATCTCCGGCTCGCCGAACTCGCTCGCGCTGCGCCCGGCGAAGCCCCCGCAGAACCCCTTGGTCCCTGCGACGCCGACCCTCGTACCGTCGAGGTCGAGGACCACGCCCTCGCCCTCCAGGACGCGGACGCCTTCCTCGGCCAGTTCCCGCACGACGAGGTCCTGCTGGTCGCTCTGGTAGTCGTGGTTGCCGAGGACGGCGACCACGGGCACCGGCAGCCCGGACACCTCGCGGGCCACCACCCGTGCCTCCTCGGGGGTACCGTGCCGGGTGAGGTCGCCCGCCAGCAGCAGCAGGTCCGCGCAGTCGCCGAGGGTGTCGAAGGCCGGGCGCAGCCTCCCCGCGCTGCCGGGGCCGAGGTGGATGTCCCCCACGGCCGCGACGCGGATCATGACAGCTCCTCGGCGTGATCGGGAGGGCCCGCGCGGTTCACGGTCAGGTCCTCCTGCCAGTGCAGTCCCGCCAGTTCCTCCGCGGCGATCCGCAAGACGGCCGCCCGAGTGTCCGCCCCGGAGACGTTTCCCCAGATCAACGCCCCGGCGCCGCGCACTTCGATGCGTACGCCGAGCTCGGAGACCTCCTCCTGCGCCAGGCGCTCGCGCAGGTGCTCCACGCGGTACTCGATGTTGTCGGCGGAGGTCATGGCGTCGCCTCGCGGGGTTCGATGACGCGAAGCCGTTCCAGGAGGTACAGGAAGGCGTCGGGCAGTGGGTCGGCCCGGTGGGCCCGGTCGAGCCGGTCCCAGTCGATCTGCTCCCTCAGCATCCGGGCCATGGGCAGCAGGTCGCCGAAGTCGCAGTAGTGCTCGCAGAGCGCGGCCAGCCGGCTGTCCATGAGGTCGGTGGGTGAGAGGACCGGCATCCACACCGAGTCCACCGCCTTCACGGCGGCCCGGTCGAGTAGCTCCGTGCTGACCGGCTTCCGGGCGAGCTCGAAGATCAGATCGATCTGCTCCCCGCCGGACCTGCCCTTGACCAGCCAGTCTTCCGGGGCCCTGCGCACGTCGATGCCGCCGGCTTCCAGGGCCTCGATGACGGCGTCGGCGTCCTCGCGCCGGACACAGAAGTCGGTGTCGTGCTGGAAGCGCGCCGGTACTCCGTGTGCGAACGCGGCCACGCTGCCGGCGAGTGCGAACGGCTGCCCGGACTGTTTGAGGAGCGCTGCCACGTGCTTGGTGACCTCCAGGATCGCCTGGGTGTGGTCCTTCGGCAGCTGGCCGTCGGAGAGGGCCGGGGGACTGAGGCCTTCCGGAGGAGGGAGGCCGCCCGCCTGAAGTACAGGATGACTGCTCATGGGGTGCCTCGCTCACTCACGGCGACAACGCCCGCACGTACGGGGAAACGAGTACGTGCTCGGACGGAAACAGGGCCCCTCGGGGCGCCCGGCCGTCATGGCAGGCGCCTTACCGTTTCCGCACCGTCGAAACCCCGGGCGCGGTCGCGGTCGCGGCAGTGCCCAGTCGCTGTCGCAGTCGCAGTCGCAGGGGGAGTGGGCCGAGGCCGGGCGGGTAGGCGCCGGGCGTGATCTCTCCCGTGACCGACCGATCCTGCTCGCCCACGGAATCATCCTGGAGGCGGAGATGAACCGGGCCGCGCTGTTCGACGTCGACGGAACCCTCGCCGACACCAACCACCTGCACGTCGCGTGCTGGTGGGAGGCGCTCCGGCAGTCCGGTCACCTGGTGGCGATGCACGACATCCACCGTGCGATCGGCCTTCCCGGCGAGGACCTGGTCGCCCATCTCCTGGGCGACGACCGCGACACGGACGAGGACGACACGCTCAGCGCGGCGCACGACACGCTCTACGGTACGTACTTCGACCGGCTGCCCCGCCTCGACTCGGCCGCCGAGCTGCTGAGCGCGCTCGACCGCCGCGGCTGGCGGGTGGTCCTGGTCACCTCCGCGAGCGGCGCCGAGCTCGCCGCGCTGAGAAGGGCCATCGACGCCGACGAAGCCATCACCGCCACCACCAGCTCCGACGACGTCAGCGAGGGGAAACCGGATCCGGAGCCCGTGCTGCGCGCCCTCGACCTCGCCGACGCGGCCGCGCGCGACGCCGTCTTCGTCGGCGACACGGTGTGGGACATGAAGGCCGGCACCCGGGCCGAGGTTCCCTGCGTGGGCCTGCTGAGCGGCGGGATCCCCCGCCGCGACCTCGAGGAGGCGGGGGCGCGCGCGGTGTACCGCCACCCGGCCGACCTGCTGGCCGCCCTCGACAGCAGCCCCTTCGCGGACGCGCCGCGGTAGCCGCGGCACGGCCACGGCATCCCCCGGCCTCACCTCGGCGGTTGCGCCGCACGCGCGGCGCGCGGCAGTTCGTCGTGGAGGAGCCGGCCGGCCAGCGCGCCGCCGAACACGACCACACCCACGCCCACGAGCCAGGACTGGATGACGAGGACCGTTCCGAACGGTCCGTAGGCGACGGCGCCGGATGCGATCAGCGGGGAGAAGACGAGCCGGGAGAAGACCCTGAGCGCGAGCAGTCCGAGCATGGTCGACACCGCCCCCGGCAGCAGGGCGGGCCAGGGGACGCGGCCGCCGAGCAGCAGCCGCTGCGACCACCAGAAGAACAGCGTGCCGATCAGCACCGTGACCATCCCGCGGGCGGGGTGCTCGCGCCACAGCGGGGTGATCGCGGACAGGTAGAGGACCCCGATCAGGCCGGCCAGCCACACCACGTGCCGCCACCGGGCCCACCAGCGGGCCCGGGGCAGGTCCCAGACCTTCTCGTATCCGCCCTGCAGCACCGTGCCGAAGGACAGGCCGAATACGGCCAGCACGGCAAGGCTGAAGGCCGTCGTGGCCCGCCACACCTCGGCGGGCAGCGAGAACAGCCGCTCGATCTCCGCTCGTGCGTCCGCCGCTACGCCGAGCCCGTCGCCCAGCCACTGCGCGAACCCCCTGACGCCCGCCGCGTCCGCCGCGGACACGACGATCAGCAGCGGCACCAGCGTCAGGAACCCCAGAGCCGCGAACCCCAGCGACCGCTGCCACAGCTCGACCTCGCTGACCCGCCGCCACCGGCGGCCGGCCCGCAAGCGGCGGAGCACGCTGCGCATCCGCCCGAAGAGAGACAGCCGCATGGCGCGCTCCACCGTTCCGATGCTGCCTCCACGGTAGGACCGCCCTGTCGGCGGCCACAACGGGCCCGACCGGCGCTGCAGGCGCGTGAGACCGCATGCCGTGGGTAGGCGCCAGCCGGAGGAGCGATGCCGTGACGCGCGCAGACTGGCTGCTGACAGCAGGCGAACGGGGCAACGCCGCGACGCGCCTGGACGAGCGCCACCCGGACGGGTCGGCCTGGTCCGAGGGAAACCGCGCACGGGCCCTGGTCCACGGCGACGCCTACTTCCCGGAGCTCCTGGCGGGAATCCGGGCCATGCGCGCCGGCGACCTGCTCCTTTTCACCGACTGGCGCGGCGACCCCGACGAGCGGCTCGACGGACCCGGTACCGAGATCGGCACCGTCCTGTGCCGGGCGGCGGAGCGCGGCGTCATCGTCAAGGGGCTGCTTTGGCGCTCGCACCTGGACAGCCTCCAGTTCAGCGAAGAGGAGAACCGCCACCTCGGCGAGGAGATCGAGGAGGCCGGCGGCGAGTGCCTGCTCGACTTGCGGGTGCGGCCCGGCGGTTCACACCACCAGAAGATGGTGGTCCTGCGCCACCCCGGCCGCCCGGAGCTGGACGTCGCGTACGTCGGCGGCATCGACCTCTGCCACAACCGCAACGACGACGCCCTCCACCGGGGCGACCGCCAGTCGCTGCCCCTGGCCCACGCATACGGGCCGCACCCGCCGTGGCACGACGTCCAGCTCGCCCTGCGGGGACCGGCCGTCGGCGACGTCGAGACCGTCTTCCGCGAACGCTGGGACGACCCGGCGCCGCTCAGCCGCAGTCCCCTCGCCCGCCTGCGGGAGCGGGTACACCGGGAGGACATCAGTGCGGGCGCCCTGCCGCCGCAGGCAGCCGATCCGGCACCCTGCGGCACGCACACCGTGCAGGTGCTGCGCACGTACCCGAACCGTCTGCTGCACGGCTACCCCTTCGCACCCGACGGGGAGCGCAGCATCGCACGGGGGTACCTCAAAGCGCTGCGACGGGCCCGGGCACTGATCTACCTCGAGGACCAGTACCTGTGGTCCCCCCGGGTGGTGGACTGCTTCGCCCGGGCGCTGAGCAGACACCACCGGCTGCGGCTGATCGCCGTCATCCCCTCGGTCCCGGAGCAGGACGGCCGGCTCACCCTGCCGATGAACCTGATCGGGCGGATCACGGCCCTGGCCGAACTGCGCCGCGCCGGCGGCGACCGCGTCGCGGTGTACGGCCTGGAGAACCCGGCCGGAACCCCCGTCTACGTGCACGCCAAGGTGTGCGTGATCGACGACACGTGGGCATCCGTCGGCTCGGACAACATCAACCTGCGCTCGTGGACGCACGATTCGGAACTCAGCTGCGCCGTGCTCGACCAGAGCCGGGACCCGCGGGAACCGTCCGACCCCGGAGGCCTCGGCGACGGCGCGCGCGTCTTCGCCCGCGAGCTGCGCCTGGAACTCATGCGCGAGCACCTGGACGTACGGGACGGGGCGGAGCAGGGCGCGCTGTGCGACCCGGTGAGCGCCTTCGACGCCTTCGCGGAGGCCGCGGACGCCCTGGACGCCTGGCACGAGGCCGGCGGTCGCGGCGCCCGGCCGCCGGGCCGTCTGCGCCGGTACGTCCCGCCCGACCTGCCCACGGCGAAGAGAGTGCTCGCCACCCCGCTGCACCACGTCCTGGTCGACCCGGACGGACGCCCGCTGGGGCTGCGGCGCCGCAACGCGTTCTGAATGCGCCTCATCCGCGCAGGGCGGGCAGCGCCTTCTCGCGGCAACGCGCGAAGCGCCGGGCGATGGGTCCGTCCGCCGATTGCGGGTAGGCGCCGGGGGTGAGCTATGTGAGCCCTGGCAAGGGATACTCCCGTGACAGCCGGTACATCACCACCCGGATCACCGCCGACGGGCGGGACGGCTACCGGGTGGAGCCCGGCCGCTACCGCCTGGTGGTCAGCAGGGCCTGTCCGTGGGCGAGCCGGGCGGTGATCGTACGGCGGCTCCTGGGGCTGGAGCAGGCCCTCCCGATGGCTGTCGCCGGGCCCGTGCACGACGAGCGCAGCTGGACCTTCGACCTCGATCCCGGCGGGCGTGACCCGGTTCTCGGCATCGAACGGCTCCGGGAGGCGTACCTCGCGCGCGACCCCGACTACGACCGGGGCATCACGGTGCCGGCCGTCGTGGACGTCCCGAGCGGGAAGGTGGTGACCAACGACTTCCCCCGGATCACGCTCGACATGTCGCTGGAGTGGGCGCCGCACCACCGTCCCGGGGCGCCGGACCTCTACCCGCCCGGACTGCGGCCGCACATCGACGCCGTCAACGAGGTGGTGTACCGCGACGTCAACAACGCCGTCTACGAAGCCGGATTCGCCGGCACCCAGGAGGCGTACGCCGACGCGTACGGGCGGCTGTTCGCCCGGCTCGACTGGCTGTCCGCCCGGCTGGAACGGTCCCGCTACCTCGTCGGCGACACCCTCACCGAAGCGGACGTACGGCTGTTCACCACGCTCGTACGCTTCGACGCCGTCTACCACGGCCACTTCAAGTGCAACCGGCACAAGCTGACCGAGATGCCGGTGCTCTGGGCGTACGCACGGGACCTGTTCCAGACACCCGGATTCGGCGACACGGTCGACTTCGACCACATCAAGCGGCACTACTACCTGGTGCACACCGACATCAACCCCACGGGTGTCGTGCCGGCCGGCCCCGACACGTCGGCCTGGCTCGCGCCGCACGGCCGCGCCGTCCTGGGCGGACGTCCCTTCGGCGACGGCACCGCACCCGGGCCGGTCGCTCCCGGGGAAGCCGTACCGACCGGCCACACCCCGCTCTCCTGAACGCCGTCACCAGCCGAACGCAGTCACCCGTCAGCCACCCACGATCCTGCGCACGTTCTCGATGCTGCCGCAGCCGGACGCCAGCTGCTTCTCGCGCTCCCGCAGGAAGGCGCTGCCCAGCTCGGCCCGGCGCTCGTCGGGGACGCTTTCCCTGGCACCGTTGAGGATGGTCCGCTCCTCCTCGTCCACGTGGTGGGAGACCGCCTTGACCAGGTCTTCCAGCCGCTCGTCCCACTCCTCGGAGCCGACGTCGTCCACTTCCAGCAGCGCCAGCAGCGCCTCGTTGCCTTCGGCGTGCTCCTTCTCGCCGTGCTCGACTTCCTCGTTGTCGACGCCCTTGAAGCGCTTGAGCGCTCCGTAGACCTCGGCCTCCTCCGCCTCGCCGTGGGCGATGAGCAGGGCCGAGAACTTCTCCAGTGCTCCCGCACGGTCGGCCTCGACGCTCCGCATCCGGCGGAACAGGTCCTCCATGGTGCGGTGGTCCTTGAGGATCACCTCGACGACGTCCTGGTCCTTCGCAACGCCCGCCATACCGTTCGCCTCCTCGATTCGGGATTTCCTCTCAGGCCTCACGCCTCACACCGCGCAGGGCTCGGCGCGTCGGCACACGGGGCGGCTGCCCCCGCCCGGCCCGTTCATGCGGGGCGCAGCTGGGAACGGCCGGCTTCCCATTCGGCCGACAGGAACGTGGGAAGGACGCCTCAAGCCGGGTAGGCGACATGCATGGACGCAAACGCTCTCGACACTCCCACGAAGGTCACCCCGGTCCTGGATGCCGCATCGGCGTGGTGGCTGACGACCCTGGGCCGGATCGAGCGGAGCACAGCGGCCGATCCGGCCATCCGGGTTCTCCGGCGGGGAATCCGGTCGATCCCGCTGGGGGAAGCACGCATGCTGCTGCGGGGCCGGCCGCTGGGCCATCCCCTCCATCCGGTGCTCGTCCAGGTACCGATCGGGTGCTGGCTCTCGGCCGCAGTACTGGACGTCGTACCGGGCTCGCAGCGCGCGGTCACGACCCTGACGGCCGTCGGACTGGCGGGTGCGGCCCCGGCTGCAGTCGCCGGCTGGGTCGACTGGGCGGACCTGCCACCCGAGCAGGCCCGGGTCGGCCTCGCCCACGCCGTGTCGAACGTGGCCGCGGTCGGCTGCTACGCGGCGTCCCTGGCCGCCCGCCTGTGCGGACGCCCGCTGAAGGGCAGGCTGTGGTCGTGGGCCGGGCTGACGGCGGTCGCCGTCACCGGGGCGCTGGGCGGCCACGTGGCCTACCGGCAGGCCGTCGGAGCCGATCCCGCGGCCTAGCGTTTGCGGTGGGGGTCGCCGGGCAGAAGCCGACTGCCGCCCTGCGGTCGCGAACCCGGGGCGGACCAGACCGCAGGAACCGGCCGCACGGTTCGGAGGTGGTGGTGGCGATGGACGCAGGCACGAGCTCCGCCCCGGCCGCGGCCGCCGGACAGCAAGAGGCCGGGCAGGGCTACGACGCGACCCCCTACCTGCCGTCACGCGGCGGTCTGCCGGGTCTGCGGCGCGCGGCAGCCGGATGCCAGGGGTGCCCCCTGTTCCTGGACGCCACCCAGACGGTCTTCGGCAAGGGCCCGGCCCACGCGCGGCTGATGCTGGTCGGCGAACAGCCCGGCGACCAGGAGGACGTGCAGGGCGAGCCGTTCGTGGGCCCGGCGGGACGGCTGCTGCGCAAGGCACTCGACGAGGCCGGGCTCGGCGACGAGGACCCCTACCTGACCAACGTGGTCAAGCACTTCAAGTTCACGATGGCCCCGCGCGGCAAGCGCCGCATCCACAAGGCCCCGAGCCTGCGGGAGATGACCGCCTGCCGGCCCTGGCTCGCGGAGGAGCTCCGGCTGGTCGCCCCCGACGTGGTGGTGGTGCTGGGCGGAACCGCGGGCAAGGCGCTGCTCGGCTCCTCGTTCCGCGTGGGCGAGCGCCGCGGGGTACTGGTGCCCATGCCCACGCTCGACGGCGGCGGGCAGACGCACGAGATGCCCGGGCAGATGCTGGCGACGGTCCATCCGTCGGCCGTCCTGCGGTCCGACGACCGGGAAGCCGCCTTCTCGGGCCTGGTCGCGGACCTTTCCGTGGCCGCCACCGCGCTGGAGTGACGGACCGGCCTGCATGACTCGCCCCGACCGGGGCAGGGGCCCTACGGATCCGGGGGATCCGCCATCTACAACGAACGCGACACCGACCGCATACGAGCCAAGGAGTCACCATGCCTCGCGGTTCCAGCGCCAAGCGCGAACGCCAGTACGAGCACATCAAGGAGAGCGCCGAGGAGCGCGGTGAAAGCACCAAGCGCGCCAAGGAGATCGCCGCGCGCACCGTCAACAAGGAGCGGGCGCGCTCCGGGGAGTCGAAGACCGCGAGCCGGTCCTCCACCCAGGACATGTCCTCCTCCAAGCGGGGCGGCCAGCGCTCCCACAGCGGCTCCCAGGGCCCCACGAAGGAGCAGCTGTACAACGAGGCCAAGCAGCGGGGCATCGAAGGCCGTTCGAAGATGGACAAGTCCGAACTGAAGCGGGCCCTCGGCCACTGAGCCTCCGGCCTCGTTCACCGCACCGGACGGGACGCTCATGCCCCCACGTGGAGGTGTGCCGCCCAGCGGGTGGGGGTGTGCGGGTAGCGGTCGCGCAGCTCGCGCAGCGTCTCGTTCAGCGCGCGGGCCGCGCCCGCCGTGTCCGGTGCACGCGTGCCCGCGCGGGTCAGCCGCCGGTAGAAGCCCTCGGCGACGGCGGCGGCTGCCGTGTCGCCGACCGGCCAGAGCGTGCCGATGGCATGCGGGTACCCCGACAGCTGGAACGCGGCCGTGATGTGGACGGCCTCGTCGGCGAGGCGCGGGGTGGTGATCGCCGTGCTGCATGCCGAGAGGTAGACCAACTCGGCTTCCCGCAGGCGCAGTCCGGCGATCTCCGAAACGGTGAGCGGGCGGCGTGCGTGGTCGGCGAGGAGCAGCCGGTTGCGCGAGGGGTCGGCCGGGTCACCCACGCCGTGGCAGATGAAGTGCACCAGGCCGTGATCCTGCAGGCGGGCGCGTACGGCGGCCGAGGTGGCCGCGTCGCCGACCAGCGTGGTGACCACTCCGGTGGGTTCCAGCAGCCCGCCGATGATGCGTGCTTCGGCGGTGGCCTGGGACAGCGGCGGTGGTGCGCCGGGTGTCTCGGGCATGGCCACGACGAGGGTGGCCGGCGCCTCCCTTCCGGCCTTCTGCCGCGTACGGGCGCGTGAGCGGGAGTGACCCAGCGCGCGCAGCGTGGTGGTCGTGGAGGAAACCGTCCGGTCCAGCAGGGTCGCCGGCAGCCGGTCGTGCGCACGCGTCGCGTCGCGGTGGCGTCCGGCCGCCGGGAGGGGCAGCCGGGACAGGAAGCCCACCGGGCACCACCAGATCCGCGGAGTTCCCGCCTCCGGAAGGGAGCCGCCATCGATGCCGAGATGGTCGAGCACCGGTGCGGCCACGGCCTCCCACAGCCACTCCAGCAGGGCGTGCAGATCCTCTTGAGCCTGCTCGCGGGCGCTGAAGCCGGCGGCGTCGTCGGCCGCCGCGTCGACCACTCCGGGGAGGCGGGCCATCCGCGCCAGGGCTTCCTCGGCGACCAGCCCGGGCAGCGGGACGACCTCGGCGCGGTGCCCGGGCGCGGCGCCCGGACGCAGGACGAGTGCGTCGGACCGCCACGCACTGGTGTAGACGAGGACGACGAGTCCCGGCCCCACCTGCCGCAGCAGCTCCTCGATGCCGGGCGGTCGCAAGAACTGCTCGTGGCCGGGCAGGGAGCGGATGCGCTCGAGCAGGGCGTTCCACTGCTCACCGAGGCGGTGCCTCTCCCCGGCCGGACCGGACGCGGAGAGGCCGGCCCCCGGCCCCCGCACGGTCGCGGCACGCAGCTCCCCGTACGCCCGGGCCAGTGCCGGATGAGCGCCCCGCAGCGCCTGGAGTTCGCCGTCCGGGTCGGGCAGCACATCGGCGTGGAGCCGGCCGCGGCACTGCTCCAGCAGTTCCACGGCACGTTCGGGCCGGCCCGCGGCCACGGCCGCCGCTGCGGCCACGTTGGCGAGTCCCGCCGTGCCCTGGAGGAGGTGCTGCCGGTCCCGGCGCGCCAGGTCCCGTGGTGCGATCAACGGAATCTGGGCGACCGCCTGTTCCACCGCCCCCAGCGCGGCCGAGGCGTCCTGCCGGTCCATGGCCTTCCGGGCGAGGGCGCCGGCCGCCTTCAGCACCATGCGCGGTTCCGCGGTGGTCAGCGCGGCGATCGTCCGGCAGATGTCCTCGGCCTCGACGGCCGCCTGCGGGACTCCACCCGTTGCGGCGTGTTCGTCGAGGACACGGGCCAGGAGCCACAGGAAGCCGTCCTTCCTGCGGGGGTCGTGTGCCGACACCGCCTCACATGCCGTCCGGCCAGGGCCGCGGCGCGGGGGAGGTCGTCCGGGAACGCGTCGAGGAGGCGCTCCTGCTCGGCCGTGCAGCGATGGCGTGACAGGAGCAGTTCAGCCAGGAGAGCGCGTGCCTCGGCCCCGTTCTGCGCGTCCAGGGGAAGGGTGTGGACCGCCTGCTCCAGGTAGGGCTTCGCGTTGACGAGGGCCGCCGCGATCCCGCTTCGATCGTACATGTCAAGGCATGCCCGCCCGGCCTGGAGCAGCAGGGCCGGGTACCGCTCGTCGTCCTTGGGACAGGCTGCCTCGGCCGCCATGCCGTGGTCGATCGCTTCCGTGACGCGCGCCAGGTACGTGTCCGCGTCGGTGGCCCGGTCAGCGGCGTGCTCCAGCACGTCGCCGAGCTTGGCCAGCGCGACGGCTCGCGCCGTGCCGGAGGCGGGAGCGAGGGCCAGGGCCCGCCTCGCGACCTGCTCGGCCTCGTCGAGCGCGTCGAGGTCTCCGCGCCGCTCGTACAGGACCGCCAAGACGTCCACGAGGGCAAGGAGGTGCCCCACCGGGTCCTCGCGCCGGGCCGACAGGTTTCCGGCGGCTGCCGGGTCGGTCAGCCGGCGGTAGACATCACCGCATTCCAGCAGCGTGCTCAGCTCGCCCGTGGTGTCGTAGACCCGCTTGAGGGTCTGGGCGAGCACCAGCGCGGCCTCCCGGGAGGTGTCGGGTCCGGCGGCCCCGACACGGCGCCGGGCGGTGTCCAACAGGTCTGCGGCCCCTTCCCGTAGGCCGAGCTCCCAGACGCTCAGGTCCAGAGCGCGGTACAAGGTGTCGAGGGAGTTGAGGTGTTCGGGGTGGCCGGGCGGTGCCTGCCGGAGGTTCTCCCGGCCGAGGGCGACCGCGCGGTGGACCGTGGCGGCGTCGCCCGTGGCCTCGGCCAGGTCCACGAGGAACACGCCGAGGTTGTGCCGCCGCCCGGACCGCTTCGGCGAGTCCTTGGGCGTGGCGTCGACGGCCCTGCGCTGTGTGCTCACCGACTCGCGCAGTACCTGCAGATCGCGTTCGGCCTCGTACAGGGTGTGCAGGTCCTTGGCGAGGTTGTGCAGCAGACTGCCGTCGCGGACGGGGGTCCCGGAACGCAGGCCGCGCGCCGCCTCACGGCCATGTGCGACCGCCTTGCGCAGATGCGCCGGATCACGCGTCCGGTCGTAGTGGAGGGAGTGCAGGTGTGCGACGTGGGCCAGCCGTTCGCGACGGTCGGGGTCCGTGGCCGAGGTGAGCTCCAGCGCGCGGAGGCTGACGCGCAGGCTCTCGCCCAGCGCGTCCTGGTCGCCCGCGCGAAGGTGGGAGTCCAGGAGCAGAGTGCCGAAGTTGAAGAACACCAGCGGGCGTTCGGGGTGGTCGTCGGGACAGCGCTGTACCGCCTCACGGCCGATGGCCAAGGCTTCGGGAAGCACCCGGAGGTCGCCGGTGACGTCGAGCACGCGCTGGAGGCCGATGCCGAGCGCGCACCGCGCATCCACGCCCAGGGTGTGGGCGAGGGGGCTGCCCGCGGGCGTGGCGTCGACGGCCTCGCGCATCAGGGTGAGGCCCAGCCGCAGGGTGGGCCGGTCGAGCAGCCTGTCGTGACGGTTCAGAGCGGCGAGCCCGTGCCGTACGAGGGCGGCCGGCCGCTCCCCGGGATCCTTGCGCAGGCGCCTGAACGCTCGCGGCAGCCGGGGGAGTCGGCGTACGGCCGTCCGCACGTCCGCCGGTACGAGCGCCGGCAGGAAGGCGTCCGTCCAGGCGTAGAGGAAGAGCGCCGCGCGCCGCTCCGCCCGGCCGTCGGCGCGGCGCGCGCCCGATGTCCGGCGCTGGAACAGATGGCGCTGCCACAGCAGGGTGGCCAGGGTGTACACGACGTCGAAGTCCGCACCGTCGGGGTGGGCACGCCAGGCGCCGGCCATACGGAGGGCGCGCTCCGCGGCATCCGGGTCGCAGAGCGGGCGCGGATCACCGCTCTCCTCGAACAGCGTGGCCCGCGCGCGCAGTTCAGGGTATCCGTCCGGATGCAAGCTGGTCACTTTCGGTGAGGTGTTCAGTGCTCTCGGTATCTGATCGTCTGTCATCATGGCGCCCTGGGAGGTCGGATGTCGGACATGGATCACCGGATCGAGCGGTTGTGCGCGCAACTGGCGGGCGGCGAATTGACGCTTCGCGCGGAACGGTACGGCGTTGCCGAGGCCTTGGAGCGGGTGCTGGGCGCGCTCCGGCGGGGGACGGATCTCGAAGCGGTACGAGGGGACCTCGACGCTGTCGACGAGGGCTTCGCGGTGCACGGGATCGACGGGTTGACCACGGGCAGCCGCGCCTACCAGCCGTTGCCGGGCGAGGGCGGCCACCGGGTGCTGCGTGGGTGGGTCTGCCCGGCGCCGCGGCGCTGCGTACGCCTCACGCCGCTGGGCGGCGACGGCCGCCCGCCGACGTGCGCGGCGCTGGAGGCTCCGCTCGTGCGGGTCGAGATCCCGCTGTGAACGCCTTCCTCGGCGAGCTCGGCAAGCGGTTCGCCGAGCGCTGGCTCGCGCTGCTCGTACTGCCCGGTGCGCTGTTCGTGGCCGCGGTCACCGTCGCGTCCGTGCTGGGGCATCGGCGGGCGCTGGACGCGGGCGGACTGGGTGCCTGGATCGACCGGCTGGCAGCCGCGCAGGCGAGCGGGAAGACCGGGATCGGCGTGCTCGTGGCGGCCGGCGTGCCGGCGGCGTCCGCGGCGGCAGGACTCGGTGCGGCGGCCCTGGGGTTCTTCGTGGAACGGCTGTGGTCCGCCGAGGGGCGCTGGTGGCCGCTGCGTCCGCTGGCCCGACTGCGCAGACGGCGGTGGTCGCGCGCGCAGGAGCAGGTCCGGCTGTGGCGTACGGCTGTCGTCCGCTCGGCCGTGCCCCCGCACCGGGCCGATCCTTCGGCGCGGGCGGCCCTGCGCGAGGCGATGGTCCGGTGCGCGCGGATCTCCCTCGTGCCGGCCGAACGCCCGACGTGGATCGGGGACCGGCTGCGCGCCGCGGACGTACGGGTGCACCACGCCTACCGGGTCGACCTGACGGCGTGGTGGCCGACGCTCTGGCTGGCCGTGCCGGACAGCACGCGGGAGGAGCTGAGCCGGGCGTACGCGGCGTACCGGTCCGCCGCGCGGCTGACCGCGTGGGGGCTGCTGTACCTCGCACTCGGCGGCTGGTGGTGGCCGGCGGCGCTGGTCGCCGCCGTCACCCTGGCCACGGCGGCGGTCCGGTCGCGAGCCGCGGCCGCGGCGCTCGCGCAACTGGTCGAGGCGGCGGTCGACCTGCACGGCCGGGAGATCGCCGGGATGCTGGGCGCCGACGCGAGCGGCGTCCTCGACGCGCGGGCGGGCGCCCGGGTCAGCGCGCTGCTCCGCAAGGACGACCTCGTCGCCTTCGAGGCCGCGGCACTGGACTTCGTACCGGAACAGCCCCAGCCCTGACCGGAAACTTGCCGCAGGAGGCACCGGGCGCTTTAATAAATGAACAGACATTTATTAATGACGAGGGGGTGGCGGGAGTGGGGCGTCCCCGAGGGGTCGAGGATGCGGTGATCTTGCGTGCCGCAGCGCAGGTCATGGGCCGGCTGGGGCCCACGGGGCTGACGCTGGCCGCCGTGGCGCGCGAGGTGGGGCTGGTGCCGGCCACCCTTGTGCAGCGGTTCGGGTCCAAGCGCGGCCTGCTGGTGGCCCTCGCCGACCAGTCCGCGAAGGAGGCGAGCGAGCGGGCCGGGCGCGCACGTGAGGCGCACGCGTCGGCGCTCGGCGCCCTGGCGGCGCTGACGGTGGAGTCGGCGGCCGCCGTGGCCACACCCGAGACCTTCGCCAACCATCTGGCGTTCCTGTGCCTGGACCTCACGGATCCGCAGCTCTACGAGCACGCCTTGGCCGTGCACCGCGCCCAGGGAAGGGCGATCGAGGACCTGTTGGCGGAGGCGGCCGCGGCGGGCGAGCTCCGCGCCGGAACCGAGGTCGAGGCGCTCGCCCGCACCGTACAGGCGATCACCGCCGGAGCAGGCCTGACCTGGGCGCTCGAACGCCAGGGCACCCTCGCGCAACGGCTCCGGCAGCAGCTCGACATCGTGCTGTCCCCCCACCTCCCGCACCCACACGGCCACGACCTGGAGGCATCATGACGACGGACCCGCGGCCCCTGGCCGGAAAGGTGGCCCTGGTCGCCGGCGGCACCCGGGGCGGCGGACGGGGCATCGCCGTCGAGCTCGGTGCCGCCGGCGCGACCGTGTACGTCACGGGCCGCAGCAGCACCGCCGCCGGGCGCTCCGACCTGGACCGGCCCGAAACCATCGAGGAGACCGCGGCAAGGGTCACGGCCGCCGGCGGCCTCGGCATCCCCGCCCGTACCGACCACAGCCGCCCCGGCGAGGTCCGCGCACTGGTGGACCGGATCGCCGCCGAACAGGACGGGCGGCTCGACATCCTGGTCAACTCCGTCTGGGGCGGGGACCCGCTGACCGACTGGGACAACCCGCTGTGGGAACAGGACCTGGAGACCGGTCTTCGCCTGATGCGACGGGCGGTGGAGACCCATGTGATCACCAGCCGGTTCGCCTTGCCCCTGATGGTCGCCTGCGGGAGCGGGCTGGTCGTCGAGGTCACCGACGGCAACACCGCCCGCTACCGCGGCTCGTTCTTCTACGACCTGGCGAAGTCCGCGGTGATCCGCCTCGCCGTCGCCCAAGCGGCCGAGCTGCGGCCCCACGGCGTCGCGGCCGTGGCGATCACACCGGGCTTCCTGCGCTCGGAGGCCCTGCTGGAGCACTTCGGCGTCACCGAGGCCAACTGGCGCGACGGCGCGGCCCGGGACCCCCACTTCGCCCACTCCGAGACCCCCGCCTATCTGGGACGGGCTGTCGCCGCGCTGGCCGCCGACCCGCACGTCATGGCCAAGACCGGACGCGCCCTGGCCACCTGGGGCCTGTACGAGGAGTACGGCTTCACCGACGCGGACGGCACTCAGCCGGACTTCGCCGCCCACTGGGCCGAGAACCTGGAAGAGCAGTTCGGACCTCTCGGCGTCCCGCTGTGACCCCGGCCGGGCTGCACCTGCCGGTCAGGCCGTCCCGGAGTTCACCGCCCGATGAACCCGGTCAGGCCGGCGCGAGGGCACCCGCGCGGCCCGGTGCCGGGGACGGCGAGCGGTTCCACCGCATGCGGGACCACGGCAGGGCGAGTTCGGCCTGGGCCGCCACCGTGTGCGGGGCCAGGTCCTCCAGGCGCGCGGCTCGGCCGGGACGGGCGTAGACGGTGTCCACGTAGCGGTGGCCGGTATCGGGGGCGATGAACAGGACGGTCCGCCGGGGGCTTCGGTCGCGTTCCCAGCGGGCGGCGAGGTACCCGGCCCCGGTGGAGAGCCCCGCGAAGACCGCGTGCCGGCGCAGCAGGTCCACGCTGCCGGCGCGGGCGGCGTCGAAGGAGATCCAGTGCAGGACGTCGTACAGCTCGTGGGCGACGTTCCCGAACGGGATGGAACTGCCGATCCCGGCGATGATGATCTCGGGGTCCGAGACGTGCTCGGCGCCGAACGTGACGCTGCCGTACGGCTGCACGCCGACGAGTTCGACCCCGGGGTCGTCCGCACGGAGGTACCGGGCGAGGGCTCCGGTCGAGGCGCCCGTCCCCACGCCGCCGACGATGGTCAGGGCCTCGGTTCCCGTCGATCGCCGGATGCGCTCGGCGATGGAGCGGTAGCCGAGGTAGTGGATGTCGTCGTGGTACTGGCGCATCCAGTGGTAATCGGGGTGTTCGGCGAGGACCTCGTGGATGCGTTCGACCCGTCGCTTCTGGTCGAGCTTGAGGTCGCTGCACGGCGCCATCTGCTCCAGCGTCGCCCCGAGTCCGGCGAGTTGGGTGCGCAGGGTGTGGTCGACAGTGGTGGAACCGACGATGTGGCACCGCATGCCGTAGCGGTGGCAGGCCAGGGCGAGGGCGTGCGCGTAGATGCCGCTGGAGCTGTCCAGCAGGGTGTCGCCGCGCCGGACGGCTCCGGTGTCGAGCAAGTGCCGGACCGCCGCGAGCGCGGAGACCACCTTCATGGTCTCGAAGCGGAGGCAGACGAGGCGGTCGTCGAGGCGTATCAGGTCGGGGCGGCCGACCGACTCCGCGAAGTGCTGGTCCATGTCGGAATTCCTTGTCGTGAGGGAGGAAGTGCCGTACGCGTTGTCCCGGCCGGCCGCGCTCACGCCCCGGCCCCGGCCGTGGCCCGGTAGCGGTACAGCCGCGTGGGATCGGCGCTGAACTGGGAGAAGGGGAACGGCTCCGCCGACAGCGCGGTCACCCCCGCCCCCAGGAAGGCGCGGGCCACGGCGCTCCCGCTCTGCGCGTACACCACCAGCGGGATGCCCCGGGACCGGCAGCGGTCCAGGACCGTGTCGAACGAGCCGTTGCCGAGGGTCATTCCGGTGGCGATGACGGCGTCCGCCTCGTCGAGGACCTGGTGCATGTCGCCGGTGACCGGGTCTCCCCACTGGGTGGTCTTCAGGTTGAAGTCGCAGGGCAGGGGTACGCCGCCGCGCTCGCGGATCGCGGCGACCAGCGGGTTGACCACGCCGATGAGGCCGACCTTCGCTCCCGCCGGGAGGTCGAGCAGCCCGGCGATCGCCGTGTCGCGGGCCTTCGCGCGGACTTCCGGCGTCCCGGCCGGCAGGACGACCGCCTCGGCTTCGCCCGCCTCCGCGGCGCTCACGTGCGGGCGGGCCTCGGCGAGGTAGGCGTCGAGCGCCGCCATGCGCAGCGGACGGGGCGCCTCGCGGAGCAGGACGTCGAGCGGGGTGCCGGAGGAGTCGCTGCAGACGGCCGGTTCGACCTCGCCGGCTTCGAAGGCGCATCCGCCGAAGGAGCCGCCGAGGCGTACCAGGACGTACTGGTTGAGGTACGTGGTGTCGCCGCCCGCCAGGCGGGTGCCGTGGTGGATCCAGAACACGCTCGTCGCGACGAGTTCGGAGGGCAGCGGGCCGTGCTCGCCGGCCAGCACGGACGCCGTGAGCGCGTCAACGCTCCGAAGCGCAGGGGTGGATGAGCCGGTCGAGGAGGATGAGAGGGACGGAGACGTGGTGGACGTGGTGGTCGTCATTGCGGGATTCCTTGTCATAGGGGGAGTGGGGTGGAGGGGGCGCAGGCGCGGCGGCGGTAGGCGACCGCGCGGTTGCCCAGGGCGTCGGTGGTGAGTTCGGCGTCGACCTCGAAGACCTCGGCGAGGCGCTCGCCGGTCAGGACGGCCTCGGGGGTGCCGGAGGCGACCAGCCGCCCGTGGTGCATCAGCACCAGGCGGTCGCAGTACCGGGCGGCCAGCGACAGGTCGTGCAGCGCCACCAGGACGGTCTGATCGGTACCGGCCAGCAGCTCCAGCAGGTCCAACTGGTGTTTCACGTCGAGGTGGTTGGTGGGCTCGTCGAGCAGCAGGCAGTACGGCTGCTGGGCCAGCGCGCGGGCGATGTGGGCGCGCTGGCGCTCACCCCCCGAAAGGGCCCGCCAGGACCGGCCGGCGAGTGCGGTGAGCCCGACGCGGTCCAGCGCGGCGGCGACGACGGCCCGGTCGGCCGCGTCCGGTCCGCGCCAGCGGTCCCGGAAGGGCGTGCGGCCCAGCCCTACGATGTCCGCGACGCTCAGGTCGCTGTCGGATCCCGAGTCCTGCTCGACGAAGGCGACATGGCGGGCGATGCGGCGGGCGCTCCACCGGCGTACGGACTCGCCGTCGTACAGCACGGTGCCCGCGTCCGGGGCGCGCAGACCCGCGAGGCAGCGCAGCAGGGAGGACTTGCCCGACCCATTGGGTCCGAGCAGCCCGACGGTCTCGCCCGCGGCGATGTCCAGGTCGACTTCGCGGACGACGGGCGTGCCCGCCACGGACCAGCTCAGCCGTTCGGCGGTGATCCTCACAGCTCACCCCTCCTGCGCAGGACGAGGAGGAACAGCGGGACGCCGAGCAGTGCGGTGATCACGCCCACGGGCAGCTCCCGCGGCGCGAAGGCGACCCGCGCCAGGGCGTCCGTCCACACCAGGAACACCGCGCCGCACAGGGCCGCGTACGGAAGGAGGACGCGGTGCGTCGGCCCGATCAGGAACCGCACGCCGTGGGGCACGATCAGCCCGACGAACCCGATGGCGCCGACGGTCGCGACGGCCACGGAGGTCAGTACGGCCGTCACCACGAGCAGCAGCAGCCGGGTGCGCCGTACGCCGATCCCCAGGGACGCGGCGGTGTCGGCGCCGAACGCGAGCCCGTCGAGGGCGTTCGAGCACAGCCACGCCGCCGCCAGCCCGAGGGGTGTGACGATCGCACAGACGGCGACCGCGTCCCAGCGGGCGGGCGCCATCGAGCCCAGCAGCCAGTGGGTGACCGCCCGGGTGGTGTCCGCGTCGGCCGAGGCCATCAGCGTCAGCGAGGTCAGCGCGGTGAAGAGCTGGCCCACGACCACCCCCGTCAGCACGATGCGCACCGAGTCCAGGCCGGTCCGCCGCAGCAGCAGGAGGAGCAGACCGAAGGAGAGCAGCGCGCCGATCAGGGCGCCGCCGGTCACCCCGACCACGCCGGAACCCACGCCGAGGACCACGACGGCCACGGCTCCGGTCGAGGCCCCCGAGGACACGCCGAGGAGGTACGGGTCGGCGAGCGCGTTGCGGGTGACCGCCTGCAGCACCGTGCCGCACACCGCGAGGGAGGCGCCGACCAGGGCGGCCATCAGGACCCGCGGCATCCGCAGATCCCAGATGAGCGAGTCCACCAGCGGCGGCAGCGGCTCGACGGCCAGGCCGAGGCGGCTGCCGAGCACCGCGCCGAGGTCGGCCCATCCCACGTCGGCGGTGCCGATGCGCACCGCCCACGCCGTCGAGACGGCCAGGGCCGCGGCGGCGGCGAGGAACAGCCCTGCCCGGGCGGGCGCGGACCGGCCGGCCGGGGGCGGCGCGGAGGACGGTACCGCGGCCGCCGCGGCCGCGGCGGCCTGGCGGGCCGTCGGATGCAGCAGGTCCAGTGGCCCCGGACGGCTGTCGGCCGGGTCAGCGGACATGTCCGAGGTCCCGCATCCCCGCGGCGAGCAGCTCGAGTGCGTGCACGGAGCGCACGGACGGGTCGAGTTCGATGCCCGGCACTTCGATGATCTTGTTGGTGCGTACGGCGTCGAGCTTGGAGATCACCGGGTGCCGGGCCATCGTGTCCCGCTTCTCGGCGGCGCTGTCTCCCGGCCGGCCGCGCTCGGAGAGGTCGCCGATGACGATGAAGTCCGGGTCCCGCCGGGCGACTTCCTCCCAGGAGACCTCCGGCCAGTCTTCGTTCACGTCGTCGAAGGCGTTCCTGGCCCCGACGATCCGGCTCATCTCGCTGGGCAGACCGGTCTTGCCGGCCACGTACGGCATTCCGTTGAAGACGGAGTAGAGGTAGACGACGGTCGGCTGGTCCTTGACCTTCGCGGCGGTCTCCCCGGCCTTCGCGACCGCGGCGCGCTGCCCGGCGGCGAGTCTGCCGGCGGGCTCGTCGGCGCCGAAGGCCTTGCCCAGGTTCTCGTAGTCGGCGAAGAGCAGGTCGAAGGCGGTCTTGCCGGGCTCGTTCTGCTGGGGGCAGTCGACGGCGCTGACGAAGGTGGGGACCTTCAGGGCGTCCAGTTCCTCGCGGGTGCCCGCACGGTCCTTCGTGTAGAGGTCGGCGGAGCCGGCGACGACGAAGTCGGGGGTGGCGGAGCGCAGCTGCTCGCCGGTGGCGATCTTCGGTGCGATGACGGGGACCTTGGCGTAGGCGGCCTGGTACTTCGCCGGGATCTTCGTCTTCAGGTTGGCCGTTCCGGCCATGCGCTCCTGGAGCCCGAGCTCCAGCAGGATCTCGGTCGAGGCCTGGTCCAGGGCCACGGCCCGGCGGGGCGGCCCGCCGAAGGCCAGTTGCCGGCCGCAGCTGCTGAAGGTCGCCGCCTCGTCGGCGGCCGCGGCCGCGGGCTTGCGGTCCGGTGCGGAGCCTTCGGCGGTGGCCGAGCAGCCGGCGGTCGCGAGCACGACGGTGAGGGCGAAAGCGAGGCGGACGGGATGACGCATGGGTTCTCCGGTCTGGGAGGAGCGTGGTTCTGGCCGCGGGGCAGGAGTGCCGCGACAGCAGACGATACCGTAATGATTATCATGTTCAATAAATACTCCGGGGGTGGCTTCCTCGCCGGGTGAGTGCCGGAATCCTCCGGCCGTACCGGCCGGCCGCAACGACGCCGTCCGCGCGACGCGTTGGTCGCCACCGCCGGCCCCTCCGACCGTGAAAAAACAAGGAGCAACGCCCCGTGGCGACTTCATCCACGCCCGCCCCGACCAAGAACGATCCGCCCGCCACGAAGCCATCCGTCCTGCGTGATGCCGCGTTTCTCCGCCTATGGGCAGGGACTACCGCCTCCGGTCTGGCCACCTGGGCGCTGCCCTTCGTCCTCGGTCTCGCGGTGCTGCACCGAGAGCTCAGCCCGGCAGGCCTCGGCCTCGTCCTCGCCGCGCGAACCGCCGGCTTCCTCGCCGCGGTCGCCGTCGGCGGCGTACTCGCCGACCGCCACTCCCGCCGGGCGGTCGTCCTCTGGTCGGCCCTGGCCGCCGCCGCGGCGGCCCCCCTCCTCGCCGCCGGGCTCGGCCGCTCGGTCCTGCTGATGACCCTCGCCGCAGCCCTGGCCGGCGCCGGCCAGGGCGCCTGCCGCCCCGCCTTCCAGGCGCTCACCGCCGAGGTCGTGGCCCCGGACGGCAGGCAGCGGGCCAACGCCGCCATGACGCTGGCCGTCCGAGGCTCCACCCTGGCCGGCCCGGCGCTGACCGCCCTGCTCGCGGCCTTCCTGGACGTCTGGACGCTGCTGCTCGGCATCGGCCTGCTCTGGCTGATCGCCGCACTCGTCCCGGGCCGCGGGGAAGGGGCCTCCTCCACCGCCGCCGGGCCCGCGCCGCGTGCCTCGTTCCGCGCGGAGTTCGTGGACGGCATACGCGAAGCCCGCCGGCACCCCTGGTTCCTGGCAGGCCTCGCCTCGCTCACCGCGGTCATCGCGCTCGGCTACTCAGCGACCAGCGTCGCCCTGCCGCTGATCAGCCGCGACCGCTACGGCACGGAATGGGTGCTGGCCGCCGCCATGACCGCGTACACCGTCGGCGCCCTCGGCGGCGCCCTGGTCATCGCCCGCCGGCGGCCCCGCGCCCAGGGCTGGGCCGCGTTCGCCGGCCTCGCCGCGTACGGCTTCGCACCGCTGAGCCTCGTGCTGCCGGTCCACCCCGCCGCGGTCATCGCCGCGTACGCCGTCGCCGGGATCGGGATCGAACTGTTCAACGTGCCCTGGTTCACGGCCACCCAGCGCGAGGTCGCCCCGGACAAGCTCGCGCGCGTCTCCTCGCTGGACTTCCTCGTTTCCTACGGCCTGGCCCCGGTCGGCCTGGCCCTCATCGCCCCGGCCATCACCGCCTTCGGCGTCACCCCGGTACTCGCCGTGTGCGCCGCGGCCTGCTTCGCCGTACCGGCAGCCGCAGCACTGGTCCCCACGGCCCGTCACTTCTCCCGTACGCCTGCGGCGGCCGACTGACCGGCCGCTACGCCGAGGGCTCCCTGCGGCGGCGGGGCGCGGCGTCGAGGACGGCCCAGACGCGGCGGCCGTCCTCGGCGAGGTCGTCGCCGCAGCTGTCCACCGTGGCCAGCGCCCGGAGTTCGGCGAAGACATCGCCCTCGGGCGCGGACCCGGCCTGGTGGCTGAGCGCCACCACGAGGACCTTGTCCTCCTGGTCGCCGAGGTGGACGCTGACGCGTCGTCCGCCGTCCCGCACGGCCGCGTCGACCAGGAACCGTACGGCCGCCTGCAGATCCTGCTCGTCCAGGCCGGCGTGACCCCAGCCCCGTACGGTCTTCAGGGCCTGGTCGGCGGCCTTCTTCGCGGCCCACCCGTCCGCCGGGAAGGTCAGGGCCGCCGTCTGCCGGTTGCTGATCCGCATGCGCGGCCGGGGCAGGCTCAGCCACCCCGTCGGCTTCGTGGCCGGCGGCGGCCGGGGGGCCTCCACCGGCTTCTTCTGCGGCGGCGGTGACTTCGGCGGGAACGACGGCGGGACCTTGGGTCCCTCGGCCTCTGGAGCGGTCAACTCGGCCTCCCGAAAGCGGAACTCGCGCATCTACCCCATCCTGGCAGTCCCGCTCGGGGGCAGGGGGCGAAACCACGGCGCCGCGCGCGCTCCGTTCTCCCAGGGAGGGGCGGCGGTCGAGCCCTCGTCGGGCGGTGGCCGCCCCCCGAGACGACCGACTGGCTAGGCTGCGGTGAGCGCCCGGGAGGCGGGCGACACGGTCTTCCGCATGCCGGACTTCCGCCGGCTGCGCGGCCAAGGAGACTCTGACGCCATGGCATCCGAGCACGACACGGCCCCTGAGCCCGTACTGGTCCGACGCAGCGGCGCGGTGACGACGATCAGCCTGAACCGGCCTCACGTCCGCAACGCCGTGGACCTGACCACCGCGACGGCGCTGGCCGATGCGTTCCGTGCCTTCGACGCCGACCCCGAAGCGGCCGTTGCCGTCCTCTACGGCGAGGGCGGAACCTTCTGCGCGGGCGCCGATCTGAAGGCCATCAGCGAGGGCGACGGCAACCGGGTCGCCGCGGACGGGGACGGCCCCATGGGCGTCTCCCGGATGCGGCTCTCCAAGCCGGTCATCGCCGCCATCAGCGGTCACGCGGTAGCCGGCGGTCTGGAACTGGCGCTCTGGGCGGACCTCCGCGTGGCCGACGAGAGCGCCGTGTTCGGAGTGTTCTGCCGCCGCTGGGGTGTACCGCTGATCGACGGCGGAACGGTACGGCTGCCCCGCCTGATCGGCACGAGCCGAGCGATGGACATGATCCTCACCGGCAGGGCGGTCGAGGCCGCCGAGGCCCACCACATCGGCCTGGCCAACCGCGTGGTCCCCGTCGGAGAGGCGCTGACGGCCGCCCAGGAACTCGCGGCGCACCTGGCGGCGTTCCCGCAGACCTGTCTGCGCCACGACCGCATGTCGGTCCTCGAACAGGAAGGCCTCGACGAGAGCGCGGCCCTGGCCGTCGAGTTCGGGCACGGCACCGTCTCGCTCGCCGCCGAAGCCGTGACCGGCGCCGCCCGCTTCGCTTCCGGAGCCGGCCGCCACGGGCTGGACGGCGGGTCCGCCTGATCCGGGCCGTGCCGACTGCGGGTTTCCGCCGGCTGCCGGTCCGCAGGCCGCCTCCATGGGCCGAAACATGGCGACGACCGCAGTGACTGAAAGTGACGAGGCGGGAGCCCTGTGTGAGGGAGGCGGATCAGGAGGCGGTGTCACCGCGACCGGCAGACGATGGATGCGTGGAGGACACCGCGGCGGTGGATGCGGGTGCCAGATGAACGAGCACATGCCGGTCGACGAGCTGATCAGCAGCGCCGCGCAGGCGGCCGGCGGATGGCTGGGCGCGCTGCCCGTCGCGCTGGTGGCCACCAGTGCCGACGGGACGATCGTGCGCTGGAACCAGGTCGCGCAGGAATTGCTGGGCCATGCCCCGCCGCAGATGCTGGGCCGCAACATCGCGGACCTGCTCCACCCGGGGGCCGACCGCAGCCTGGGCCGCTCCCTGTGGGAAGCCGCGGCCGCGGGGCGGGGTGTGATGGGCACGGTGACCGCCTGGCACCGCGACGGGCACCCGCTGGAGCTGGAGATCTGGGCCGCTCCGGTGTCGGACCGCCGGCACGGCGCGGCCACGGTGCTGGTCTTCGCCGCGGACGCCCACGCGGCACGGCGCATCCGGGGGTCGTCGGCGGTGTGGGACGGCCTGTTCGCCCGCTCCCCGGTCGGCATCGCCATTCTCGACACACAGCTGAGGTTCCTGCAGGTCAATGCCGCGCTCGAAGCCATGAACGGACTGCCGGAATCGGCGCACGTGGGCCGACGCCTGGCCGAGATCCTCCCCGAGGTGAACGCCCTGGAGATGGAGGAGGCCATGCGGCAGGTCCTGGAGACCGGCAGTCCCGTCCTCGACCGCCGCCGTGTCGGACGGACGCCGTCCGAGCCGGACCACGACCGGGTGTGGTCGTGCTCCTATGTCCGGGTCGAGGATCCCGCCCACATGCCGATCGGTGTCATCGCCTCGCTCGTCGACATCACCGAGCAGCAGCGCGACCACGTCGAAGCCGAAGCGGGACGGCGCCGGCTCGCCATGCTCAGTGAGGCCAGCATGCGGGTCGGCTCGAGCCTGGACCTGGAGCGCACCGCGCAGGAACTCGCCGATCTCGCCGTGCCGCGCCTGGCCGATGCCGTCACCGTCGACGTCCTGGACGTACTGGCCCGCGGCGACGACCCCGGCATGGGGCTGTCCGGCGGGGTCGCCCTGCGCCGGCTGGGCAAGGCTCCGCTGTCCGGATCGCGCGTGACCGACATCCTCGCCCCCCTCGGCAGGACGCTCACCTTCCCAGCGGCCGCCCCCTACACCCAGGCCCTCGCGGGCCGGCAGCCCTTCCTCGTCGCCCGCCTCGACGAGCAGGCCGTCGCCTCCGCCGCCCGGCACACGTCCAAACCCGCACAACTGGTCTCGGTGGGCGTGCATTCGTTCATCATGGCGCCCCTCGTGGCCAGGGAGTCGGTGCTCGGCGTCGCCACCTTCTTCCGCACGCGCCCGATCGGACCCTTCGGATCCGAAGACGTCACCCTCGCCGGTGAGCTGACGGCCCGCGCCGCCCTCAGCATCGACAACGCCCGGCTCTACCACCGCGAGCACGAGACCGCGGTCATCCTCCAGCGCAGCATGCTGCCCCAGCACATCAGCCCTCCCTCGGGCATCGCCGTGGCCCACCGGTACCTTCCCGCGAGCGACGTCAACGAGGTCGGCGGGGACTGGTACGACGTCCTGTCCCTGGCCGGAGGCAAGGCGGGGCTGCTCATCGGCGACGTCATGGGGCACGGCATCGCCGCGGCCGCGGTCATGGGCCGGCTGTCCGCATCCGTACGGGCCCTCGCGCGCCTCGACCTGTCGCCCGTCCGGCTGCTGCACCACCTGGAAGCCACCCTCTCCGATCTGGCCGAACCGATGCTGGCCTCCTTCCTGTACATCGTCTGCGACCCGGCCACCGGGCACTGCACCGTCACCCGGGCCGGACATCCGCCGCCGGCCCTGTCCCTCCCCGACGGCACGGTCCGACTCCTCGACACCCCGCCCGGTGTCCCCCTGGGGGTCGGGGGCGTCGCCTTCACCCCGACGGAGATCGACGTGCCCCCGGACAGCCTCCTCGTGCTCTACACCGACGGACTGATCGAGGCCCGCGGTTGCGACATCGACGAGCGCCTGACCGAGCTGACGCGCCTGCTCGCGGACCCCCAGCGGCAGCTGGACCACGTGTGCGACTCGCTGATCACCCACCTCGTCCCGGCCGCTGCGGACGACGACATCGCACTCCTGGTCGCCCGGGTAGGCGGCTAGCGCCGCTTCCGACGCACGGGTCACTGAGGGTCGTCGTCCTCCGTCGGCGTCGTGGGCCGCTCCATCCGCCCCGGTCCCGGCCCGGTTCCCGGTGTCCGGTCGTGAAGGACGGGCGGGAGCGGGCCGCGGCCGGTGCGGGAGCGCGCCACCACCTGTACGAGGAGTTCCCCTGCCGCGCCCGCCGCAACGGACCAGAGGTCGCCGGGAGCGGGACCGGCCGTGATGAGCGCGATGAGCCCCACGAGCACCACCAGCCGAATCCACTCCGCCATACCCCAGCCGTTTCGCATCTCGCCACCCATTGCGGACTCCTCCACCCAGAGATGGGATTCACGGCCCATCAGCCAGACGTTCTGCTCCTACTGTTGGGAGCGGGAACGGGGTGGGCACAGACGCGCGCCATCGGGCATGGGGTGCAGCAGGGGGCTCGAAAAGGGCGCGCTGACGGCAAAGACTTAGTCAAGCTGACGCGGGATCACTAACGTGGGTGGTCGAGCGGAGCACATCGCATCGGGGGTCTGATGAGTACTCGTCGAGAACCGAACCGGAACCTGCAGGACCTGATCAATGAAGCACGGTTTTCCCGCAAGGGTCTGGCACGGCGGGTCAGCGAACTCGCCGCCACGCAGGGCCTCAGCATGGGCTGCGACCACACGGCCGTCGCACGCTGGCTGGCCGGTTCGGTTCCGAGGGATCCCACCCCGAGCCTTCTGGCGCAGGTGTTCTCCCAGCGCCTCGGCCGGATGCTGACCCCTCAGGACCTCGGCATGGACATCGTCTCGGAAGACCACACGATCGGCCTCCGCTATCCCAGGAATACAGAACGCGCTGTCGATACAGCGAGGCGTTTGTGGAGGTACGACGTGGAAAGTCGTGGGTTTCTCATCGATTCCGCCTTTGCGGCCGGGGCCGTATCGGCGGCCAGTCGCGACTGGCTGATCGGCGGCCCGCGGGAGGATGTGAGTTATGCGGGAACCGACGGTCGCGTCACCATGGACGACGTGCGTCACCTTCGCGCGCTGGGCAATGAATTCGAGCGGCTCAGCCACGAGTTCGGGGCGCAGCGCATCCGCCGACACATGATCAACTATCTGCATTTCGATATCGCCCCGCTGCTCAAGAAGTCCCGGACCGACGAGGTGGGCCGTGCCCTCCTGCAGACCGCGGCCGAATTCACCGCGGCCGCCGGCTATATGGCCATCGACTGCAATGAGCTCAATCTGGCCGAGCGCTACTACATCCTGGCCCTCGGGCTGGCCCATGCCGCCGACTCGCGGGATTACGGAGCCCAGGTCATGGCCACCCACATGGGGCACCTCGCGCTCTACGCCCAGCATCCGGCGGAGGCGGTGCAGCTCGCCGAGGCGGCCCGGCTGGGAGGGCGGCAGCGGGGCGGACACCTCGCCCTGGCGGTGGCGTGGGTCGTCGAGGCGCGGGGGCATGCCCGCATGGGTGACGGACGTGCCTGCGCCCGCGCGCTGTCGGAAGCCGAGCAGCACTTCGACCGGTCGAGCCCGTCGGACGATTCCGCGACCTATCTGCGCTACTTCAAGGAGGCCTACCTTGCGGACGCGTTCGCGCACTGCTTCAGGGACCTGAACGAGCCTGCCAAGGCCTGCCAGTACGCGCGGGCCGCCCTGCGGGACCTGCCCGCCACGCACATCCGCCGCCGATCGATCAACACCGGCATCCTCGCCCACGCCGACCTGACGAACCACGAGCCCGAGGCGGCCGCCCGGCACGGGATGGAGGCGGTCCGGCTCACGCGGCAGCTCCACTCTCCGCGGGCGTTCCGCAGGATCGCGCGCCTGCGCAAGCGGTTCGAGCCGTACCGGGGGGTTCCGGAGGTCGCGGCGTTCGTGGATCAAGCCGACACCCTGTTGGCGGACGCACCGGCGTAGTGGCCGGCGGCCTGTGGCGGGTACGGGGCCCTGGTGCGGGTCGCGTGGTGCGGGTGCGGGTGCACCCCACCGCAGCGCGTGCGGTGGGGTGCACCCGTCCGTCCGTCGTCGCCGTCTGCGCGGCGGTGTGCGTCAGTACAGGGTGACCTTGTACTTGGCGAGAGCCTCCGGAACCGGCTGGTAGAAGGTCGTGCCGCCGACCGAGCAGTTGCCGCTGCCGCCGGAGGTGATGCCGAGCGCCTTCGTGCCGTCGTAGAGGGCGCCACCGGAATCACCGGGCTCGGCACACACATTGGTCTTGATCATTCCGCGTACGGTGCCGCCGCCGCTGTAGCGGACCGTCGCGTTGAGGCCGGTGACGGTACCGCTCTTGGTGCCGGTGGTGGAGCCGCTGCGCTTGACCGGCTCACCCACGTAGGCATCGGCGGCGGTGAACCCCCCGGGGTGGCTGAGCGAGGTGTTGTCGTAGCGGACCAGCGCGTAGTCGTTGCCGGGGAAGCTGGAGCCCACGGTGGGGCCGGCCAGGGTGCTCTGGGCGGAGGTGGTGTACCAGGTGTTGACGACGTTGCCGCAGTGGCCGGCGGTCAGGAAGTAGTACGTGCTGCCGCTCACGGCGTTGAAGGCGACCGAACAGCGGTAGCCGCCGCCGTAGATGGCGTCGCCCGGGCCCAGCAGACGGGTGAACGTGCCAGGGGTGCGCTCGAAGCGCAGGGCGCCGGCGTTCGCGCCCGCCGCCTTTCGGATCTTCGCGAGGCCGGCCTCGGACACGGTGCTGTCCGCCGTCACCGTGACCCGGCCGCTCGCCGTGTCCACGTGCCATGCGATGCCGCCGACATCGGTACCGAGGACGGCCTGGTCGAGCTGGGCCAGTTCGGCCGCGCCGAAGGACCGCGGGGAGGACGCTTCCGCGCTCGGGATCGTGAACGCGGCGGTCGCCAGCAGGCAGGTGGCCGCGGCGGCGATCGCGGCGCGCCTGGTCGTGGGGCGCGCGGTCCTGGGGCTTGCGGGGGAGGGCGTGCTGCGCGATTTCCTCACTGATCTCCTCCTCGGAGCGTCGGGGCCCGGGGGTGGGGGCCCTGTGAGGCGCGTTCAAAGACGACGTGAGGCGTGACGTGTCCCTGACATGCGCTGCAGGGAGTATGGGGAGTGGCTCCCTCGCGGCACAAGAGCCGCGTCGCAACGCGGGGACACGGTGGTCACGGGCCTGGCCGGCTACGGGCAGCCGTGAACCCCGGCCTGACGAACCGGGCGGCGGCCCTGCGGAAAAGGTCAGCGGCGGCTACGGGTGTTCACGAGGTCGGCGTAGGCCTGGGGAGCCGGGCCTCCAACGGCGGGGGCCGGGCCCAGGCCCGCGGCCGCCTCCGGGAGCGCCCCCGGGGGTCAGGTGCCAGGCTTGGTGGTCCGGACGACGGTCGTCCGCGGCGAAGGAGCGTGGCATGGACGAGGGGGCGAGCGCGGTGGGTGCGGCCGGCCTGGTCGTCCCGCTGGGGCGGCTGGGCGGGACAGACCTGGGGGTCGCGGGCGGGAAGGGCGCGAACCTGGGGGAGCTGGTCCGCGCCGGGTTTGCCGTGCCTCCGGGTTTCGTCGTGACCACCGCGGCGTACCGGCCGCCGGATCCCGGCCGGCTCGGCGCCGGGGGCCCGGCGGCGGTCCGGGAGGCCGTGGCGAAGGCCGGTATCCCGGACGACGTGGCGGAGGCGGTGCGCGCCGCTTACGGGAATCTCGGCGGCGGGCCGGTCGCCGTGCGGTCGAGCGCCACCGCGGAGGACCTGCCGGAGGCTGCGTTCGCCGGTCAGCAGGACACCTTCCTCAACGTCATCGGCGAGCCGGACGTCCTCGACGCGGTCGTGCGCTGCTGGGCCTCGCTGTGGACCGACCGTGCGGTCGACTACCGCGCCGGCCACGGCATCGACCACGGCCGGGTGAGGATGGCGGTCGTCGTCCAGCGCATGGTCGACGCCGAGTACGCGGGGGTGGCATTCACCAGCGATCCCGTCACCAATGACCGGAACGCGCTGGTCATCGACGCGAGCCCGGGGCTCGGCGAGGCGGTGGTCTCCGGGCTGGTCACGCCGGAACACATCGTGGTCGACACACGGAGCCCGAGGGTGGTCAGCCGCAGCGCCGGACACCACGAAACCGCCGTCCGCCCTCGCCTGGGCGGGGGAACCGAGCAGGTCGCAGGGGATCGGGCCGCCGCCGGTCTGCCCGCGCCGGCGCTACGGCAACTCATCGGGGTCGCCAGGGACGTCGAGCGGCACTTCGGGCGGCCGCAGGACATCGAATGGGCGTGGGCGGACGGGAGCCTGTACGTCCTGCAGACCCGCCCGATCACCGCGCTGCCCCCGCTGCCCGAGCCGCCCGCGCGAACACGGCTGCCGGCCCTTCCCGCCCGCCTCCAGCGGATGACGAGCGCGATGCTCAGCGAGGTCCTGCCGGTCCGCCCGTACCCGATCGACATCACCGCGTGGCTGGCACCGCTGCTCGGCCTGCTCGACAACTCGGTGGTCAAAGCGACCGGAGTCGCCCCTCCGCCGCTGTCCCGGATGTTCGCGGAGGAGTCGGGCGTGGCGGTCCGTGTGGAGATGCCGCTGCCCAGGCCCACCTGGCGGCTGGTGACGACGCCCCTCCGTCTCGTACGCGCGGCGCGCCGCCACGACCCGGCCCGGTGGACGTCCGATCCGCTCATCGGGGCCATGCGCCGACGCGCGGACGAACTCAGCGGACGGGACGTCGGCGGCTGCTCCTGGCCGGAACTCGCGTCCCTGCTGAAGGAAGGGCCCCGGATCGCCGCGCCGTTGCTGGAACTCCGGCTGCGCTACTTCCCCCGTACCCTCCTGGCACTGGCCGGGCTGTACGTCGCGCTGTCCGCGCTGCGGCGGCGCCGGCTCATGGGCGCGCTGCTGTCGGGTGTGGACACCCTGACCGCCGACGCGAACCGTTCGCTGGAGGACCTGGCGGCCGCTGTCCGTGCCGACACGGGGCTGTCGGAGGCCTTCGCCCGGCGCACCGCGGAGGAGTTGTACGAGGCCCTGCACACCGGCATGCGGGAGTCGGCTCCCGGCTTCGTGGCCGACTTCGAAGGGTTCCTCGACCTGTACGGGCACCGCGACACCGCATCCCCGCTGCTGCTCACGCCGGGCACGTGGCGCGACAGGCCGGACGTCGTCCTGAGCATGCTGAAGGGCCTCGCCTCCCAGGACCCGCCGCCGGTCGGGCCACACCCCGGCGAGCAGGCCGAACAGGCCCTGTTCCGGCATCCCTTGCTCCGCCGGGGCCCCGGACCGCTGCGGTCGGCGGTCCGCGTGCTGCTGCGGCAGGCGCGGTGGTTCCAGCAGATCCGGGACGACACGCGGTTCCTGGCGATGCTGCCGCTGCCCGCGATGCGACAGGCGCTGCTGGAGATGGGCCGCCGGCTCGTCGCAGCCGGGGTACTCGACGCCCCGGAGGACGTCTTCCACCTGCGCCTGGACGAGCTCGACCGCATCGGGCCCTGGCCGCCCGCGCCCGAACTCGCAGCCGAACTACGCGAGTTCGCAACCCTTCGCAAGGCCGCGCGCGCCGCGCTCGCCCGGACACCGCTGGTACCGCCCGCCCCCGCACAGCCGCCCGGAGCGACCCGCGCCGACGTCCTGCTGCGCGGAACCCCGGGCAGCGCCGGTGCCGCGGAGGGCCCGGTCCGCGTGATCCACGGCCCCGACGGGTTCGCCGCGCTCCGCAACGGCGACGTCCTGGTCGCCTCGTACACGAGTCCCGCCTGGACCTCGCTGTTCCGCCGGGCCGCCGCCGT
This sequence comes from Streptomyces sp. LARHCF249, assembly GCF_052871255.1. Lineage (NCBI taxonomy): Bacteria > Bacillati > Actinomycetota > Actinomycetes > Kitasatosporales > Streptomycetaceae > Streptomyces > Streptomyces sp. LARHCF249. Next base: position 148,788 of record NZ_JBIXJQ010000004.1, read on the forward strand.
CGTCACCGAGACGGGCGGCGTGGCCTCCCATGCCGCGATCGTCGCCCGTGAGTACGGCATCCCCGCGGTCATGGCCGCCCCCGACGCGACGAGGCGACTGACCGACGGCCAGCGGGTCCGCGTCGACGGCGACCGCGGACTGGTCCTGCGCCCGACCCGCTGAGGAACGGCTGTTGGAACCGCGGGCCCGCCCGGGTCGAGCCGTTGGACGCATCGTCAAACGCTGTGAGCGGGCGCCGCGTGGCCGGTACGGCGCAGGGCGGCGGGTGTGGTGCCGTACCAGCGCTGGACGGCGCGGCGCAGGGCGCGGGCGTCGGCGTACCCGCTTCGCGCGGCGATCGCGTCGATGCTGAGGTCGGTGTCGTGGAGCAGCCGTGTGATCTGGGCGCGTCGCAGGGTCTCGACCTCGTTGTTCCAGGTGGTGCCGTGCTCGTCGAGGCGGCGCTGGAGAGTTCGCGCACTGACGGCCATGCGCCGCGCTGTTGCGGAGAGCGTCGGTGTGGTGTCGTCGTGCACGGATGCCAGGGTGGTGCGGAAGAGGTCCAGCCAGCCGTGCAGCGGGATCGCGGTGGCGAGGGTCTGTTCCGCGTGCCGCAGCAGCACGGTCGACAGGCCGGGCTGGAATTGCGGTGTCGGGGCCTTCAGGTCGGAGGCGAGGAAGGTGATCGAGCTGTCCGGGGCTTCGAAGTCGATGGCGCGGGTGCCGTACAGCTCGGTCAGGGCGTCGTGCCGGCGGGGTGCTTCGGCGGCCAGGGTGACGCGGACGGGAGCGAGGCGGCGTCGCGCGGCTTCGCTCAGACGCCGCTGGTAGAGGCCGAGTGCGTAGCCGCGGATGGCGCACGCCGCCTCGTGGGTCAGATCGGCCTGGTTGACGTGGCTGATGGTGACGTGTTCGCCGTCTTCGGTGATCCGGAGGGTGTCCGTGCCGGGGTCGGCCACGGCGGCGAAGTGGGCGGCGGCGTCCCGGATCCCTTCGAGCGGCGTGGGCGCGGAGGTGATCAGGTAGTCCCAGACCCCCAGGGCGCCGATGCCCGACTCCCGTGCCAGCGCCACGGAGAGCTCGGTCCAGGGAACGTGGGCGGTGCTCAGTTCCGCGATGCGGATGCTGGTGGCCGTGGGCGTCCGGCAGAGGTCGTCGTTGAGGTGCTCGGGTGCCAGGCCCAGCAGGTGCGCGTATCCGTGCGCGGGTACGCCGAGAAGACGAGCGGCGTTGACGCTCAGACGGGTGAGGGCGGAGGAGGTTGTCCCCTGATGTGCATGCGAGACCACAGGGGCTGAGCATAGACCAGCGTGAACGGCCAGGACTTCGCCGCAGAGCGGCGCCTGGTGTCCCCATCATGGCGTCCCGGGTCCCACCGTGGCGCGCAAGGTCCCCTGGGTGGCGCGTGCGGCCCTGGGCCGAGTGGCTTTCCCGGCCGTAGCGTGGTGATCGTGCTCGCGCGGTGTCACCGGGACGACCTTGTCGTGGACGGTACGACGCGCTGCAGCGGGTCCGGCCGCGTTCGGCCCAGGAGCGGAGCCCCCCCACGGGGGTGGGGGGCCCGCACCCCGGCCGGCGCGCCCCCGCGCGTCCTGCCGGGCACGGTCAACGCCGACCGGTGCGACGCGGACTGACGGAACGGCAGGGCGCTTCAGGTGCCCGGCAGTGCGTCCGGCTCCCGGCCCTCGACCTGGTAGATCTCGGTCCAGGTGCTGCCGCACCTGCAACGGTAGGTCTCGACCAGTTCACCGGCAGCGGACACGTCCATGCCGTCCCTGAGGCGGACGTGTACGTGTTGACCCATGACGGCACCTGCTGTTCTGTCCGGTAGTGGATCCGCTCAGTGTGAGCGCGCCGGAGGCCGCCCGCAACGACCCGTCCGGTATGCGGACGATGTTCCGGTTGCTCCGTCCGTGGACGTGTCCCGGTGAACAGGTTCGTGGCGCTCGGGGAAGCGGTGGCGGTCATGGGCTAGAACGGGCTCCTGTGCCGTTCGGATTTCCGGGGTGATGTGGTGTGGAGCAGACGGAGGCGCCGAGCGGGGCGGGGGAACGCCGGAAGCATCCGGGGCGCCGACTGTTCCTGGGGTATGCCGCTGCCGCGCTCGCTTCGTGGCCCGCCGGAATGACGACGGCCGCGGGTGCCGCCACCGGCCCCGCGGAAGCCGCAGGACGCGTACAGAGGGGGTGCGGGCTCGATGTGAAGGCCGAGAACGAGCTGCCCGGCTCTCTTGACTGGAGGATCACCCGGGCCGGGCCGAGGGGTGCTGTCGAGGGATTCGCGGACCGTGTCAGTGTCCGCCCGGGCGAGTCGTTCGCGTTGCGGGTTTCGACGACGTCCGCGTCCTACACCGTCTCCGCGTACCGGATGGGCTGGTACGGCGGCGACAGGGCCCGTCTGGTCTGGAAGTCGGCTGCGCTGCCGGGTTTCCTCCAACCGGCGGTCAAGGTCGATCCGGACACGCGGATGGCGTACACCGAGTGGGCGCCGACGACGCAGGTGGACACCTCGGGGTGGCCGGAGGGTTGCTACCTCCTGCGACTGGACACCCGGGACGGCCGGGCCCAGCGCTACGTGCCCGTCACCGTTCGGTCCTCCTCGGCCGCCGGCCGTACGGTCGTGGTCAACGCGGTGGCCACGTGGCAGGCGTACAACCGGTGGGGCGGCGTGGACCTCTACAGGGGCTCGACGGGCAAGCACGGGTCGCGGTCCCTTCAGGTCTCTTTCGACCGCCCCTACGCCAACAGGCAGGGCGCCGGCCAGTTCCTCGTGTTCGAAGCGCCCGTGATCGCGCTCGCCGAGCGCCTGGGGCTTCCCCTGGCGTACACGACCGGGTTGGACGTCGCCCGCGATCCGGATTCCCTGCGCGGGGCGGCCGCCATGGTTTCGCTGGGCCACGACGAGTACTGGACCCCCGAGCAGCGCCGCCACGTGACCCGGGCGCGCGATGCGGGGATGAACCTGGCCGTGCTCGGCGCCAACTGCTGCTACCGGCGGATCCGATGGGCCCCCTCCCCGGTCGGGCCGGACCGCGTCGTGGTCTGCTACAAGGACGACTACGCCCGGGACCCCGGCTTCCGGCAGGGCGGTGCGCCCACCAACGAGTTCAGGGGCGCGCCCGCCCCCGATCCGGAGAGTTCGCTGCTCGGCGTGATCTACGACGGCTATCCGGTCGACGCGCCCTACGTCGTCTCCCGTCCGGACCACTGGCTCCTGGCGGGTACCGGCGCGCGGGCCGGTGACGCCTTCCCCCATCTGGTGGGGATCGAGTTCGACCGGGTGAACCCGTCCTATCCGACGCCGGGGCCGGTCGAGGTCCTCGCGCACTCGCCCGTGGTGTGCAAGGGGAGGTCCTCGTACGCGCACACGGCCTACATGTCCCTGCCGGGAGGTGCCGCGGTCTTCGCAACGGGCACCATGCGCTGGGTCGAGGCCCTCGACGCGAGCGGAGCCGGTGGCGGCAAGGGGAACCACGGCCTGGACGCACGCGCCGGGCGCTTCACGCGCACGGTCACCGCCAATGTCCTACGGGCATTCGCGCGGGGACCGGCGGGGCGGGCCGATCCCGCCCAGGACAATCCGACCGCCCACTACGGGGACACCGGTGAGGACCCCGGCACAGACCCCGCCACAGAGCGCATCCCGGTGGACGCACTGGGTACGCGGTCATACGGCGTGGGCGACCCGCCCGGGACTCTGTCTTGAGTGGACCCTTGTCAACTTTGTTGCCGCGCGTTATATAGGTGGTGTCGCCATGTGCATCCTGCGACGAGTGGGAGAGGAGTGAACGAGATGCTCATGCGCACCGACCCCTTCCGTGAACTCGACCGGCTCACCCAGCAGGTCCTGGAATCAGCGGCACGGCCGACGGCCATGCCGATGGACGCCTTCCGCGAAGGCGAGTCCTTCGTCGTCGAGCTGGACCTGCCCGGTGTCGACGCCGAGTCCATCGACCTGGACGTCGAACAGAACGTCCTCAGCATCAGGGCGGAGCGGCGGACCACCGCCTCCGCAGACGACAGCGGCGTGCTGATCGCGGAGCGCCCCTCCGGCACCTTCAGCCGCCAGCTGTTCCTCGGCGAGACGCTGGACGCCGACCACATCGAGGCCTCCTACGAGGCCGGCGTGCTGCGGCTGAGCATCCCGGTCGCAGAGGCGGCGAAGCCTCGGAAGATCGAGATCAGGTCCGCAGACGGCTCACGCAAGGAGATCAACGCCTGAGGGACGGGCGGCGGGAATGCGGAGGGCGGGCCGGCCTCCCCGCCGGCCGCCCGCCCTCCTCCGTCCGCAGCTGCCGAAGTCGGCCGTCGCCGTCTCGGGAGGGTTCATCGATCCCGGTTCACGTTCATTGATCTGAGAGGAGTGGATGATGGCACGCGCAGTCGGGATCGACCTGGGCACGACCAACTCCGTCGTCGCGGTCCTGGAGGGCGGCGAGCCCACGGTCATCACCAACACCGAAGGAAACAGGACCACCCCTTCCGTGGTGGCCTTCGGCAAGGGCGGAGACGTCCTGGTCGGAGAGATCGCCAAGCGGCAAGCGGTGACGAACGTCGACCGCACGGCGCGGTCGGTCAAGCGCCACATCGGCGAGGCGGACTGGCGCTTCCCGGATGCCGGCGACATCGACGGCAAGCGGTACACGGCACAGGAGATTTCGGCACGCGTCCTGCAGAAACTCAAGCGGGACGCCGAGGCGTATCTCGGCGAGGACGTGACCGACGCCGTGATCACGGTCCCGGCGTACTTCAACGACTCCCAGCGCACCGCGACGAAGGAAGCCGGCGAGATCGCAGGCCTGAAGGTGCTGCGGATCATCAACGAGCCGACATCCGCCGCCCTGGCGTACGGACTGGACAAGGAGAACGACCAGACGATCCTCGTCTTCGACCTCGGCGGCGGCACGTTCGACGTGTCGCTTCTGGAGATCGGCGAGGGGCTGGTGGAGGTCAAGTCCACCAACGGGGACACCCACCTGGGCGGCGACGACTGGGACCAGAAGATCGTCGACCACCTCGTGAAGCAGTTCCAGAACGGCTACGGCGTCGACCTGTCCAAGGACAAGATGGCACTCCAGCGCCTGCGCGAGGCCGCGGAGAAGGCGAAGATCGAACTTTCCGCCGCGACGGAGACGACGATCAACCTGCCCTACGTCTCCGCGTCCGCCCAGGGCCCGCTGCACCTGGAGGAGAAGCTCACGCGCTCGCAGTTCGAGCAGCTGACCGCCGACCTGCTGGAGCGCTGCAAGGCGCCGTTCCACAACGCGGTCAAGGACGCGAAGATCAAGCTCTCGGACATCGACCACGTCATCCTGGTCGGCGGCTCCACGCGCATGCCGGCCGTCACCGAGCTGGTCAAGGAGCTGACGGGCAAGGATCCGCACAAGGGCGTCAACCCGGACGAGGTCGTCGCCATCGGCGCCACCCTCCAGGCCGGTGTGCTCAAGGGTGAGGTCAAGGACGTCCTGCTCCTCGACGTGACCCCGCTGTCCCTCGGCATCGAGACCAAGGGCGGCATCATGACCAAGCTCATCGAGCGCAACACGACCATCCCGACCAAGCGGTCGGAGATCTTCACGACGGCCGAGGACAACCAGCCGTCCGTGCAGATCCAGGTCTACCAGGGTGAGCGCGAGATCGCGGCGTACAACAAGAAGCTCGGCATGTTCGAGCTGACCGGCCTGCCGCCGGCCCCGCGCGGTGTCCCGCAGATCGAGGTCTCCTTCGACATCGACGCGAACGGCATCATGCACGTCACGGCCAAGGACCTCGGCACGGGCAAGGAGCAGAAGATGACCGTCACCGGCGGCTCCTCCCTTCCCCGCCAGGACATCGACCGCATGATCCGCGAGGCCGAGCAGCACGCCGAGGAGGACCGCCGCCGCAAGGAGGAGGCCGAGACCCGCAACAGCGCCGAACAGCTCGTCTACCAGACCGAACGGCTCCTGCGGGACAACGAGGCCAAGATCCCGGCCGAGGTCAAGACCGAGACGGAAACCGCGATCGCCGACCTGAAGGAGAAGCTCAAGGGCCAGGACACGTCGGCCATCCGCGCGGCGACGGAACGCGCCGGCACCGTCGCGCAGAAGATCGGCACCGCCCTCTACGAGTCCCAGGGGGCGGCTGCCGCAGGCAGTGGCGGGCCGGCATCCGGGGCCGGGCCGTCCGGCACGGACGAGGAAGTCGTCGACGCGGAGATCGTCGACGACGAGAGCCCGAGGGGAGACGCGCGATGAGCCCGCCGAAGCCCTCCGACGGACCGCGAAAGCAGACACCCCCCGTCGTGGTCAGGGACAAGCGACGCATCGACCCCGTCACCCTCGAGCTCAGGGCACCCGACAGCGGGACTCCCGAGCCCCGAGCAGACCGGGACCCGCGCCGGCGGACACGGATCTCCCGGCGGCGCCCCGGCCGCCGGAAGCACCGCGGGGCAGAGCCGGCTCGCCGAACGCACCGCCGACCTCCAGCGCCTGAAGGCGGAATACGACAACTACCGCAAGCGGGTGCGGTCGCCGACCGGACAGCACCTCCTGCGCCCGGCCCAGGTCACGGTGAGCGAACCGCCGTGAGCGAACCGCCCGACCGGACAGAGCCCGGCCAGGCAGGGGCTCCCCAGGCGCAAGGTTCAGCTGACCGCAGCGGCTGAGGCTCGCCCGGGGAGCTGGGCGCCCGTGGAGAGCTGCTCCGGCTGGGTGTGCGCCGTGGAGTGGAGCAGGGGCGCGCTCCGCCGTTCGGGCCGGTGGCGAGCCGCGTCGGTCACCTTCTCACCCGGCGTGCCGGCTGCCCGCGGTGCTGCGGGAATCGGCCTGCGAGCCAGGAGGCGGCCCACCCAGCGCCGGCCGCACACCGGACACGGTGACGCGCCGGCGGGAGTGTAGGGGGAGGGCACGAGGATGCCGTCGCGGGAGAAGTACTCCCAGGTGCCGCCCTCATCGCTGTGCTGCTGGACGTCGTAGTCGATACTCCAGTCGTGCCAACACCGGCCGCACGTGAATTCCGCCCGTTCCAATGCCATCTCGGTGATCATATCCCCTCGCCTCCCTTCGGCTGCCGCCCCGTCCTACCCAATTGATATACCCGTACGGGGTTGGCTTGACAACATCGCGCGCAGGTTTTAATACGGGTGGAAGAGAGGGTCGCTCCGGTTATTCCCGGAGGTGAGAGAAATGAGCGGCTCGCGTCCGTCGCGCGACCATTACGCTGTCCTCGGACTCCGGGCGGAGGCGTCGCCGGAGCAGATCACCAGCGCCTACCGCACGCTGATCCGCACCCTGCACCCCGACACCCGCCCGAGCGGGCCGCCGGCCGATGCGGAACTCGCCGAGGTCATCGCCGCCTACCGAACCCTGCACGATCCCCTGCGGCGGTCCGCCTACGATGCCGAACGCGATCACACGCGGCAGGCTGCCGGCCACCCGGTACGGATACCCGTACGAGTGAGGTCCGCGCCGGACACCGGGGCACGGCCGTACCTCCGATCCGCGGCCGACCCTCGTACGATTGCCTCACGGCCGCCCGGAGATCCATTCGACCGGCTCATGGCCTGGCTATTCTACGGAATATAGTCACCGCAATAGCTCCTGGCTTCGTTCGGTTGCCGACGGAATTCACGCGGTATTGACGCCCATTGCGCCAGCCGAATGGAACGTCCCATGCCGGCCTTCCTCCGTGCCGGCGCCTGCTGCGGCTACTCGTCTTCCGTGAAATGGCGCACGACGGTGTCCGGGCCGGGACTCATGAGGGTCTCGTGTCCGTCTTCGAACCGGACCCGGTAGGGCGGGCTGCCGTTGTCTCCCAGTACCTCGATGACCTCGGCCGTCCGGTCATGCTGACCCACGATCCGCCCGTGCACCACGATTCGGTCGCCCACGCTTGCTTGCATCCCGCTTCTCCGTTCCGACGTTGTGATGGCCCCCGGCGGGATACCCGGCCCGGCTCTCCGCGATGCCCCGCATCACCCGAACGTGGCCCCGGCACCGCCGCTTGGCCGCCTGAGCGGGCAGTTCATCAGGCGCGGGGGGTCCTCGGGCTTCCACCCCCAGGCCGTGAGCATCCCCGGTGACGAGCCGGCGCATTGGGCGGAGTCCAGGTAGCGCAGCGCCTCGTCGAGCTCGGCAGTGATGTCCGCGGGAACCGGGGCCGCTTGACCTTCGAGTCGGGTTGAAGGTTTACCGTCGGTGGTGTGACGACCTACCGCATATCGCAGCTGGCCGAACGCGCTGGTGTCCCGGCGACGACGCTGCGCTTCTACGAGACTGCGGGTCTGCTGCCGGCCGAGCGGACCGCGTCCGGGTACCGGGTGTACGGGGAGGACGCGCTGGAGCGGCTGGAGTTCATCGCCTCCGCGAAGCTCCTGGGCCTGGCGCTGGAAGAGGTCCGAGACCTCCTGGAGGTCCGGGAGGAGGGTGTCTGCGCCTCGGTGCGGGCCCGGATGCTGCCCCTGGTCGAGGATCGGATCAGGGACGCGGGCGGCCGTATCGCGGAGCTGCGCGCCTTCTCCGCCCGCCTGGCGGCCGTGCACTCCGCGATGTCGCGGCCGGCGCCGGGCGGGGCGTGCGGCCCCGACTGCGGCTGTACCACCGCCACCGCCTCCGGACCGGCCGGTCCGGTCCCGGTCGCGCTCGCGCCGACCCGCCGTGCACCCGGGCCGGCGCCGGAACCGGAGCGGGAGGTCTGGCGGGAGGCTCCGGTCGCCTGCACCCTCAGCGGCGCCGAGCTGGGCGCGCGCACCGAGGAGTGGCGCACGCTGGTCGCGAAGGCCGACCGCCGTGAGGAGACCGCCGACGGGCTGGGGCTGTTCTTCCCGGCGGACGCCCGGCTCGCCGGACGGATCGCGCAGCTCGCCGCGGACGAGCAGGGCTGCTGCTCCTTCTTCGACTTCACCCTGCACCTGACCCCCACCGCCCTCCGGCTGGACGTGCGCGCGCCCGAGAGCGCCGCCGGGATGCTGGCCGACCTCTTCGGAGCGCCCGCATGACCACCCGCGCCGGCGGGCAGCGCCGTACCGCCCCGGCACGCCCCGCCCCGCCCCGGCACGCCCCGCCCCGACCCGCGCCGATCTCGGCATGCCCGCTCTCGGCATGCCCGCTCTCGGCCCGCCGGAAGCGGACAGCGCCCCGACCGGCTGAGACAGCACCGGGCCGGTACCGGGACAGGGGGCGTGACCTGCGAGGATGGGCGGCCACCTGCCCGGCGGGGCGGACCGCCACGCGTGTACGAGGGAGAAGCCGCAGTGTCGGAGCGCGGACCGCAGGGCCTGGTCGAGCGGATGGAACACCACCAGGTCGCGATCTACCTTGCCGCGATGGCCGCAGGCGCGCTGCTGGGCCGGCTCGCTCCCGCCGCCGGCCCCGGCCTGGCGCATGCCATCAACCCCGTCCTCGGTGCCCTGCTGTTCGTCACCTTCCTCCAGGTCCCCGCTGCCGAGCTGGTCCGCTCCCTGCGCGACGCGCGCTTCCTGGCCGCCGCCCTCGTGGTGAATTTCGTGGTCGTGCCGCTGGTCGTCGCCGCGATGTTCGCCTTCCTCCCCGCGGACCAGGCCGTCCGGGTCGGGGTCCTGCTGGTGCTGCTGTGCCCGTGCGTGGACTACGTGATCGTCTTCTCCGGCCTTGCCGGGGGCTCCAGCCGCCGCCTGCTCGCTGCCACCCCCCTCCTCCTGGTCGCGCAGATGCTGCTGCTCCCGGGCTACCTCTACCTGTTCATGGGCTCCGATCTGGCCGACATCGTGGACGCCGGCCCGTTCGTGGAGGCCTTCGTCGCACTGATCGCCATCCCGCTCGCCCTCGCCTGGGTCGTGCAAGGGTGGGCCGCGCGCCGCCCGGCCGGGCAGAAGGCCGCCGACGCCGCGACCACGACGATGGTGCCGCTGATGGCGGCGACCCTGCTGACCGTGGTCGCCTCCCAGATCCCCGAGCTCGGCAACAGCCTCGGCGACGTCGCCGCCGTCGTGCCCTTCTACGCCGCCTTCCTCGTGATCATGGCCTTCGCCGGGAAGGCCGTAGCCCGCGTGTTCCGCCTTCCGGCCCCGGCCGGGCGCGCGATCGTCTTCACCGGCGCCACCCGCAATTCCCTGGTCGTGCTGCCCCTCGCGCTGGCCCTGCCGGACGCCCTCGCCGTCGCCGCGGTCGTCGTGGTCACTCAGACCCTCGTCGAAGTCCTCGGCATGGTCGCGTACGTCCGCCTGGTCCCCCGCCTCGTCCCCGGCGCGCCGTCGTCCGGGGCGCAGCCCACGCACTGACCCGTCTCGGTAAAACATCCTGACTCTACAGTTGTAGAGTCAGGGCTCTGTGGCTGTACGAGGACGCTCGAACCGAACGGAAGGGTTTTCCATGCCGATACGTCACGCGGTGGTGGCCGGGGCCGGAATCGGCGGCCTCACGGCCGCCCTCGCACTGCACCGCCGCGGCTGGCGCGTCACCGTCTGCGAACGCGCCCCCGAACTCCCCGCCACCGGCGCCGGAATCGGCCTCGCCCCCAACGCCCTGCGCGCGCTCGACGCCATCGGCGTCGCCGCCGCCCGCGCCGCCGGCAGCGCCGTACCCGCGACGATGGGCCTGCGCCGCTCCGGCGGCCAGTGGCTCACCCGGGCCGCCACCGCGGACATGGCGGCCCGCTACGGCATGCCCCCGATCGCCGTCCCGCGGCCGGCCTTCACCGCCGCCCTCGCCGCTGCGCTGCCGCCGGACGCCCTTCGCTACGGGACCGAGGTGACCGGCGTCGACGATGCAGCGGGCCGCCCGACCGTCCGTACGGCAGCCGGCCCGGACCTTCCCGCCGACCTGGTCGTCGCAGCCGACGGGATCCACAGCCCGCTGCGCCGCGCCCACTTCCCGGGCCACCCGGGCCTGCACTACATCGGCGAGACCGCCTGGCGGACCGTCGTGGACGCCCCGGACCTGCGGATACCGGCCATGAGCGAAACCTGGGGTCGGGGTGAGCGGTTCGGCGTGACCCCGCTCTCCGACGGCCGGCTCTACCTGTACGCCACCGGAGTCGTCCCGGCCGGCACCCGGGCAGCCGACCCCCGCGCCGAACTCCGCCGCCGCTTCGGTTCCTGGCACGACCCGATACCGGCGCTGCTGGACCGAGTCGACCGACTCGACCCCGCCGACCTCCTCTGCAACGACCTCTACGACCTGGCCGCCCCGCTCCCACGCCTGCACCACGGCCGGATCGCCTGGCTCGGCGACGCCGCCCACGCGATGGCCCCCAACCTCGGCCAGGGCGGCTGCCAGGCCATCGAGGACGCGGTGGTCCTGGCCCACCTGCTTCCCGCCGGAGACGCGGGAGACGCCGAAGACGCCGGAGACGGCGCCGGCTCCGTCCCGGCCGCCCTCGCCGCATACACCGCCGCCCGCCTCGGCCGCACCGACGCCGTCCGCGTCCGCGCCCGCCGGATGGGCCGGCTGGGCGCCCTGCGCAACCCGCTCGCGGCGGCGGCCCGCGACCTCGCCGTCCGTGCGACCCCCACCCGTCTGTCCCTGCGCGGCATGGACGACCTCTTCAACGGCTTCCGCCTCCCCGGCTGACAGGGCGGCTCGGTCGCCGAGCGCCCCCGCGCGCGCATCCTCGCCGTCCAGCTGCCGCAGGCACGGCGCATCCCAGTAGCCTGCCCACCAAGTCCATCGCACAGGCGTACCACCCCCCCGTACCCCGTACCCCCACACGCCCGTTCTTCCGGAGGACATGATGAGACGACGAGGTCTATTACCGGCGCTGCTCGCCGGGGTTGTGCTGCTCGGAGTCCTGGGAGGCTCCACGGAGCCGGCCTCCGCCGCGGACTCCCCGGACGCTCTGGCCGATACGTGGACCGCGCCACTGAGCACCCGCGGCCGGTACGTCGTAGACGCCGCCGGCAACCGCTTCAAGCTCAAGTCCGCCAACTGGCAGGGCGCACAAGGGCCTTGGAACGGTTCCGGCGACATCAACGACCCGGCGAACCACCATGACCGCGAAAAGGCCGACCAGATGCCGCTCGGCCTGGACCGTGCACCGGTCGAGGCGATCCTCGCCGGATTCCACGAGCTGGGCATCAACAGCATCCGCCTGCCGTTCTCGAACGAGATGCTGCATGACCAGAGGCCGGTCTCCGACGCCTCGGTCGCCGCCAATCCGCAGTTGCGCGGCAAGACCCCCCTCCAGGTCTTCGACGCCGTCATCGCCGCCACCACGGCCGAGGGATTCGCGGTGGTCCTCAACAACCACACCAACACCTCGCGCTTCTGCTGCGGACTGGACGGCAACGAGCGCTGGAACACCAGCCAGTCCACCGCGCAGTGGGAGAGCGACTGGATCACCCTCGCCCGCCGCTACAAGGACAACAAGCGCGTGGTCGGCGCCGATCTCTACAACGAGGTCCGCCGCACGGTCACCGACGACGCCAACTGGAACTGGGGCAACGACCACGACTGGTGGACCGCTTCCCAGCGGCTGGGCGACAGGCTGCTCACCGAGGCCAACCCCGACCTCCTGGTGATCGTCGAAGGCATCAACTGGCAGGGCATCCCCTTGGACGGGTTCTCCCACTGACGCCCGACGCTGGAGCCTGCGCGCACCGTGTCGCACACGCTGGTGGCTTCGAACAAGCTCGTCTACTCGGCGCACTTCTACGGATACACGGGCCCGAACCACACCGGGGCGACCGGGATGGGCGAGACCCGCGATCCGCGCTATCAGGAGCTGTCCCGCCAGGACCTGTTCGCCACCCTGGACCGCCAGGCATTCTTCGTCGCCGGTGAGAGCAGCCGCCACTTCACCGCACCGGTGTGGGTCAGTGAATTCGGCATCGGCAGCGACGAAACGAATCCCCAAGCGCGTGCGTGGTTCGGCACCTTCGTGGACTACCTGATCGAGCGGGACGCCGACTTCGCGTACTGGCCGCTCGTCGGGTGGACCGGACACGGCACCTGGTCGATCCTCAACTTAGATACGCAGGGCCGCCGTTCCGGAATTCTGGACGCCGGAGACTGGCGTGCGGCCGACTGGTCCCGGCTGGTCGGGGCACCGCAGAAGAGCGGGCAGGTCGCACCCTCCGACACCTGGGACATGCTCAACCTCGATCACGCCGACATGGTCCAGTCGCTCGGTGTGCGCGCGGGCGGGGACTGGGACCCCGGAGCCCGCAAGGGAGCGTGCCCCGACGGTCAGCGCCTCGTCGCCCTGGCCCACCGGGACGGACGCGGTCTGTGCACCGATGCCGGTGCTCCGGGGCAGGCCGCTCCGCGTGCGTCCACCGTCGTGCGTGACGAGCGGTACGTCCAGCAGGGCGACTGGGCCGGCGGCTACACCAAGTACCAGTGCGGGCCGAACCAGTTCATGACCGGGTACAGCGTCCGGGGCCAGGCGGTGTCGGCGGTGCTGTGCACCGACGCGGGCCGCACGCTGGGCGCGAACGGCCGCACCGTCTGGTTCGACCGCGGGGACAACCGGCCGGCCGGGGCGCCGGGCGGCGAGTTCGCCTCCGGGAACTACAAGGGGCAGTGCGGCACCGGCGAGTACGCGGCCGGTGTGGCCTTCACCGGCGCCTGGGCGAAGGGGAAGACCCCGGACGCCCTTCTGTGCCGCACGCTCTGACCTCGGCCGGCTCGGCAGGAGTTGCCGGGTGGCTCCTGCCGAGCCGGCGTGCTGACAGCACGAGGCCCCGGGACGCGGGTCCCGGGACCTCGTGCTGTCACTTCGCTGACCGCCCCGTTCAACGACCGATCGGACGGGAGGTCACGCCCGGCTTCATCTCAGGACGACGCCGGTGCGGCAGGAGCCGTGGGGGTGGATGAGGTACCGCCGTCCAGGCACAGCAGCGATATGACGACCGGCGCCGCAAGCCCCTGTGCCGGCTCGCCCGGGAAGCCGGCTGTGACCGTCCAGTTGCCCTTGTTGAGGGTCAGCGTCTCGCTGCCCATATCGGGACCGGCCTGCCAGCCGTGCTCGGAACGGGCCCGCGCGAAGGCGGCCTTCAGGGCGGCGTCCACCGTCTCCGGCGCATGCCGTCCCGAGAGCCGTTCGACACACTTGCCCCGCACGTTCGAGGGCTCCCTCTCCACCGTGATGCCCTCCGCGGCCAGTGCCGAGGTCATCTCCGACACGACCGCGTCCGCGGGCAGCGGGGGCCCGGAGAAGCGCGGGGGCAGTGGGCCGAGGTCCTGCAGCGGATGGGCGCAGGCCGTCGCCGTCGCCGTGATCAGTGCCGCCATGACCAGGGACGCCAGGGCTGAGTGCCGCGGTCGCCGTCGCACGATGGTGTCCGTCCTCTCTGTTTCTCTGCACGGCCGGCCAGTCTCCCATTCCCGACACCGGAGTCCGGAGCCGACGGGCATGCGGAGCGCGTACGGGAGTACCTCGGCGTGCTGTTCTCCTGCACCTTCGCCGCCTATCAGGCGGTGTGACGGGGCGCACAGGGAACGTTCTCCCGGTGCGCCTCCTCCTTCGGGTGTTGGTTCTCCGACCCACACCCTGGGAGTCACCGTGGTCGATCCTGTCCGCCGCCGCCGGGCCGGCAGGGCGCTCGCCGCCCTGTTCGCCGTCGACGGTCTCGTGCACCTGTACTGGGCCACCGGTCTGACCTGGCCCGCCCCCGACGAGCGGGCGCTGTCCCTCGCCGTGATCGGCGGCGAGGTGTCCTTCGCGCCGCGCGTCGTGCTGCCGCTCGCGCTGCTCGGCCTCACGACCTCCGCCGTGCTCTTCGCGCGGGGGAACGGGCGGGGCGGGTGGTTCGGCGCCGCCGCGGCGTGGACGGTCACCGCCGGTTTGCTGGCGCGTGGGCTGCTGGGCCTGTTGTGGGTGTTCGGCGCCGGTGACGGGGCCGCCGGACCGGCCTTCTCCTGGTTGAACCTGCTGCTGTGGACACCGCTGTGCCTCGGCTTCGGCTGGGCCGCGGCGACGGGTCTGCTCGAACCGCTGCCGCGCAGGCTCCTCGCACTGCCGCTCGCCGTCGTGGCCCTGCTCGCGGGTACGGCGTACGGGTACCAGCCGGCCGAGCGGCACGGCTACACCGCCCCGGCGGACTCGCGATGGGTGCAGACTCCGGTGGCCCGCTTCCACTACACGCAACAGGGCTCCGCCGGCTCACCGCTCGTCCTGCTCTCTCCCGGCGCGTCGTGGACCTTCGCCTGGCGCGAGCAGGCTGCCGCCCTCTCCCGTACGCACACGGTGTTCGTCGTGGATCTGCCCGGACAGGGCTTCACCGAGCTTCGCGACCCGGACCTGACCTGGGACCTGGACGGCATGACGAAGGCGATCGGCAGCTTCCTGGACGCCGCCGGCATCCAGCGGACCGCGCTCGCCGGGAACTCGTGGAGCGGCGGCTGGGCCCTGGCCTACGCCCAGCGGCACCCGGAGCGGGTGTCGAAGCTCGCCCTCCTCGCTCCGTCCGGGCTGGACGAGCCGGACCCGGCGTCCTGGGAGGCGCTCAAACTGCCGGTCGTCGGCGAGCTGCTCACCGGCCTCGGTACGGGCCGCGGCGCGGCCGAGTCCTCCATGCGCGGCCTGTTCGTGAACCGGGACCGGGTGACGGACGCGATCGTCGACGCCGCCTGGGCGCCGGGCACGCGCGACACCAACCGGCGCGCCGTGTACCGGCTCGAGCGCGGCCTGGACTGGCGGGAGACGGAGGCCGCCCTGCCGTCGACCCGGCAGCCGGTCCTCGTCCTGTGGGGCCGCCAGGACTCCGTGCTCCCCGCCCGGCAGGCCGCCCGGTTCGGCCAACTCCTCCCGGACGCACGGGTATCCGTACTGGAGGGCTGCGGTCACGCGCTGATGCTGGACTGCCCCGACCGGGTGAGCGCGGCCATGGAAGAGTTCCTGAGGTGAACGAACCGACGACCGGTGACGGATGGGAGCGGGGGGTGGCGCTGGCCCGGGCGGCCCGCGCCGGAAACACCCTCGCGCTGCACGAACTCCTCGACCACCTCACCCCGTACATCTCGCGGATCTGCCACCCCATCGCACTGGACGACGGTCCGGACGCCACCCAGGAGACCCTCCTCGCCGTGTTCCGGTCCCTGCGGTCGCTGAAGGATCCGCAGGCGCTGTACGGGTGGGTGCGGGCGATCGCCGTCCGGGAGGCGGTACGGACCGCCCAGCGGGCCGCGCGCGCCCGGCCGGCCGCGCCGGTCGACGTACCCGGGCCCGGGGATCCGCAGCTCGCGGCCGACATCGGCGACGTCCTCGCGCGGCTCTCGCCCGAACACCGGGCGGTGCTGGTCCTGCGGGACGTGGAGGGCCTGGACGAGGAGGCGGCCGCGGCCCTGCTCGGTGTGCCGGTCGGCACCGCCAAATCCCGGCTGCACCGGGCCCGTACGAGCTTCAGGAAGGCGTGGTTCGCATGACCGAGACCGAGATCGACCCCGTACGGCGGCTGCACGTCATGGCGGCCGGCGTGCGCGGGGCCCGCGTCGCCGAACACGTGGTCCCGGCACCCTTCGAGGAGGTCTGGCCGGCGATGGCGGAGCTGGACTTCCTCCCCGATCTGCACCGCATCCGCGTGCGGGCCGTCGACGGCGACGGCGACCGCGTCGAGGCGACGGCCCGCAGCGCGTACGGCTTCCGGGCGCGGCTACGGGGCTTCCGCCGACCCGGCTGGTGCTGGCTGCAGAGCCGCTTCCTGATCGTGGGCGTCGCGGCCGCCCCGACGCCGGACGGCACGGGAACGCGCATCGCCCTCACCGGCGGCGTCCGCGTCCCCACCCGGGCGGCGGTGGTGCCCTTCGGCACCCTGCGCGAGCTGACCACCGCGGCGCACCGGCTCGAGACCCGGGTGTGCGGCCCTGCGCCGAGGCCGGGCGGTCGTCGTGGCTGACGGGATGCTCCGCCGGGCGCCCTCGCGGGGCTCGGCAAAGGCCGCGGCCGGCCTGTCATCCGGGCTGGGCGGCCTGCTCGGTTGAGGTGAAGACGCGGTCCAGGTGGTAGTGCAGTACGTCGATGGCGGACTCGGGCGTGCGCTGGCCCACGAGGATGCTGGTGCCCATGGTCGCTGTCATGGCGAGCAGGCTGATCGCCTCCGTGCGCGCGTCGGCGCCGGGGTCGGCCAGGCCCGTTTCCTGCGCCTGCCGGAGCAGTTTGGTCAGGGCGTTCTCGGCTGCGTCGGGGTTGTCGATGAAGGGCTGGGCGGCCAGTGCCTCGTCGGTCACGGACAGCATGGAGTAGGAGCTGTAGAGGAGGTGGAAGGTGCGGCTCTCCTCGTCGGTCGGGAGCGAGGCCAGCAGCAGGGCCTCGATGGTCGCGCGCGGGCCCGGATCGGGGCCGGCGGCGGCGAGGCGGGCGCCGACGCGGGCGGTGAAGCGGTCGGTGAGGTGCTGGAGGCCGTAGAAGAGCAGGTTCTCCTTGGTCTGGAAGTAGTACTGCACGAGCCGGAGTGACACGCCCGCCTCGGCCGCCACGTCGCGCATGCCGACCGCGTGCAGCCCGCGCCGGCCCGCCACCCGGATGAGGGCCTCGGCGATCTGGGCCCGCCGTTCCTCGTGGTCCACACGCTTCGGCATGTGCCGTGTCTCCGTCCATCGGTGGTGAGTGCGCGGGCCGGTCCACCCGAACTATTTCATGATACCGCCGTACCATCTCAATGGTACGGTCGTATTACGAAGAACGGATCTTCCCGGAGGTGCCCTGTGCCCGAGAACCCCACCCGAACCCGCGCCCGCCACGACATCGGCCGCTACGTCAACGACACCCTGCGCGACCGGTACTTCGCCGCTTGCGACGCGCTCTACGCGAAGGGCGCGCCCGCCCGCTCCGAGACGGACGTCGAGACCAGCTTCGGCACCACGCACGTCTACCGCTACGGACCCGCGGACCCGGCGGCCGAGTCCCGTACGCCCGTCGTCCTGATCCACGGCTCCGGCGGCTGCTCCGCCCAGTGGTACCCCAACACCCGCGCGCTCAGCGCCGACCGGCCCGTCTACGCGCTCGACACCCCGGGCGACCCCGGCCGCAGCGTCCAGCGCGAGCCCATGTGGCAGCCCGAGCGCGCGGCCCAGTGGATGGACGAGGCGCTCGACGCACTCGGCCTCGACCGGGTCCACCTCATCGGCTCTTCCTACGGAGGCTGGCTGGTCATCAACCAGGTCCACCGCCGGCCCGGACGGCTCGCCTCGGTCACCGCCCTCGACCCCGGCGGCCTGGAGAAGGTGGGCCTGCGCTTCTTCGTCTGGATCTTCGCCAGCCTCTTCGCCACGTACGCTCCCAAGGCGCTGCGCCCGCGCCTCGCGGCCTGGCTGGAACAGCCGGTGATCGTCGTTCCCGAGCTGCGCGCGATGATCCAGGCGAGCGTGCGCGCCTTCCGGATCCGCCGCCCGGCCCCGCTGCCCCTGTCGGACGGGGAACTGGGCTCCATCCGGACGCCGTTCTACCTGATCATGGGCAAGCGCAGCCTGCTCGTGCACCCGAAGCGGCAGATGGAACGCGTACCGCGCCTCATCCCCGGAGCCCGTGCCGAGATCGTCGCCGCGACCGGTCACGGCCCGCAGATCGACCATCCCGACCTGGTCAACGCCCGGATGCTGAGCTTCTTGGAGGACGTCGACTCCCTCGACCCGGCCGCGAACCGCAGCGCCCGCGAGGCGTAGCCGTCACGCGATCCCTCCGGTTCGAGGACGGATTCGAGGACGGAACCGACCGGATTCGAACCGGAGTCCTCGCGATTTTGGAGACCGCGCGCGTCGACCTCTGCGCTACGGCTCCGTCCGCTCGGCATCCTAGGCCAACCCGGCGCCTTCCCGCCGGTGGGATGCCGGCGCTCCGCGGGCGTCGGCCGGTCCGTCGGTCCGCCGGTCAGGAGTCCAGCGCCGCAAGCTCCGCGTTGGCGCGCTCGGCGACCAGGGTGAGGACGCGCCCGGCGGCGGCCAGGTCCTCGGCGGACATCCCGCCCCAGATGCGGGCGCTGACGGGGGCGGTCTCCGCGCCTACGGCGGCGAGCAGCTCGCGCCCTGCGTCCGTGGGGCGAAGGTGCACGCCTTCCGCGACGATCAGTTGCCGGGTCAGCAACTCGTCCAGAGCGGCGCGGATGTCGGCCGGATCGGCCTTGAGGGAGCCCCGCACCTGGGAGACGAGATCCTCCGGCGTCTGCGGGGCGTCGGCGGTGACGGCGGAACGCAGGGCGATCTGCTGCGGGAACGTCATGCCGTGCCGGGCCAGGACGTGCTCCAGGACGCCGCGGGCCGCGTAGTGGGCCAGGCCGAGGGCGCGGGCGTCGGCGAGGGGTGCGGTGGAAGCAGTGGTGGTCATGGTGTTGTCCCCTGAGTGCTCTCGTCGTTCGGTACGGATGGAGACAGAGGTGCGCCGAGCAGGATCGTCAGCTCGTCGGTGAACGCGCGCGTCCGCGCGGCGTCGAGGCCGCCGAGCGGCTCCAGCAACTGCTGGAGCAGTTCCTGGACCACCCCGACGGCCTGCCGCGTGACGGCCCGGCCCTGCTCGGTGAGGGCGAGCTGTACGGCGCGCGGGTCGCGGGGATCGCGGGTGCGCTCGATCAGGCCGGCCGACTCCAGGGCGCGCGCCAGCTTCGAGACGTACAGCGCCTCCAGGCCGGTGTGGTCGGCGAGCCGGCGCTGACTGGGCCGCTCGCCGGCGCGCTGCATCCCGTACAGCGACGCGACCAGTGAGTACTGCGCGTGCGTGAGGCCCAGCGGAGCCACCGCGCGATCGACCGCGACGCGCCACTTGTTGGCGAGCCGCCATACCAGGAAGCCGGGCGTGGGACCCGGTGAAGCCTTGCTCATGCGAAATAGAGTACATGGCTACTATGTCCATGGCTACTGTTTTCTGGCCGACCGTGCTGTCCCGCAATCCTCCTGGTCAGCGACGCGCATTGGTCGTTCTGCTGAGGGAATTCGGCGTCCATGGTTCGGAAAGCGCATTGCCTGCGGGGGTGCCGGCGGATTGGATTGCCAAGATCAAGACGGCGGCCCCAGAGACCCGGCCGGGCCTGAACTCGCCACCTGCTCCGGGCGCGAGACGGCGAAACGCGACCCGCCCGGCCGCCGGTACGCGAACCGGCACGGAAGGAAGCGCATGACATCCCTGCTCGGCGGCTGCACGCCCTGGCCGGAGGAGTTCGTCGACCGCTATTGGGCGGCCGGCCACTGGCGTGGCAATACGCTGGACAACCTGCTGCGCGGCTGGGCCCTGCAGTACGGTCCCCGGACCGCGCTCGTGCACGACGGCACCCGTATCACGTACGCGGCCCTGAACCGGCGCGTGGACCGCATGGCCGCCGGGTTCCGGCTGCGCGGCCTGCGGCCGGGGCAACGGGTCGTCGTCCAGCTGCCGAACGTCCCCGAGTTCGTCATCGCGGTGTTCGCGCTGATGCGCGCCGGCCTGGTCCCGGTGTTCTGCCCGGTCTCGCACCGCGCGTCCGAGGTGTCCCACCTCGTGCGGTTCACCCAGGCCGTCGGATACGTCGGCCCCTCGACGTACCAGGGCTTCGACCACACGGCGATGGTCGCGGACATCGCGGCCCAAGGACCCTTCCTGCGACGGGTGTTCACCCTTGATGCGCCGGGCACCTCGTCCCCGTACGGCGGACTCACGACCGACCCGTCGGGCTGCCAGTACAGCCCGCTGGGCCACCTCGACGCCCCGCCCGAGCCGCCGCTCGCGCAGAGCGCCGACCAGGTGGCGTTCCTCCTGCTCGCCGGCACCGGCAGCAGCACCTCCGCGCCCAAGCTGATTCCGCGCACCCACAACGACTACGCCTACCAGGCGCGGGCCGCCGCCGAGCTGGTGTCGCTCACCGAGAACGACGTGTATCTCGCCGCGCTGCCCGCCGAGTCCCCGTTCTCCTTCGGCGGCCCCGGCATCGTCGGCACCCTCTCCGTCGGCGGCACCGTCGTCCTGGTCGAGCACCCGGGACCCGCCGAGTGCCTCGCGGCCATCGAACGCGAGCGTGTCACCATCACGTCGGTGGTGCCCGCCCTCGCCGAGTCCTGGCTCGACGTACTTCCCGCGCTCCAGGCCGACGTGAGCAGCCTGCGGCTCGTGCAGATCGGCGGCGCGCCCCTGCACCGGGCGACCGCCGAACGGATCGGCCCCGAATGGGGCTGTCGCCCGCAGCAGGTCTTCGGCACGGCCGAGGGCCTGCTCACGCTCACCCGGCCCGGCGATCCGGACGAGACCGTGCTCACCACGCACGGCCGCCCGCTCTCGCCCGACGACGAGATCCGCATCGTCGACGCCGACGGCAGGGACGTGCCCGACGGAGAACCCGGCGAACTCCTCGCGCGCGGTCCGTACACCCCGCGGGGCTACTACCGGGCGCCCGACCACGACGCGGGTTCCTTCACCCCCGACGGCTACGTCCGCACCGGCAACCGCGCGCGGCGCACCCCGGAAGGCAACCTGGTGGTCACCGGCCGCCTCGACGACGTCCCGCGGCGGGCCGACCACGAACGTCCACTTGGTGCGTGACGGGCGGCGGGACGGGCCGTCTATCCCACTCACTCCATGTGGATGTCGACGGCCATCTCGTCGTCGTCCGGGTCGCCCTGGACCTCGATGGTGACGCCGGACCATCTCCCGTCCGGCAGGTTGAGTGCCGGAGTCGTCGATTTGCCGATGGTCCTGTTCCCCAGGGAGGGATAGAGGTCGGTCGAGTCGCCCCGGTTGCCCTGGCTGAAGATGGCGCCCAGATCGCGCCTGCCGTCGGCCTGTAGCAGCTCGATGGCAAGACGGTCCTCTTCGTTCACGTTCCGAATGTCTTCGTCGACCGTGTAGACGGAGATGCCGGCGTCCGGCAGGAACGCGTCCTGCCCTCGGCGGCGCCGGTACTCGACGAGGATGTACTGCGCCTCCGCCATCGTGTCCGCGTTCTGGATGAAGAGCATGTCACCGCCCTCCGCGGCCGGCCGCAGGACGACGTCCTTGGCGGTCTTGGTGATGCGCTTCGGAGCGGCCCAGCCGTGGAACATGCGCAGCATGCCGTTGGGCAACACCGGCGTGAGGCCGAAGTTTCCCCAATTGCCCGAGGCCATCAGGCAGTAGTTGCCCAGGCCGTTGGACTTGGTCGCCTGCAGCTGACCCGTGTCGTAGTAGTCGGCCCACCGCGCCGCCAAGTGGCCCCACTCATGGGCGCACAAGCCCATCGCGCAGTCCTCGGGCACCGTCAGGAACGTCTCGACGGTCAGGCCCGGGCCCACGGCAACGCCTCCTGGAATGCCCCACTTGAGGCTCCAGATGTCGTGGCGGCTCTTGGTCCTCTCGGTTCCGGGCCCTGCGTGCACGACGAACAGCGCGGTGACCGTGTTCTCGTCCAGCACGTCGTAGGGCCTGAAGTCGATGCCTTCGGCCTTGGCGAGCTTCACCGCGTCCCGGGCCATGCCCTGCGAATTCCGGGGGAAGCCGCCCTGCCCCGATTGGCCGTCGGCGTAGAAGGAATGCGGTTGGGGCAGCCGCAACCAGCCGTGGACCTCGCCCTGGATGTCGATTCCTCTGTCGCCGAACGCGTCGAACCCGCTGATCTTGCGGTAGAACTCGCGCATGCTGCCGGTCGGCAGAGAGTTCGTGCTGAACAACAACTGCTCGTAATGGCCCGGGCGGTGGCTCGGCTCGTGCGGCTTGTCGGGGAAGTCGACGAGGAGCACGAGCGTGTTGACGACACCCTTGAGCCGCTTGTCGGGCCTCGTGATCAATTGCCGGTCCGCACTCGGCTCGACCCGCACGGCGCCGTCGTCGAGACCGACGAGCTTTTCGGCTCGCCGGGTGGAGCGCCAGGTGTAGTAGTAGTCCTCGAAGGTGGTGTAACCCGGCAGCCGACCCGATTCCATCAGGTCCAGGTATTCGGCATAAAGCTGGGCCAGTGCGTCGGGGGCCAGCGGGGCCGAGCAGGGGCGGGTACAGGAAAAATGACGTGAGGAGAAGGACGTACTCGTGTGTCGCATGGCGACCACTCACTTGTTTCGGACGATCACAGAGCGCGGTGGGAGAACTGCGCGTAGGGCGTATACGGACGCCATCCGTTTATGCTGTACGCATACAGGCTCCACCCGTGCGAGGCCGGTCGTCAAGGCGGGGCCGGAGCCGGAATTCCGGAGGTGCGGCCATGGCTGCCCACAGTCGGCTCAGCCGCCAGCGCGTCCTTGAAGCAGCGCTCCGCGTGGTGGACGAGGAAGGGCTCGACGGCCTGAGCATGCGCCGGGTGGCCGGGGAACTCGGCGTGGAGACGATGGCCCTCTACCGGTACACGCCCAGCAAGGACGATCTGCTGGACGGCCTCGTCGAGCACCTGTTCATCGAGCTGGAGCAGGCGCTGGACAGCGCTGCGTCCGCCGTGTCCGTCCAGCGGGACGAGGCCGGGCTCCCTTGGCGCGAGGCACTCCTGGGAATCGCGCGGGCCATGTACGAGGTGGCCCTCGCCCACCCCCACGTCATTCCGCTGGTGGCCGTACGGCCCTTCACCGTCCCCTTGGCCCGCAGGCCCCCGGCGGTGCTGCGCGCCCACGAACGTCTGCTCGCCCTCCTGGGCACGGCAGGGCTGGACGAGGACACCACACTGAAGATGTACCGGGCATTCATCTCCTGGGTGCTGGGTTACATCGTCATCGAGCTGCGCGAGGTCGTGGACAACCCCGACGAACCCGATCCGGCCTTCCGGCTCGGCCTGCACCGGCTGCCGGTGAAGGACTTCCCCCTCCTCCGGTCGCTGGGCCCAGCCCTGGCGGTCCGCGGCGGGGAGGAGCAATTGGCAGCCGGCCTCGACGCGCTCGTCGGCCACTACCTGTCCGGGTCCGGATGAGCGGCCCGGCGCGGTGGGGTGCCGGCTCGGCCCGTACGACAGGACGCCGGCGGCCGTCATAGGCTGAACCTCGCACGGGACGGACAGGAGGCTGCGGTGGCCGAGACGGCGCGGACCGAGACGACGGTCGCCGAGGTGATGGCCGAGCTCGCCGAGCTCGAGGACCCGAAGGCACGCGCCGTCAACGAGAAGCACGGTGACGACCACGGGGTGAACCTCGGCAAGCTGCGCGCGCTCGCGAAGCGGCTGAAGACGCAGCAGGAACTCGCGCGCGGGCTCTGGGGGACGGGCGACACCGCCGCGCGACTGCTGTCGCTCCTGATCTGCCGCCCGAAGGCGTTCGAGCGTGACGAGTTGGACGCCATGTTGCGCGAGGCGCGCACACCCAAGGTGCACGACTGGCTCGTGAACTACGTGGTGAAGAAGAACCCGCACGCCGAAGAGCTGCGCCTGGCCTGGTCCGCGGATCCGGATCCCGTGGTCGCGGGTGCCGGCTGGGCGCTGACCACCGAACGCGTGGCGAAGAGGCCCGCGGAACTCGACCTCGCGGGACTGCTCGACGTCATCGAGGCGGAGATGAAGAACGCCCCGGATCGCCTGCAGTGGGCGATGAACCACTGCCTGGCCCAGATCGGCATCGAGCACGCCGAGCACCGCGCCCGCGCCATCGCCATCGGTGAGCGCCTGGAGGTGCTCAGGGACTACCCGACTTCCCCGGGCTGCACGTCTCCGTTCGCGCCGGTCTGGATCACCGAGATGGTGCGCCGACAGCACGGCAAGACGGTGGCTTGACCGGCGCAGCCGGCGGCAGCGGTTGCTGCCCGTGGTGGGTGCGTCCCCACTCTCCCCCTCCTCGCCAACGCTGTGCCGGTACAGTCGGTTTGCGCCGCGCGCTGCCCTTCGCGCGGCGGACGGGGAGGGGGCGGGGCAATGCTGCGCGCGTATGCCCATCGGGCGGTTTCCACCACGCCGTGCCGCGAGCCGGGCGGGCGTATCCGTACGGGTACCCGTACCCGCACCCGTAACCCGCACCGGGCTGCCGCGCGCCCGTCCGCCTAGACCCTCAAGGCCCCCACCATGCACCTGCGACTGTTCGACATCCAGTACGACGACCCCCTCTACCAGGACTTTCTCGCCGAGCAGGAGAGGGCGTACGCCCGGCTCGGCCACGAGGTGATGGTGAGGTTCGGCAAGGGCGACCCACGCGTCGGCGCCGATGCGCTGAGCTGTGTGGCAGCCGTGGACGACGACGGCCGGCTCGTGGGCGGTGTGCGCATCCACCACGGCGTCAGGGGGGAGCTGCCCTCCGAGATTCACCTCCGCAGTCCGGACGTCGCGTCCGCCGTCGCCCGGGCCCGGGCGCGCGGAGAGGTCGTGGCCGAACTCGCCGGCGCGTGGGTGGCGCCGCACTGGAAGGGACGGCACCTCGTCACCGTGCTGGTGGTCGCCGGCATCGCCGCCGCCGAAACCCTTGGTGCCACGGCGCTCCTCGGCAGCTGCTCGGCCCGGCTGACAGGGACGTACGAACGCTGCGGCTACCGGTGGCGGTGGGAACAACCCCTGGCCGACGCCCCCTTGCCGGGCGTCACCTCGTACTTCTCCCTCGACAGGATCGAGGCGTTCCACCACCGCGAAGCGCGGCTGACGCGAGCCCTGCATGCGCTGGGCGAAGGGCTGAGGAGCACCCGCGAGCGCATACCCGAGCAGGTGTTGCGCGTCTGCGCCGACCAGCTCGGCCTGCGGCTGTTCGAGCCCTCGCTGCTCTCGCCGGAACCCTGACACCGCCCGCGCCCCGCCCCCCTGTCCACACCGACCACGACCTGCCGAAGGTGCACGATGAGTCTGGAAGCGCAGATCAACTCCCTGGCCCGGACGGCCGACGGCGCGAGCCCCTGGCGTCCGCTGCTGTTCGCCGCGGGCGACCCCGGGCAACGGTCGGAGCTGACCGGGATACTGACCCGCGGTGAGGCGACAGCGGTCCAGGACACCTTGCCCGACCAGGTGGCGGAGCTGCTCACCGCCCGCCGCCCCGCCTGGCGTCCGACCGCCGCGGAACTCGAAGCAGCGGTGGAAGGGCACCTCGGCGGGCAGCCGCCCCTGGAGTACGGGACGTGGGTCTGGTACCCGTGGTCAGGCCGGCTTGCCCACGTCTTGCCCGAGGCCGAATACCGTGAGCTGCGCCAGTCCCGCAACCACTACAAGATCACAGCAGCGGAACAGGCAGACCTCACGGGCCGGACGATCGCGGTGGCCGGCCTCTCCGTGGGCGCCGCCAGCGCGTTCACCCTCGCCCAGGAAGGCGTCGGGAGCCGCTTCCGGATCGCGGACTTCGACCGGCTCTCCCTCTCGAACCTGAACCGCCTGCGTGCCTCCGTCACCGACATAGGCCTGCCCAAAGTGGTCATTGCCGCACGGCAGATGTACGAGATGGACCCCTACCTCGACATATCGATATGGCCCGAAGGCCTGACCGAGGACAACGTCGACGCCTTCCTCACCGGCGACGGCCGTGCCGATCTGTTCATCGAGGAGTGCGACGACCTCTACATCAAGGTCTTCGCGCGGGAACGTGCCCGCGCGCACCGGATCGCCGTGCTGATGGAGACCAACGAGCGCGGCATGCTGGACGTGGAGCGCTTCGACCTCGAACCGGACCGGCCCCTGCTGCACGGCCTCATCGACGGAGTGGCGGCCGCCGACCTCAAGGGGCTGCCGGTCCGCGAGAAGGTGCCGCACGTCCTGCGGATCCTCGGCCCCGAGAACCTCTCGGAACGCATGGCCCCCTCGCTGATGGAGATCGGGCACACCCTCTCCTCGTGGCCCCAGCTCGCCTCGGGTGTGGCCCTGGGCGCCGCCGTGCTCACCGACACCGCCCGCCGGGTCCTGCTCGGGCAGTTCACCGCCTCGGGGCGCTTCTTCGTCGACCCGGCGGAGCTCGTACGAGACGGCGCGCAGGCCCACCCGACGCCCGAACGGTCGACCGCGGCGCCGCGGCCCGCAGCCCGCCCCGCCCCCCTCGTCCTGCCCGGCCCGGGTGAGGCCCTGGGCGAGGAGGGCATCCGCCGCCTCGTGGCGTACGGAATCCAGGCCCCCTCAGGCGGGAACGTCCAGCCCTGGAAGTTCCTCGCTCGCGGCACGGTGCTGCAGTGCCGCACCGACGACGCGCAGCCGCCGACGCTGCTCGACTTCCAGGCGAGCGCCACCCGGCTGGCGATCGGGGCGGCCGTCGAGAACATCGACCTCGCTGCCCGCGCCTCGGGCTGGGCCTGCCGCGTCCGCCGCTTCCCCGACCCGGCCGATCCCGGACTCGTCTGCGAACTGACCTTCTCCAGGGCCCCGCACACCCCCCGCCCCGAACTCGTCGACTGGATCGACCGGCGTGCCACCAACCGCCGGCCCGGCCCCGCCCGCCCCCTGGACGCGTCCCACCGGCAGGCCCTGACGCGCTGCGCGGCCCAGAGCGGCGCCCGCCTGCACCTGGTCACCGACCGTGCGGAGCTGGAGGAGACGGGCCGCATCCTGGGCGCCGGAGACCGGCTGCGCATGCTGTCCCCGCGCCTGCACCAGGAGATGATGAGCGAGCTGCGCTGGACTCCCGAAGAGGTACGGACGACGCGGGACGGCATCGACATCGCCACCCTCGAAGCGGACGCCACCGACCTGGCGGGCCTGTCCCTGGCCCGCCACTGGCCCCACCTCGCCTTCGTCCGGCAGATGGGCGGCGGCCGGGCCTTCGAGGACGGGGCACGCAACAGCGTCGCGGCATCCTCGGCGATCGGCTGCCTCACCGTTCCCGGGAGCGGCTCCCAGGCGCACTTCGACGGAGGCAGGGCCCTGCAGCGGCTCTGGCTCACCGCGACGTCCCTGGGCCTCGGATACCAGCCCGTCACCGTACTGCTGTACCTCTTCGCCCGCGTCGAGCACGGCGACGGCACCGGACTCGACCCGGCGGAAACCGCCACCCTGCACACCCTGCGCACACGCCTTTCCGCCGTCGTCCCGCAGCGCCCGGACGAGACCGAACTGCTCCTGTTCCGCCTCTCCTACGCCCCACCGCCCACCGCCCGCGCCCTGCGCCGGGACGTCGACTCCGTACTCCGCTTCGACGACCCCGACACGCGCCACTGACGCCAGAGGCCCCATGCCGACTGGGCGCCGCCTCCGAAGGAAAAGCACACATGAACCACTCGACCGAGTCCTTCCACCTCCTTCCCGGCGCCGGCACGTCGCCGGTGATCCTGCACGTGCCGCACTCCTCACGCGTCATACCGCAGTCCGTCCGCAGCGGCATCGCACTGGACGACCGGGCGCTCGAGCAGGAACTGGACCACATCACCGACGCCTACACGTCGGACATCGCCGCAGCGGCCGCGGCGGGTTCTGCCGTCACGCCGTGGCGGTTCGTCAACCGGCTGTCCCGTCTCGTCATCGACCCGGAGCGCTTCCCGGACGAGCGCGAGGAGATGCTGGCCGTGGGCATGGGAGCGGTGTACACGCACACCACCCACCGGGAGCGCCTGCGCGCCGAGGGCTTCGACGGCCGACCGCTGATCGACCGCTACTTCCACCCGTACGCGGAGGCAATGGCGCGGGCCGTGGGCGACCGGTTGGCGGCCGTCGGACGAGCCGTGGTCATCGACGTGCACTCGTACCCGACGGAGTCCCTCCCCTACGAACTGCACGGCGACGGCGCCCGGCCGCCGATCTGCCTGGGCACGGACCCCTTCCACACCCCGGCCGACCTCCTCGCCGCGGCCGGGAAGGCGTTCGCGGGCTTCGGCGGCACGGGGATCGACAGCCCCTTCGCCGGCACGTACGTACCGCTGGAGTACTACGGCAGGGACAGCCGGGTCAGTGCGCTGATGGTCGAGATCCGCCGGGACGTGTACATGTCCGAGCCGGGCGGCCCCGCCGGACCCGGCCTCGTCGCTCTGGCGGCGGCCCTGGCGGAACTCGTGGGCGCAGCCAGCCGCGGGAAACGCTGAGCCTGCCTCGGGGCGGTTCATGGGGGCTCCCGCTAGCCGGCGCTGATGGCCGTCACGTGCGTGCTGCCGTCGCGCAGGGCGGTGATGCGGACCTGCCCCGCGGGGAAGGAGTCCCTCCCGTTCGGGCCGGGTATCTGCGCGAACGGCGTCCAGGAGCCGTCCGCCTTCCTGGCGTTGTGCCAGATCCGGCCGTCGAGCCCGACCGCCACGACCTGGGCGGAGCCGTCGGGTGTCCCCGCGATGCCGATGGCGCTGGCCCCCATGGTGGCGGTGGTGACGCCGCGCGGCGGCCGGAATCCGGTCCAGGAGCCGTCGGGCCGCCGCTGCTGGTGGTACACGATCCCGTCGAGCCCGATCGCGAGGACCTGGGAGGAACCGTCGGGCATGCCGGTGATCGCCAGGGCCGGGCCGGAGAACGTCGGGGCGCCGTTGTAGCCGGCCAGGCGCCCCCAGGCCGTCCACACACCGTCACGCCCGCGCGCGCAGTGGTACATGGCACCGTCCGTTCCGTAGCTGAGCAGCTGGGCCGACCCGTCGGGCATGGCGGTGATCGACACCTTCGTCGCACCCCAGCGGCTCTTCGCGGTGACACCGGGCAGGGCCCGGAACCCGGGCAGCCCGCCGTCGGCGCGGCGCTGCTGGTGGAAGGCGGTGCCGTCCATGGCCGTCACCACGATCTGGCAGGTGCCGTCGGGGAAGGCGGCGATGTCCGCCTCCCGGACGGTGAACCCGGTGGAGCCGTCCGGTCCCGCGACACGCTGCCACGGCTGGAGCGTGGCCGCACCCCGTACGGCGGTCAGCCACAGACCGTTGTCGGGCGCGATGCCCAGCACCACCACGGAGCCGTCCGCCATACCGGCCGCCGCGCTCTGGATCCCCGCGAACGAGGCGGCGCCGGCGGCGGCACCCGGCAGCGGGCGCATGCTGCTCCACGATCCGTCGGGGCGGCGCTCGGTGTGGAAGAGCGTGCGCCGCTCGACGTCGTACGGGGGCAGTTTCGCGGAGTAGAACCACACCGGGTTGGTGAGGGCGACGAGTTGGTCCAGCGTGGTGGAGGCGGGCTTGGGACGGCGCACCTCGGCGCGGGCGAACAGGGAGGCCTTGCCCCAGCCGCGCCAGCGCAGTTGTCCCTTGCCGCTGCCGTCGATGCAGGTGGCGGCCATGATGCCCCACTCGGTGTACAGCGTGGCGATGCTGTCCGGGGCCCCCGTCACGTCCAAAGTCACGTCGACGGCGTCGAAGAACGACAGGGGCAGTTCCTCGCCGGGTCCCGCGACCGCCCCGCCGGCGCGGGCGGTGAAGTCCACGGTCACGGCCGCGGATTCGACGGCGTACGACCGGCCCAGGCGCAGTGCGTCCAGCACGGCGGGCGTCGACAGGCTGGTGGCGCGCACCACGTTGTGGGGCCGGCCGACGGCGTCCGCGGGGCTGTGGGCGTCGCTGTTGCCGACGGCGGCGACCCGCTTGCCGAGGCAGAGCATGACGTGCCAGGCGGCGATGTTGGCCGCGTCGTCCAGGGTCCACGGCCCGTTCCACACCTCCAGCGCGTCCACGCGGTCGAGGCCGAACTCCCAGAAGGATCCCGCTGCCGGAGTGAGCGGATGGGCGGCGATCGTCAGTCCGCCCAGACTGTGCACGCGCCGGGCGTGGCTGTCGAACACCCCCTGGTCCGCGGGTCCGTAGCGCCAGTCCACCCACTCGCCCTGGGGCAGGCCGACGGCCAGCCAGTGGCCGTGGCGCGTGGTGACCTCCTCGGCGTTGATGACCAGCAGGTCGGTCGGGACGTTGCCGTGCCACGCCACCCCGGTGGAACTGGTGTTGTGGTCGGAGGTGGCGATGAAGTGCAGCCCCTCCTGGCGGGCGGCCGCGACGATCTCGTCCACCGTGCGCTTCCCGTCGGAGTGCACGCTGTGCAGGTGCAGGTCGCCCCGGTACCAGCCCGGCCCACGACCCGCCACCGACGCCGGCAGGATGTCGTACGGGGCCCGGGGCAGCGGGGCCCCGAGGTGCAGGGTGACGTCCACCTGCCAGGCCATGCCGCCGGCGGCGCCGACCATCGGCCCCAGGATGACGGACCAGCTGCCGGTCTCGACGGGCCCAGCCACGTAGCCGGGAGTCGCGTCCGCCGCGGAGAGGGTGAACCCGGACCGTTCGCCGCCCGACCAGCCGCGGAAGCCGGACGGGCCGAAGATGCCGAGGTCCAGGATGCCGGCGGCGGCGTCGTGGGAGGTCGAGACGGAGATCCGCTGCACTCCGGCGGGGACGTCGAAGGGGACGTACGCCCACTGGTCGTTGCCGTACGGGGAGCGGCCCCGGTAGGTGGTGGTGACCGTGTCGGTCCCCTGGCCCCTCGTCGCTGCGTGCGCGATCGGCGCGGGAACCAGCGCGGCGGCTCCGCCGGCGGCCAGCAGGGCCCCTAATCGGAGCAGGGACCTGCGCTCGACACCCGGGGCGGGGCCGGGCACGGCGTTCGGGAGGTGTTCACTCGGCACAGCGGTGCTCTCCTTCACGTGAGGCGGCATGGAAGGCGTGCAGGTGCGAGGACGTGCGGGCCGTGCGAGGACGTGCGGGGCCGTGCAGGGACGTGCAGGGACGTGCAGGAGGGACGTACGACGGCGTGCGGGCGCGGGCTCGGACGGATCCGCGCGAAGGCGGTGGGGGAGACGGGGCGACCGGCGGTCCCGCCCGGCGGCGCGGGACCGCCGGCGCCTAACGGTGCGAGCGCTGGGCCTCGACGATCTGTCGCACGGAGCCGTCCACGTCCGCCCGCGCCTGGATCCGCTCGGCGAACCCGGGGAACTGCCCGGCGATGGCGCTCAGCAGCCGCAGCTCCAGCGGGGCCACGTTGACCTCGCACCGGTCGCGGCGGACGGCTCGTACGACGCCGTCGGCGACCTGGCCGGGCGTGACGGTCCTGATGCCGTTCGGCGTGGCGGCACCGGTGGCCGCGAACATCCCGGCTTCGCGGACGAATCCGGGCTGGACCAGGGACACCCCCACCCCCGTACTCCTGAGTTCCTGGCGCAGGGCGAGGGCGAATCCGCGCAGCCCGAACTTCGTCGCGTTGTACAGGGAGGTCGACTTGGTCGCCGCCTTGCCGGAAAGGGAGCCGACCAGCACGATGTGGCCGCGCCCGCGGGCCACCATGTGCGCCGCGAGCAGCCGGGACAGCAGCACGGGCGCGCGCAGGTTGACGTCCAGGGCGCGGTCGAGCTGCTCCTCGGTGTAGTCCAGCAGGTCGCCGCTGGCGGGCAGGGCGGCGTTCGCGACTAGGACGTCCGCCTCGGCGCAGGTCTCGGCGAGGCGGACGACATCGGACCGGACGGCCAGATCGGCGACCACGGTGCGTGCTCCGCAGGCGTCGGCGGTGGCCTTGAGCGCTTCCTCCCGCCGCCCGGTGACCGTGAGCCGGGCCCCCTGCGCGGTCAGGCGCGCGGCCAGGGCGGCGCCGATGCCTCCGGTGGCCCCGGTGAGCAGAACGTTCGATCCCGATATGTCCACGACGACTCCCGTACGGCGACCATCTATTGTTCGTTCGAACGAACAGTAGGGATCCCTCTGTCGCCTGTCCACACCTCGGACGTCGCCAACTCCCCATCCCCGCACGGGCCGTCGCGCCGCCGCATGGGGCAGAATGTCGACGTGCCCCATGCTTCCGACACCCGCCAGAGCATCATCGACGCCGTACTGCGGATCATCGGGCAGGACGGCATCGCCGCCGTCACCAACCGGCGGATCGCCAAGGAGGCCGGCGTCTCCCTCGGCTCCGTCACGTACCACTTCGCCACCCAGCACGAGCTGCTGCGCGAGAGCCTGCTGCATTTCGTGGCCGAGGAGACCCGGCACTTCACGGCCCTCGCCGACGCATGCTCCGACGAGCGCTTCGACATCGGGCAGGCGGCCGAGGTGGTGGCCCAGGTCGCGGGCGGCAACGCCTTCGACAGCCGCCACATCGCGCCCTTCGAGCTGTACGTCCAGGCCGGCCGCGACGAACGGCTGCGCGCCGCCGCGGCCGAGTGCTTCTCCGCCTACGACCTGCTGGCCACCCGGATCCTGACCCACCTCGGCGTGCCGGACCCCGAACGCCTGGCCGGCGTGGCCGTCGCCCTGGTCTTCGGCCAGCAGCTGCGCCGCCTGGCCACCGGAGCCCCCGCCGAGGACCTCGTCGACACCCTGCTGATCCTGACGCGGTTCACCCCGACGCAGGCCCCGTAGACGCGGGCGGCCGGCCGCGGCTCAGCTACCGGGGGCCGGTGTGGGGCAGTACTCGGCCTCCATGATGTTCTGCGGGGATCCCGTGCTCCAGTCCCCGTTGCGGTTGTAGGCGAGCTGGTGGCGTCCGTCCTCGGTGGTGACGGCCAGCGAGGTCGACCCGAGCATGCCTCCGCCGTGGCCCCAGAGCGTCGTGCCGCAGCTCGTCCGGAACCGTGTGATGCCGAGTCCGTAGGACATGTCGGGGCGTTCGGCGGTCGAAACGGTGGTCTTCATGGCCTTGAGCTGCTTCGGCGTGAGCAACTCGCCGTTCAGCAGGGCGTTGTAGAACCGGTTCAGGTCGCCGGTGGTAGAGATGATGTCGCCGTCGGCCCAGCCCTGCGACCCGTTCATCTCGGTCACGTCGTCGATCCGGTCGGGTGTCGACGCGAACAGCTTGGAGTAGCTGCGGCTGCTGGGCCGGGGCATGCGGATGCTGTTGCCGGGTTGGGAGGTGGCCCTCAGGCCCAGCGGCTTGATGATGCGGTCGCGGACCTCGGCCTCGTACGTCCGCCCGCCCGCCTTCTCGATGATCAACCCGGCGAGGATGTAGTTGGTGTTGGAGTACGAGAACCGGTCGCCGGGCTCGAACAGCGGCGCGTGGGAGAGGGCCACCTTCACATGCTTCTCGGGGGGCAGGGTGTCGTAGCGGTGCGTGAGGAAGCCCTCGCCCCGCATGTACGTATCGAGGTACTCCTCGTCGGCCAGGTAGTCGAAGAGGCCGGAGGTGTGGTTGAGCAGCTGACGCACGGTGATCTTGCGGCCGTCGTTGCCGTTGCCCCGTACCAGCCCGGGGAGGTGGTGCTCCACCTTGTCGTCGAGATCGAGCTTCCCCTCCGCCTCCATCTGGAGCAGGACGGTCGCCACGAACGTCTTGGTGATACTGCCGATCCGGAACCGGTCGTTCGTGCCGCGCGGCGTGCCGGTCGTGAGGTTGCCGACGCCCGACGTCGACTTCCAGACGCCGCGGGCGTCGCGTACCTGGGCCGTGATGCCGGGAATGCCCGCCTCCACCTCCGCGTCCATTGCACGCTGGGTCGCCTCGTGCCCCGCCTTCGCGGGGGCGGTGCCCGACGATGCCTGGGCGGGCACCGCGAAGGCGGTGGCCGCCATCGCGGCCGCCGCGAGACCCACCACGCCGACCCGTGCGGTCTTCCGTAACGTCATGCCGTGCTCCTTGGCGTTCGCTGAACTCAGTCGTGTGTTCGCATGGACCAGTAAGGTCCGCTTGCACAACAGGACCGCCAACGATCGCCGTATGGTTGAGCGTCCGCTCGCTTGATCGGGCTAGCGGTGGCTGACCGAGCGCCAGATGTGTTCCGGCAGCGCCCCGGCGGCTTCCTCCAGATCGACATCGCCCACCGTGAGCCAGCGGCGGACGACAGCGACGACCGGGCCCATGACGAGGGACTCGATCATGGGGGCGGAGAGGCTCGCGAGTTCGCCGGATTCCTGGTGCGCGTGGATCCAGAGGGTGATCGGTGCCAGCCGTGCCTCCTGGGAGTCGCGGAGCTCTCCGGCGCGCGCCATGCCTTCCCGGTCCGCGGCGACGGAGTGTATGAGGCGGGCCTCGTCCGGATGGGTCTGCGCGAAATCCAGGTAGGCCAGGACGACGGCCCGGATGCCGGAGCGGGCGTCGGCCGCCTGTACGAGCGCTGTTCCCAATGCGTTCAGGAGCTGGCCCACGGAGCGCAGTGCGAGCGCGGAGAACACGCCGTCGAGGCTGCCGAAGTGGTGGTAGATGCTTCCGGAGCTGATCCCGCTGGCTTTGGTGATCGCGCTGACGGTGAGGCCGGCTTCGCCGGAGGAGGCGTAGACCTTGAGTGCTGCGTTCAGCACCTGTTCGACCGTGGCCTCGCCGCGTTGTTGTTTCGGGCTCATCGAACAGGCGTCCTCGGTCTCATTGCGCGTGATCCTTACTCTTCGTCACGGACAGCGTAGAACATCGTTTTCCAGGTTCTTCTCCGGAAAAAGTGCGAGCGCAGGGCTCGGGCTTGCCCTCCAGCACGGCGCGCCTCGGCTTGATAGGCAAGTGAACATTTGCCTATCATGGGGTCGTGGCCGACGACCTTTTCAAAGCCTTGGCCGACTCCACCCGTCGCATCATCCTCGACGAGCTGACGGAGAGGTCCGGACAGACACTGTTCGAGATCTGCTCACGGCTGAGCGTGAAGCACCGGCTCGGCATCTCGCGCCAGGGGGTCTCCCAGCACCTCGCCGTGCTGGAGGCCGCGGGGCTCGTGGAGACCAGGCGGGAGGGTCGCTACAAGTTCCACGACCTGAACACCGCCCCGCTGCGGCAGATCGCCGAGCGATGGCCCGTGCCCGACGCGTCCCCACCGGAGGAGAGCACCCCATGAAGATCCATCTGACCAGCGTCTTCGTCGACGACCAGGCCAAGGCCCTGCACTTCTACACCGAGGTCCTCGGCTTCGTGAAGAAGCACGACGTTCCGGTGGGGGAGAAGGACAGGTGGCTGACCGTCGTCTCGCCCGACGAGCCCGGCGGCACCGAACTCCTGCTGGAGCCCGCCGGTCACCCGGCCGCCAGGACCTACCGCGACACGCTCGTCCAGGACGGCATCCCGCTCGCCCAGTTCGCCGTCGACGACGTGACGGCGGAGTACGAACGCCTGCGCGGCCTCGGCGTCCGCTTCACCCAGGAGCCCCTGGACATGGGCCCCGTCACCACCGCCGTCTTCGACGACACCTGCGGCAACCTGATCCAGATCGCGACGGAGCCGAAGTAGGCAGCGGGGCGCTGCTGCTGCGCAAGGCCCCCCGATCAGCCCTTGATGTCCCTGCTGCGATCCAGCCGGTCACGTGCCGGTCGCCGGGGGAGCGCGATCCGAAAGGACGGCACACCCGGGCGCGCGCCGAACTGCGCCGATCCCGGGAGCGGGATATCAAGGAGTGTGAAGGTGAGCGCGAGGCCCGGCGGTCGCCACCACCCCACGGCTAAGGAGCACGTCTCGTGGAGTTCGAGGTCAATGGCGCCCATCGGGCGGTGGACGTGGACGACGACCCGGCCGCCGTGGAGGTGGTGCGCGACCGGCTGGGTCTGACCGGCACCAAGCTGGTGTGCGCGGGCGGGGTGTGCGGGGCCTGCACGATCCAGGTCGACGGTGAGCCCCGGGTGTCCTGCCTGACGCCCGCGGTCGTGCTGGCCGGCCGGCGGGTGACGACGGCGGAGGGCCTGTCGGGCCACCCGGTCGCGCGCGCCTTCGCCGGCGAGGACGCCCTCCAGTGCGGCTACTGCACCCCGGGGTTCGTGGTCGAGGCGGCGGCGTTCTTCGAGCGGTGGCGGGCCGCGCACGGCCGCACCCGGCCGGGGCGGGAGCAGATCGCGGACGCGCTCGCGGGCCACCTGTGCCGCTGCGGCGCGTACGAAAGGATCTTCGCCGCGGTGGCCGCGGCCTGCGCGGGCGACTACGACACGGCGCCGGCCAACGGGGAGGCACCGGCGGTCCCGCGCACCGAGGCCCCCGAGAAGATCGACGGATCGGCCCGGTACACCACGGACCTGCGCCCCGAGGGACTGCTGGAGGGGGTGATCATCCGCTCGCCGCACGCGCACGCGCACGTACGCTCCCTGGAGGCCGGAGACGTCCCGCTGGTGCCGCTGCTGCCTCCCGACGGCGTGGTCCGGTACGTCGGCCAGCCGGTGGCCGCCGTCGCGGCGCCGGACCGGGCCTCCGCACGGGCGGCCGCGGCGCGGGTCGCTGTGGACTACGAGGTACTGCCGGCCGCCCTGGACGTACGCCAGGCCCGGACCGGCGAGGGCCCGTTGGTCTACGAGGACAAGGCGGCGCGCAAGCGGGCCCCGGGATCCGGCGAGACCCCACAGCTGCTGCCGGCCCGCTGGCGCGGCAACCTGCGGGGCCCGTCCGCCATGAGCAAACGCCCCGCCACGGCCGTGCGCCGTATCACCGAGGCCCGGGCCCAGAACCCCGAGCGGGTCGTGGAGGGCGTGTTCACCACCGCCGCGCAGACCCACACACCCCTCGAACCGCACGCCTGCCTGGCCCAGTGGGTCGACGGCACCCTCCACCTGGAGGTGTCCACGCAGTCCGTGAAGCAGACGGCCGAACTCGCCGCCGAACGCTTCGGCGTGCCCGTCGAACGGGTGGTGGCGAAGGCCGTCCACGTAGGCGGCGGCTTCGGCTGCAAGATGGGGCTGACCTCCGATGTCGTCGCCGCGGTGGAGCTGGCCCGGCTGCACGGCGCCCCGGTGCGGGTGGCGCTGGAGCGGGACGAGGAGCTCACCGACGGCGGATACCGGCCCGGCACCCGGATCCGGCTGGCGATGGTCGCGGACGCGGCCGGCGATCTGAGCGCGCTGGCCATGGACGCGGACAGCGACGGCGGGGTCTCGGTGGGCGGCACCGTGGCGGCACTGGCCCGGTTCATGTACGGCAAGGCCCCGCGCCGGCTCCGCGACTTCGACGCGGTCACCCACCGGCCTCCCGGCGCCCCCTTCCGCGGCCCGGGCGGACCCACGATGTGCTGGGCCCTGGAGCAGGCCGTCGACGAGATGGCCCACCGGCTCGGCCAGGACCCGATCGCCCTGCGCCGCCGCTGGGACGGCAACCTCAAGCGGCACGCCCTGTACGACCGGGCCGCCACGCTTCCCGTCTGGTCGGGCCCCCGCGGCGGCACCGGGCGGTTCCGCCGCGGTGTCGGCGTCGCGGCGGCCAACTGGCTGTATTTCCTCGATCCCGTCACCGAGGTCGAGCTCACCGTCGAGGACGGGGTCGTCGTCGCCCGCTGCGCCGTGCAGGACATGGGCACGGGCTCGCGGACCGTGCTGCGCCGGGCCGTCGCCGAGGGGCTCGGCGTGCCGGAGGAGAGGGTGCGCGCCGAGGTCGGCCGGAGCGACGCCGTCCACGGACCCACCTCCGGCGGCAGCCGGACCACGCCCTCCCTCGTGCCCGCCGCCGCGGACGCCGCCGTCCGACTGCGCGACGCGCTCGGCGGCGGTGACGTGGCCGCCCGGCTGGACGCGGCGCACGGCGTACGGGCCACCGGCCGGCGCCCCCGCGACCACCGGGGCTTCGCGGTCCCCTTCACGATGGGCGGTGTGGCGATCGGCCGCGGCTTCACCGGATCGGTGCAGGTCGCCGAGGTCGAGGTGGACACGCGGCTCGGCCGGATCCGCCCGCTGCGCGTGTGGAGCGGCATCTCCGCGGGCCGCATCCACGAGGACCGCCTCGCCCGCAGCCAGTGCGAGGGCGCCGTCGTACAGGGCGTCGGCTACGCCCTGTACGAGGAGCGGCGCACCGACCCGGTCACCGGCCGGGTGCTGACCGAGAACCTCGAGGACTACCGCATCCCGGGGATCGGCGACACCCCCGAGATCACCATCCATTTCCACCAGGAGGGCTTCGAGCACGTCCCCGGCGGCGGTGTCGGCCTCGGCGAGATCGCCACCCTGCCCACTGCGGCGTGCCTGGCCAACGCCGTCCACGACGCGACCGGCTGGCGCCCGTACGACATGCCCATCCGCCCCGACCGGCTCCTGGAAGGACTGGGTACGTGAGCACCGATCCCGCCCTCACCGACCTCTCGGCCGCCGTCCTGGCCCGCGGCGGGGAGCTGCGCGCCGGTGGCACCGACACCACCGCCCGGCAGCGCAGCGGCGTCTCGCCCGGGCCCTTCACCGACCTCGCCGGCGCCGGCCACCTGCGCGGCACCACGCCGCTGCCCGGCGGCGGGCTGCGGATCGGCGCCCTGACCACCCTCGCCGCGCTGGCCTCCGATCCGCAGCTGCGCGCCGGCTGGCCGGCCCTCCCGATGTCGGCCGCGGCCGCGGCCACTCCGCAGATCCGCGCCGCCGGCACCCTGGGCGGCAACCTGCTGCAGCGCAACCGCTGCTGGTACTACCGCAATCCGCACGTCAGCTGCCTCCAGAAGGGCGGCACCGGCTGCCCCGCGCGCGAGGGCGACCACCACTTCGGCGTGGTCAGCGGAAACGGCCGCTGCGTCACCCCGCACCCGTCCACGCTCGCGATGACCCTGCTCACCTACGATGCCGAGGCCGAGGTCCACGGCGAATCCCCGCGCAGCGTCGCCGACTTGTACGGGGACGGCGACCGGCTCTCCCACGCCGACCACCTGCTGCCGCCGGGCCGCATCCTCACCGCGATCCGGCTGCCCGCACCCCTGCCCGGCGAACGCGCCGGCTACCACCGGGCCACCAGCCGGGCCCACGCCGAATGGCCCCTGGCCGAGGCCGCCGCCCGGCTGGCGCTCGACGGCGCCACCGTCACGCACGCCGCCGTCGCGGCGGGCGGGGTGGCGCGCGTCCCGCTGCGGCTGACGGAGGTGGAGGCCGCCCTGATCGGCCGCGAAGCCACTCCCGCGGTCCTCGCCGAAGCGGCCGCGACGGTACTCGCCCGCTGCCGGCCGCTGCCGCAGACCGGCTACAAGGCCACGCTGTTCAGCGCCACCGTCCTGGAAGCCCTGGAACAGGCAGCCGGCCCGGCTGCCGCCGCCGGCTAGGAACTGCCTGCACTGCCTGACCCCGCCGCGACCGACCACGGTCACGAGGCACTACCGTCACACGTCTACAGCGTGCCCCGACACACCCAGGCAGGAAGAACGCGTCATGACCCAGCAGATCCTCGAGCGCGTCGCCGGATACGAGCAGCGGTTCAACACGGTCTTCGAGGAGTACTTCGACACGGTGAGCGCCGGACTCGGCGCACCCTCGTTCAGCCGTTTCACCCCCGACTGCCTGCGGTTGCTGCGGGAGCTGTCCTTGCGGGGCGGGAAGCGGATACGGGTCGTGCTGCTGCACGAGGCGGCGCGTCTGGTGACGGACGGGCCGGTCGAAGGGCTGGACGCCGCCGCGCTGAGCATCGAGCTGCTCCAGACGCACGGTCTGGTGCACGACGACCTCATCGACGACAGCCCCACCCGCCGCGGCGGCCCGTCCACGTACTACTCCTACCGCGAGCGCTTCCCCGACCACCCGCAGGCGGCCCTCGGCCTGACGGTACTGGCGGGCGACCTCGCTCTCGCCCTCTCACTGCAGGCGCTGCTGGAGGCGAAGGTGCCGGCGGCAGTGCGGCAGGCCATGGTCGAGGTGCTGACCCGGGCGGCGGCCGACACGTTCGTGGGCCAGATCATCGACCTGGAACGCGACTTCGCCGCCGCACCGGACGAGGACGTCCTGCACTGCGTGGCCGACTACAAGTCCGCCCGCTACTCGATCCTCGCGCCCATGCAGCTCGGCCTGCTGGCCGCGGGCGAGCAGCCGGCGCTCTTCGAGAAGGAACTGCGCGACTACGCGCGGCTGGTTGGGATCTGCGGGCAGATGCGCGACGACTACCTGGACCTGTTCGGAGACGCGGCCGCCATGGGCAAGCCGACCGGCACAGACATCCGCGACGGCAAGAACAGCTACACCGTCCGTACCCTGCTGGCGTCGGTCGACGACGCCGAGCGCCGCGTGGTCGAAGCCGCACTCGGGGACCCGTCCTGTACGCCGGAAGCCATCGCTGCCGTCCGGGAGATCGCGGAGCGCCGGGGTGTGGCGGTCAGGATGCAGGCGGACATGCGCCGCTCCGCGCAGCAGGCGTCCGAGGTGGCCGCCGGCTGGCGGTCACGGTGGCGGGAGGAGTCGGTCGCCTTCTTCGAGCAGATGCCGCTGTGGAGCGTCGAGCGGGTCAGGTGAGAGCGGGCCGTTCCCGACCGCGTCCCCACCGCAGCGGGGTCACAGCCGCCAGTACGCACCCGCACGCGCATCGACGTGCACCACGTGCGGGCCGACGCGCACCACGTGGTCCGGTCCGGACCAGGAGCCGGTGGCCGTTGCGGCTGATGCCGCGCCGCAGCCAGGCGCCGTGCTCGGGCACCGGGACGCCGGGGCCGCCCGGGACGCGGTCCGCCGGCTCGGGCTCAGATCCGGTCGTCGGCGGCGGGGTCGTCCACGGCCAGGAGCGTCAGCGGTACGTTGCCGCGTACGGCCTGGGCGTACGGGCAGACCGCGTCGGCCCGGTGCAGCAGGGGCTGGAGGTCCGCCGCCCGCCACCCCGGCAGGCTGACGGTGAGGGCCACCGCGAGGCCGTAGCCCGCGGGCGTGTCCGTGGTGCCGAGCTGCACCTCGCAGGCCACGCGCGCGGCGGAGGCGTCCGCCCCGAACTCGGCGGCGACCTCCGCGAGCGCGGAGGTGAAGCAGGCGGCGAAACCGGCCGCGAACAGCTGCTCGGGGTTGGTGGTGCCGGGCACCTTCTTGCGCGGCGGGGCGAGACGGACGTCCAGGCGCCCGTCGTCCGTCCGGACGGATCCGCTGCGGCCCCCGGCGGCATGTGCGGTCGTCCGGTACAGGCTGCGGGTGAGTGGCACGGTCATGGCGTTCGGCCCATCTGGATCGACGAGGACGCTGCCCGGGTGCGGACAGCGGACGGCGCTGCTCGTGCAGCACCTCGCGCGTCGTCGTGCGTAACCGGGTACGGCGCATCTCGTCCGGGGCCTCGGATCAGGCCGCCGGACAATCCAGCAACGGACGCGGCCGGCCGGGGCCTCGCCGGCGGTGACCCTCCTCACCCGCTGCCGGGGCCGCCGCGATCCGGAGCTGCGGGCCGGTGCCGGACGCGGTACGCCCCCGGGGGCATGCCCTCCCACCGGGTGAAGGCACGGACCAGGGCCGTCGCGCCGCTCAAACCGACGAGGGGGGCGATCCGGTCCAGCGGCAGGGCCGTGGTTTCCAGCAGCCGCCTGGCCCGGCCGTGCCGGGCGGTGTCGAGGAGCGCGCGCCACGACGTGCCCTCCGCGTGCAGGGCCCTGCGCAGGGTCCGGACGCTGAGGTTGAGTTCCTTGGCGGGGCCCTCGGGGCCGGCGTCCTCGAGCGCGGCGTGCTCCAGCCAGGTCCGCACGCGCTCGGCCGCCGTCGCGGCAGTGGACAGCCGGTCCAGCAGGCGGTCGGCGTAGGCACGGTGCAGGGCGTTGAGCGCCGGGTCGTACAGGGGGCGGCGCCTGTCGAGGTCCTCGTTGGCGACCGTGATCGCGTTCTCCGGGGCGTCGAAGGTGACGGGGCAGCCGAGGACGCGGGCGTAGGGCTCGGCCGAGCCCGTGCGGGGATGGGCGAACGACACGGCCAGGGGCGCCCAGTCGTCGCCGGCGATCCAGCGGGCCGCCCGCACCATGCTGCTGACGATCGCCTCCACCTGCTGGGGGTGCATGGCCGCCGGGTCGACGGTCGGCCGGTAGCAGACCCGGCTGACGCCGTTGCGGCGGTGCACGGTCACCGTGCCCGCCTGGCTCACCAGGGGGTGGTAGCGCTCGGCCGCCTGCGCGGCGTCCGCGAGGCTGGCGCAGGTGAGGACGAGGTGGCCCAGGATGTGCAGCCCTTCGGGCCGGATCCGGTCGCCCACGAGGAGCCCGGTGTGCGGGCCGGCGTCCCGGGCGCCGAGCACGGCGTCCCACAGGGCGCGCATCTCGCCGAACTCCAGCCGGTCCGTCGGCGAGGCCCAGGAGCCGGACCCGCCGACGCCCTCCGCCGTGGCGCTCAGGACGGCGAGGGCGTAGGACGCAGTGACGGAGGGCGGCTCGATGGTGGACACGGCCGCCAGTCAATGCGGGCACTCCACCCCCGTCAACACCGTCGGCGGGGCCGGTCGGCGGGGGCGGGTTCGGAGAGTCAACGGGTTGGCCGCCGAAGTGAATGACGGGGCCGCGGGCCGCTCCTAAGGTCGGCCTTCGGACACCGAGGGGATCAGGGGCCCACGGAGCGCCGGGCAAGCGTGCTGCCCCGATCACCACCGCTCAGAGGAGTACGCCGTGATTCTCTTCCTGCTCCCCGCAGGCGACTACGACCCGACCGAGGCGGCGGTGCCCTGGGCCGCACTGCGGGACGCCGGCTTCGAGGTGCGGTTCGCAACCCCCGGCGGGAAGGTCGCGCTCGCCGATCCCCGGCTCACGGACCTCGGCTTCTCCTGGCTGTCGCCCTGGCTAATGACACGCCGCGCCGAGCTCGCCGCCTACCGGCGGCTCACCGAAGACCCCTGGTTCCGCGCCCCCTCCTCGTACGCGGATGTCGAACCGGCCGACATCACGGGCCTGTTCGTACCCGGCGGCCACGCCGCGGGCATGCGGACGCTGCTCGAGGACGCCACCGCCCAGCAGCTGTTCGCCCGCGTCTTCACCCGGGGGCTGCCGGTGGGGGCCGTCTGCCACGGCGTGCTGCTCGCCGCCCGGGCCAAGGATCCCGCCACCGGGCGCTCGGTCCTGCACGGCCGGCGGACGACGGCGCTGACGGCCCTGCTGGAGTTGACCGGGTGGAACCTCACCCGGTTCTGGCTGGGGCGCTACTACCGCACGTACCGCACCACCGTGCAGCAGGAGGTCACCGCGGCGCTCGCCGATCCGGGCCACTTCCTCGCCGGCCCGCCGCTGCCCCTGCGCGACACCGCCGCCCGGCCCGGACGCGGCTTCACCGTCAAGGACGGCAATTACGTCTCCGCGCGGTGGCCCGGCGACTGCCACCGCCTGGCGGGGGAGTACCTGGCCCTGGTCCGTGCCCATGCGGCGGGAGCGGTGCACCCGTCGGGCTGAGTCCGGACCGCACGCGCAGGCCGGCGACCAAAGACCCTCTCCGAATTGTCATGCACGCGTCGTGAAGGGATGGGGAATGAATCGACGAAGAGCCTTCGGACGAAGCCGGTACCTGTTGATCGGCCTGGTCCTCGCGATGGCCACCCTGGTGCTCGGCCCCGCGGCCCCCGGCGCGGCGGCGGGCCCGCAGTGGTGGGAGCCCGTGGCGCGCCCGGCCCCGGACTCGCAGGTCAACGTCACGGGGGAGCCGTTCACCGGGACCGACGCCCAGGGCCGCGTCCGCGGATACGTCGACGCGCATGTCCACCTGATGTCCAACGAGGGCTTCGGGGGACGGCTGGTCTGCGGAAAGGTCTTCTCCATGGCGGGAGTGGCGGACGCCCTCAAGGACTGCCCCGAGCACTACCCGAACGGCGTCCTCGCCCTCTTCGACATGATCACCAAGGGCGGTGACGGCCGGCACGACCCGGACGGCTGGCCGACGTTCAACGACTGGCCGGCCCACGACTCCGCCACCCACCAGCAGACCTATTACGCCTGGGTGGAGCGGGCCTGGCGGGGCGGCCAGCGGATCCTGGTGAACGACATGGTCACCAACGGCGTCATCTGCTCGCTCTACTTCTTCAAGGACCGCGGCTGCGACGAGATGTCCGCGATCAGGCTCCAGATCCAGAAGACGTACGAGCTCCAGGACTACGTCGACGCCATGTACGGCGGCGCGGGCAAGGGCTGGTTCCGCGTCGTCACCGAGCCCGGCCAGGCCCGCAAGGTCGTCCAGGAGGGCAAGCTCGCCGTCGTCCTCGGGGTGGAGACCTCCGAACCGTTCGGCTGCAAGCAGGTGAGGGACAGCGCCCGCTGCACCATGGCCGACATCGACCGCGGCCTGGACGAACTGCACCGCCTCGGCGTGCGCAGCATGTTCCTGTGCCACAAGTTCGACAACGCCCTGTGCGGCGT
The DNA here is from genome assembly GCF_052871255.1 of Streptomyces sp. LARHCF249. Taxonomy (NCBI): domain Bacteria; kingdom Bacillati; phylum Actinomycetota; class Actinomycetes; order Kitasatosporales; family Streptomycetaceae; genus Streptomyces; species Streptomyces sp. LARHCF249. Next base: position 193,232 of record NZ_JBIXJQ010000004.1, read on the forward strand.
CCGGTTCGACTCGGGCACCCAGGGCATGGCCGTCAACGTCGGCCAGTTCCTTTCCACCGGAACGTTCTGGAGCACGGAGCCGTGCCCCGGCCCCCAGCACGACAACCCCATCGGCTTCGGACTCGCCGCGGGACCGTCCGCCGAGGGTGCGCACGGGCACGACGCGGCCGGGGATCCCGGCACCTCGCCGGCCGAGGCGGAAGCAAGGGTCCGCGGCGCCCTGCCGGAGGGGGCCGAACTGCCGCAGTACGGCGCCTCGCTCCAGGCGCAGTGCAACCGCCGCGGCCTGACCGCGCTGGGCGACTACGCGGTGCTGGGCATGATGAAGCGCAACATGATGCTCGAGATCGACCACATGAGCGTCAAGGCGGCGGACCGGGCGCTGCACCTGCTCGAATCCGAGCGCTACTCCGGCGTGCTCTCCACCCACGGCTGGATGGACGAGAGCTGGACCGAGCGGGTCTACCGCCTGGGCGGCTTCATCACCGGGCACATGTACGAGGCTCCGGCGTTCGCCGCCGAGGCGCGCAGGAACGCCGCCCTGCGCGCCAAGTACGGCGCCGGGTACGGAATCGGTACCGACATGAACGGCTTCGCCTGGCTCCCCGGCCCCCGGGCCGCCGCCGGGAACCCGGTGCGGTACCCCTTCCGCAGCCCCGACGGCGGCTCCGTCCTGGACCGGCAGGTCACCGGCGCACGCGTCTGGGACGTCAACACCGACGGCGGCGGCACCCACTACGGCCTCGTACCGGACTGGATCGAGGACATCCGGGTCTCCGGCGGCCAGGACGTGGTGGACGAGCTCATGCAGGGAGCCGACGGCTATCTGCGCACCTGGGCGAACACCAGCGGCCACACCACCCCGTACACGCCGCTGGTCCGCGGCTACCATCCCCACGCCGGACACCTCGCCTCCTCCCGCCCCCTGCCCGCAGGCTTCGTCCACGAGGCCGTCTGGAAGGTGCTGCGGGAGCCGGCGCCCGGCACGGTCCGGCTCTACGAGTGCAAGGCGGGCAGCCACTCGCTGCTGACGCCCGACCCGGGGTGCGAGGGCCAACAGCCCCTCGGCGCAGTCGGATACGTGTACACCAGGGCGGTTCCGGGCTCGGTGCCCCTCTACCGGTGCTACATACCGTCCGTATTCGACCACTTCGTTTCCAACCGGGCCGACTGCGAGGGGCCTTACACGAAGGAGGGCCTGCTCGGCTACGCCATGCCCGTGGCCGCGCCGTAGCGGCCCGTGCACAGGGTGCCCCCGGCGTGCGGCCCGGGGGCACCCCGCGTGGATCCGAGCCCAGCGCGGCGACTGGATCCAGCGCCGCTGGAGCGCCTCGGCCGCTGTCCTGCGCGGCGCGTCGATCACCGTCTCGTGGACACCGGGACCGATCTCGCCCGAGGCGCCGACATCACGGTCGCGCCCTATTACCAGCCGCGGTCTACGGCTGCCACGCCTTTCACCGGGAACGGTTCCTCCGGGTCGCCCGCCGGCACACGAGCGACGTGACGCGCCACTTCGCCGGACGAGACGGCGACCTGCTCGTCCTCGACATCGCCGGGGGCGAGGGCTACGACTGCCTCGCACCGTTCCTCGGCCTGCCCGTCCCGCACGAACCCTTCCCTCACCACAACCGGGTAAACAGAAGGTAAAAGAACCCTGTGCGGCGGCGGACCGGGCCGGTCGCACGCGGTCGATATTCGGACAGTGGTGTCCGGTTCCCTACGCATCAAATCCGCCCTGCCGGCGTTCAGTTGAGGGGCGATGGAAGGCGCGGACCCTATCGCTCGGCAGTCCTCGTGTACATGGGGCGGACGAGTCGGCCGCGGGTGAGGTGATGCAGGTCATGTTGACCGGGTGGATCAAGTCTCCGTTTCATTCGCATGTTTACTGATCTTTTATTTTTCCTGTGGGGGGAACAGCGGTGGATCACCCGCCGGGCCTTTGGCCTGCTCAAAATCGGCGGCGCGGACGCGTCGCAACACGTCTTGTCGTCTTCGGCCTTGTGGCCGGCACCGCCCTGACCAGCTGCCTGCCGACCGACCTCGCCGCTGCCGCACCGTCGGCCTCCACGGCCGACGGCGGCGCCGCCGCCCAGCAAGACACGCCGGAGACGCTGGCCCTGGCGGAAGCCAGGAAAACCGGCAAGGACGTATCCGTCGCCGCCATGCGCCGCGAGACCGGCGACGTGGTCGCGAAGCCGGACGGCTCGCTCGTCGCCACCGTCTACACCAAGCCCGTCCGCGCTCTCAAGGGCGGCAAGTGGCACGACATCGACACCACGTTGCGCAAGGCCGACGACGGCAGCGTGGCCCCGGGGGCGACCCTGCCCGACCTCGCCTTCTCCGGCGGCGGCAGCCAGCCCCTGGTCCGCATCGCGCAGGCGGGCAAGGAAGTACGGCTGACCTGGCCGAAGCCGCTGCCCGCCCCGGTGCTCGACGGGAACACCGCCGAATACCGCTCGATCCTGCCCGACGTGGACCTGCGGCTGACGGCCACCGAGACCGGGTTCACCCAGCTGATCGTGGTCAAGACGCCCGCCGCGGCGAAGAACCCGCAGCTGGACCAGCTCAAGCTCGGGCTCTCCGCGCCGGGCCTGACCACGCGCCAGGCCACGGACGGCACCCTGAAGATGACCGACGCCGCCGGCGGAACGGTCTTCGAGGCACCCAAGCCGGTCATGTTCGACTCCGCGCCCGGCCAGGCCGAGGGCTCGGTGGTCCCGTCCGCAGTCCCGGCGGCCGCCGTACCGGCCCCGGCGGGCCGCTCCGTGCTGCAGCCGGCTCCCGCGGCCGGCCCCGCAACAGCCTTTACGGCGAACCCGCCGGCCGCGCACGCCGCGGTCGTCAAGGTCTCGGTGCCCGCCGACCAGAAGAGCCTGGTCCTCACCCCCGACCAGGCCCTGCTGGACTCGCCGAGCACCGTCTTCCCGGTCCTGATCGACCCCAACATCCAGACGCCCCGCGCCAACGGGTGGGCCGGCATCTCCCGGTACTGGCAGGACAACGCGTACTGGAAGTTCACCGGTGACTTCGGCAACGGCCTGTGCATCGCCTCGAGCTGCGCCTCCAACGACGTCAAGCGCGTCCTGTACGCCTTCCCGGTCAAGGGCTGGGGCTTCGTCGGCAAGCGCATCACGGACGCGAAGCTGAACGTCTGGGAGACGCACGCCTACAGCTGCACCAAGAAGCCCCTCCAGCTGTACGCGACCAGCCGCATCGGCTCGGGCACCACCTGGCGCAACTCCAGCTCCTCCTCCTTCTGGGTGCAGCACCTCCAGACGATCAATGCCGCGCGCGGCTACGACGGCTGTGCCGCGGGGTACGTCGAGTTCGGCGGCAGCACCTCGAAGACGCTGCGGGACAAGGTCCAGCAGGCGGCCGACGGCAACTGGGTGGACCTCACCCTCGGGCTCAAGGCCGAGAACGAGTCGGACGGCTACGCCTGGAAGCGGTTCAACAGCAACGCCGGCCTCCAGGTCACCTACAACCTGCCGCCCCGGCAGGCCCCGATGTCGGACCTGTCGATGTCCCCGGGCTCGGTGTGCTCCACCAGCGCGGTGGTCATCACCAAGCACCCGCAGGTCACCGCGAAGGTGTCCGACCCCGACAACGAGCCCCTCGGCGTGCAGTTCGCCGTGTCCTGGGACAACGGCGACGGCACCGGCATGAGCGGCAAGTGGTTCTCCACGGGTGCGGGGGGCACCGCGCCCCCGGCCAACACCTTCAAGGCCTCCGGTTCGCAGTTCTCCATCAGCCTCCCCACCAGCATCCCCAAAGACAAGCTGATCAACTGGGCGGTGCGGGGCTGGGACGGCGCCGAATGGGGGCCGTGGAGCTTCGACGGCACCCCGACCGCCTGCTACTTCAAGATCGACACGTCGGCCCCGGTGGGCCCGGTGACCACCTCGCCCGACTTCCCCGGCTCCACGGACGCCCAGGCGCCCCTCGCCTGGACCGACGGCGTCGGCAAGTACGGCACCTTCACCTTCGACACCGCCTCCACCGACGCGGTGAAGTACCAGTACGGCCTGGACCAGCTGCCCTCGGCGGCCCGGGAGGTGCCCACCAGCGGCGGCGCACCGCAGACCGTCAAGCTGCTGATGCAGAAGGAGGGCCCGCACTTCGTGTCCGTGCGGGCGCTGGACGCCGCGGGGAACGCCTCCGAGCCGACCACGTACTACTTCAACGTCCAGCGCGGCCACCCGCAGCGGGCCGGCTGGACCATGGACGACGTCACCGGCACCTCGGTGGCACCCTCAGGGTCCGACCTGCCCGCGACGCTGACCGCAGGCACGGCCGGCGCTCCCGGCCACACCGGGACCGCCGTCGAGCTGAGCGGTCAGCGCGCCGCGGACACCACCCCGTTGCAGTACCTCGCGACGGACACGGCCGTACTCGAGACGGACAAGAGCTTCGCCGTCTCCGCATGGGTCAAGACCTCCAGCGTGACGCCGCAGCACCAGGCGGTCGTCAGCCAGGGCGGCGCGCACATGGCCGCCTTCCAGATGGGCATCACGGCGGGCAAGTGGGCGATCAAGATCGCCAGCACCGACGCGAGCAGTGGCTACACCTGGAGCACGGCGAGCAGCGAGACCCTGCCGGTGGCGGGCCAGTGGACCCACCTGACCGGTGTGTACGACGCCACGGCCAAGCAGCTGAAGCTGTTCGTGAACGGCCAGGAGGCCTCGTCCGTGCCGGCCACGGCGTGGAACGCCCGCGGGCCGATGTACTTCGGGCAGATGCGCTGGCGCGACACCTACACCGACCCGTGGTTCGGCTCGCTCGACGAGATCCGCGCCTACGACCGGGCGCTGACCCCGGCCGAGGCCGCGGACCTGGCGGCGGACAAGCCGCTGACCGCCGGACGGGGGGCCAAGGGCGTGTGGCCGCTCGACGAGGCCCCGGGCACGACGACCATGGCCGGGCGCCCCGAGGTCCCGGCGCTGACGCTGGCCGGCACGGCCGGCACCGGTGGCGCCGGCGTGCAGGGCAAGGCCCTCAGTACCGGAGCGACCGGCTACGCCACCGCCGGACGTCCGGTGGTGGACGGCACCCGCAGTTTTGCGGTCTCCGCGTGGGTGCGCCGGCCGGCCCTGGCCGCCGACGACACGTCGTCGAAGGTAGTCCTCTCCCAGGCCGGGGCGCAGCGGTCGGAGTTCACCCTCTACTACTCCGGGGCCTCCAAGAAGTGGGTCTTCGGGCGGTACCCGCAGGACGCGGCCACCCCGGACATCGTCCGGGCCGTGCAGCCGGCCTGCACCGTCGGAACCCAGGTCAACGGAGCACCCTGCATCGGGGAGACCGCCGGCCAGTGGACCCACCTGGTCGGTGTCTCCGACCGGGTGGCCGGCAAGAACCGCCTGTATGTGGACGGGCACCTGGTCGGGGAGGTCGACTACACGCAGACCGCTCCATGGGCAGAGCCCGGACCGCTGTTGATCGGCGTGAGCAAGGCCGGCGCCACCATCCACAACCACTTCGGCGGCGACATCGACGACGTCCGGGTGTTCGACCGGATCGTCACCCAGCCCGAGGTCCGCGAGATGATCACCCAGCGTCCGCAGCTCGTCGGCCGCTGGAAGCTCAACGAGGCCACGGCCGGCAAGAGCCCGGCGGAGCCCTCGGCGGCCGCGGCCGCGGTCCTTTCGCCCTCCGGAGCCTCCATCGTGAGCGGCGGCGGAGTCACCGGGAACGGCAGCCTCGGCCTGACCGGCCCCGGCGGATACGCCACCGCGGCAGCCCCGCGGACCAACGAGAGCTTCACCCTCGCGGGCTGGGCCTCGGCCGGTTCGCCCACCTCGGACATGACCGTCCTCTCCGTCGCGGGCACCAACGAGTCCGCCATCACCGTCGGCTGGCACTTCGACAAACTCGTCGACGGCCAGGCCACCGGCTGGTGGGAGGCCAAGGTCACCGGCACCGACGGTGCGACCGCGGCGTACACCACGGTGACGCATACCTTCGACCAGAGCCTGTGGATCGGCGACTGGAACCACATCGCCGTCGTCTACGACGGTTTCGACAGGCAGTTGAGCCTCTACGTGAACGGCAACCTGGAGAACCGGATCTGCTCCGACGATGCCGGTCCGGGCTGCGTGGAGCACGTCTCCTTCGCGGGCGTGTCCATGCCGTTCACCGCCGCCGGCGGCCTCCAGTTCGGCCGCGCCCGCGCGGGCGGCGCCTGGGTGAAGCCGCTGACCGGCGAGATCGACGACGTATGGGTCTACCAGGGCGTCCTCAGCCCGGCGCAGATCAGCGCGCTGGCCGACCCGACCGCCGAACTCGCCACGGCCACCGGGCTCTAGTTCCCCCTCCCACCAGTTGTCCGTCCGGGCCCACGGGCCCGGACGGACCTATGAGGTATCCAAAAATGAATGTCTTCCGCCGCCACAGACGCGGCACAGCCCGGATAGCACTCGTGATGAGCGGCGCGCTCGCCGCCACCCTGCTGCAAGCCGTGCCGAGCACACCGGCCCTCGCCAACTCCAAGCCGCCCACCGCGAGTTCCCACGAGCGTGCGGTGAAGGGCGTAGCGGGCAAGACCAAGCCGCGCGTCACGAAAACACCGGCCGCAGTGCCCAAGCCGAAGATCAGCTGGCCGAAGGCCGCCACCGCCACGGTCCGGGCAGCCGCTTCCGCCGCCGCCCCGAGCGGCGCCGCGAACAGCGCTCCTCACCGGGCCGGGGAGATGTTCCTCGCGCCGGACAAGCGCCAGGCCCGCGGCCCGAGCGCCCCGGCCCCGCAGCAGGTCAAGGCGAAGGTCCTCGACCGGTGGGCCGCACAGCGGGCGGGCATCGACGGTGTGCTCCTGACCGTCGGCCGCACCGATTCCACGCCGGAGACCGCGAGCGTCCGGGTCAGCCTCGACTACGCCGGATTCGCCCGGGCGGCCGGCGCCGGCTACGGCCAGCGCCTCAAGCTGGTCCAGCTGCCGTCCTGCGTCCTGACCACGCCCAACGCTCCCGAGTGCCGTACGGCCACCCCGGTTCGCTCGGTCAACAACCCGGAGACCCAGCAGCTCACCGCCGAGGACGTGACCGTGCCGGGCGCCGCACCGGCCGCGGCGCCGGGCGCCCTGTCGGCGTTCGCGGCGAGCGGCGGCGCCGTGGTACTGGCCGCCACCTCGGCCTCGGCCGGTCCCTCGGGCAACTTCACGGCGACCCCGCTGGCCGCCTCCGGGCGCTGGAGCGCCGACCTGAACGGCGGCTCCTTCAACTGGAGCTACCCCATCGCCGTGCCCGCGGTCCCGGGCGACCACAAGCCGGACCTCGGGCTCTCGTACTCCTCGGCGGCCATCGACGGTCGCAGTGCCAACAGCAACAACCAGGCCTCCTGGGCCGGTGACGGCTTCGGCATGGCCGCCGGCGGCTTCGTCGAGCGTTCGTACAAGTCCTGCGGCGACGACGGGATCAAGGACGGCATCAACACGCCCGGCGACCTGTGCTGGGGCTACGACAACGCCACCATCAGCTTCGCCGGCCACTCCGGAGAGCTGATCCCGGTCTCCGCCGACGAGTGGCGCATCCAAGGCGACGACAACACCAAGGTGGTCCGCGTCCGCGACACCGCGCGCGGCAACGGTGACAACGACGGCGAGTACTTCAAGGCCACCCTTCCGGACGGCACCCGGTACTTCTTCGGCTACAACCGGCTGCCCAACTGGGCCACCGGAAAGGCGGAGACCAAGTCCGTCTTCACGGTGCCCGTCTTCGGCGACGACTCCGGCGAGCCCTGTCACGCCTCGACGTTCGCGGCCTCCTGGTGCCAGCAGGGCTGGCGCTGGAACCTGGACCTGGTGATCGATCCCAAGGGGAACGACATCACCTACTGGTACAAGCAGGAGGGCAATTCCTACGGCCGCAACCTCAAGGCGGCGGACGACACCCCGTACGTGCGCGGCGGCTGGCTGGACCACATCGAGTACGGGCAGCAGCAGGGCGACATCCACTCCGCCACGGTCAAGCCGATGGCCCGGGTGAACTTCACCACTGCCGAGCGCTGCCTGGAGACGACCGCCGGCCTCTGCGATCCGGCCAAGATCGACACCAATCGGCAGTACTGGTACGACACGCCCTGGGACATGAACTGCAAGGCGGGAACGGACTGTGACAAGGGCCGCTTCGCCCCCACCTTCTTCTCCCGCTACCGCCTGACCGGCGTCGTCACCCAGACCCTGCAGGGCGACGGGACGTACAAGGACACCGATCGGTGGGACCTCAAGCACCACTGGGGAACCGCCGACAACGACTACCAGCTGCTGCTGTCCTCCGTGCAGCACACCGGCCTCGCCGGCACCACGGCCCTGCCCGTGCCGCCGACCACCTTCTCGTACAAGGCCATGGCCAACCGGCTGGACAAGATCGACGACGGCCGGCTGCCCTTCTTCAAGCAGCGCCTGACCTCGATCGCCGACGAGTTCGGCGGGCAGATCGACGCCAACTACTCCGCCGCCGCCTGTTCCTGGGCCTCGCTGCCCAAGCCGGAGGACAACACCACCCGGTGCTTCCCGGTCAAGTACCAGGCGGTCGACGACGGCCCGATCACCAACGAGTGGTTCAACAAGTACGTCGTGGAGTCGGTCCTGGCCACGGACCGGACCGGCGGTGCGCCGGACACCATGACCAAGTACACCTACGTCGGCGGCGCCGCCTGGCACTTCGACGATGACGACGGCATGACCCCGGAGAAGCTCAAGACCTGGTCGCAGTGGCGCGGCTACGGCCACACCCGGGTCGAGACCGGCTCCACGCAGGCGTTCACCGCCCAGGAGGACCACTACTTCCTCCGCGGCATGCACGGGGACCGGAGCGACCCCGCGGACAAGACCAAGACCCGCTCGGTGCAGGTCCCGGACGGTGAGGGCACCACCCTCACCGACCACGAGGCGTGGCGCGGATTCGAGTACCGCAAGGAGGACTACGACGGGCCCGGCGGCAAGATCCTGCAGAAGCAGGTGAACACCCCCTGGAAGAAGGAGACCGCCAAGCGGGTCCGCGACTGGGGTACCAGCACCGCCGACCTCACCGGCATCAGCGCCACCCGGCAGTTCGTCTCCCTCGACGGGGGAGCCGGCTCGTCCTGGCGCGAGGTCCGCAAGAACACCCCGGTCTTCGACGGTTACGGACGCCCCACCACCGAGGAGCACCTCGGCGACACCGCGACCGCGGCCGACGACACCTGCACGCGCACCACGTACGCGGACAACACCTCCGCATGGATCCTGACCGGTTCCATCCGCACCGAGAAGGTGGTCGGGGACTGCGCGAAGGCCGTCGACCGCACCACCCGCGCCGACGGGACCTCCGACGTGCTGTCGGACATCCGGACCCGCTACGACGGACAGGCGTCCGGGGCGGCCCCGACCAAGGGTCTGCCCACCCTGACCAGCACGCTCAAGAGCCGGTCGGCCACGCAGGCGGTGTACCTCGACAACACCACCACGTACGACGTCTACGGCCGTCAGCTGACCGTGACGGGCCTCGCGTCCACGAGCGTGTTCAACCCGGCCGACGAGTCCGCGGCACCGACGACGACCGCGCACCCGCAGGCCCAGACCAGCACGACCGTCTACACCCCGGCCACCGGCCGGCCGACCAGCATGAAGGTCACCAGCCCGCCCGCCACGGTGGGGCAGGCGGCGACCGCCCAGACCGCGACGACGACCTACGACAGCCTGCGCGCAGCGCCGGTCACCGTCGCCGACACCACCGGCCGCAAGACCGAGGTGGAGTACGACGCCCTCGGCCGGACCCGCAAGGTGTGGCAGCCCAACCGCTCCAAGGCGAGCGGCCAGACCCCGAACGCCGAGTTCCGCTACCACACGGTGGAGGGCGCGATCGCGGCCGTCGAGACGCTCAGCCTGCGCAACGACGGTTCCCAGGAGTCCCGCTACACCCTGTACGACGGGTTTGCCAGGGCCCGCCAGACCCAGGCCCCCGGGCCCGGCGGCGGCATGGTCCTGACGGACACGTTCTACAACGCGATGGGCCAGGTCTCGCTGGCGTACGCGCCGTACTACGCGACGAAGGCCCCCTCCACCACGCTGTTCAAGGTGGAGGACGCGACGGGCGTCGAGACCCAGACCGCGACCGAGTTCGACGGCCTCAACCGGCCGGTGAAGTCCACGCTGCTCAAGGGCAACGGTGTGGGCACGCCGCTGGCGGTGACCACCACCGCGTACGGCGGTGACCACATCACCGTCACGCCCCCGCAGGGCGGCACGCCGACCACCACGTTCTCGGACGCGGCGGGCAAGCCGACCGAGGTCCGCGAGTACAAGGCGGCCACCCCGACCGGCCCGTACGACACCACGCTCCGGTCGTACGACCCCTTGGGCAACATGGTCCGGCTGACCGACGCCGGAGGCAGCGCCTGGACCTGGGGCTACGACCAGTTCGGCCGCCAGGTCAAGGCGGTGGACCCGGACACCGGCATCAGCACGACCACGTACAACGACCGCGGCCAGAAGGCCACGGTGAAGGACGGCCGCGGCAACACCATCGCGTACGTCTACGACAACCTGGGCCGCGAGCTGGAGACCCGCGACGGATCGGCCACCGGTCCGCTGCTCACCTCGAAGACCTGGGATCCGCTCGGCGCCCAGGGCCAGCTGGCGAGCAGCACCCGGCACCACACCGTCGGCGGTACGACGTACCAGTACAAGACGACCTTCGCCAACTACGACGCGATGCTGCGTCCCGGCAAGACCACCGTCACCGTCCCCTCCGTTCCGGGCCAGGAGGCGCTGGCCGGCTCGTACATCGCGGGTGGCACGTTCAACCTGGACGGTACGCAGAAGACCATCAGCCTCCCGGCGGCGGGCAACCTGGCGGCCGAGACGCTGGCCTTCGAGTACGACGCCCTGCACCAGCTCACCGGTGTGAGCAGCGGCATGGGCAGCTACCTCAGCGGCCAGACGTACACCCTGACCGGCAAGCCGCTCCAGTCGACGCTCAAGGCCAACGGCCAGGACACCTGGATCACCGACAGCTACGAGTACGGAACCCAGCGGCTGGCGACCCGCCGTACCGACCAGTACGGCATCGCGCAGGCCGCGAGTGCCCTGAAGTACGGCTACGACCAGATCGGCAACGTCAAGTCCATCACCGACGTCTCCCGCTCCGGTACCGAGACCCAGTGCTTCCAGCACGACTACCTCGCCCGAATCTCGCAGGAGTTCACCGCCAAGACGGCCGCCTGCCCGGCCCAGCCCACGGCGGCGGACATCGGAGGCCCGGCACCGTACTGGAACAGCTACACCTACAACCCGGACGGCACCCGCAAGACGGAGACGCGGCACGACCTGTCCGGTGACACCGCCAAGAACGCCGTCCGCACCTACCAGTACCCGGCGGCGGGCGCGTCCCAGCCGCACTCCCTGCTCGGCACCAGCACCCAGACGGGCACCGGCACCCCGGTCGCGCAGAGCTACGGATACGACAAGGCGGGCAACACCACGTCCCGCAGCCTCGTGCCCGCTGCCGGGTCGACCAGCAACCAGGCGCTGACCTGGAACACGGAGGGCAAGCTCAGCAAGCTGCAGGACACGGTCACCACCCCGGCGGCCGGCACCTCGACGAAGACCGCCGAGTACGTGTACTCGCCGGACGGGACCCGGCTGCTCGCCCACGAGACCGACAACGCCGACCCGAACGCCACCCGGACCACCCTCTACCTGGGGTCCATGGAACTGGTGCTCCGCAAGGGCGCGGCGAAGCCGACGGCCACCCGGTACTACTCGCTCGGCAGCGCCAACGCCGTGCGCGAGGACAACGGTGAGCTGTCCTTCCAGGTCAGCGACCACCACAACACCGGCATGCTGTCGGTGGACGCGGCGACCGGGGCGGTCGAGCACCGGCGCATGACCCCGTTCGGCGTGCCGCGCGGCACCCAGCCCGCCAAGTGGGCCGGTACGAAGGGCTTCGTCGGCGGCACCATCGACGCCACCGGCCTGACCCACATCGGCGCCCGCGAGTACGACCCGACCACGGGCCGCTTCATCAGCGTGGACCCGCTGCTGGAGGCGAACCGCCCCCAGACCCTCAACGGGTACACCTACGCCGCCAACAACCCGGCGACGCTGAGCGACCCGAGCGGCGCGTCCATCATGGACTGGCTGCTGGACTACCTGTTCTCCGGCCCGGGCGGTTTCTGGGGCGCCATCAAGCGGGGCGTCCGCCTCTACAAGGACGTGAAGGAGGGCAGGGCACACCTCCAGGTCACCCCTGGAAAGCAGACCTGCTACTACGCCATGGGCACGGGCGGCTGCTCCACGAGCAAGCCGCAGTACAAGCTGGTCAACGGCCCGGCCGCACCGGTGAAGGAGCGGGAGAAGGCCTACACCGGCGGCTACTCCGGCGGATACCCCGCCTGCGCGGAATGCATGAAGGACCAGGGCAATCCGGAGGTCGTGAAGGAGCTGCTGCTCCTCGGCTGCTCGTTCCTCCCGATCGTCGGGTCCGGTTGTGACGCGTATGACGTGAAGCGCTCGGCCGACGAAGGCGACAAGGTCGGTGTCGCGGCCGGAATCATCGCGTTCCTTCCGCTGGGCGACCTCCTCAAGCTGCCCAAGTCGCTCGACAGGATCGCCGACGCGGCGAAGGCCGCGTGCATGTGCTTCCTGGCAGGCACGAAGGTGCTGATGGCCGACGACTCGACGAAGAACATCGAGGACGTCGAGGTCGGCGACACGGTCCTGGCGACCGATCCGCAAACGGGCGAGACCACTGCGCAGAAGGTCACGCGGCTCATCGAGACGGAGGACGACAAGCACTTCAACGAGCTGTCGATAGCCACACCGGCGGGCGTCGAAGAGCTGACGGCGACCCACGAGCACCCGTTCTGGTCCCCGTCGGAGAACGACTGGGTCGACGCGTCGAAGCTGACGCCGGGCATGACCCTGCGGACGGACGCCGGCGACACCGTCGTGGTGACGGCCAACCGCGCGTACACCCAGCACGTGAAGACGTACAACCTCACCGTTGACGTCCTCCACAGCTACTATGTGTTCGCGGGCGAAACCCCCGTACTGGTTCACAATTCCAGCGGTGTCTGCGGACCGTGGCGCAAGGACTTCGATTCCCTCCCCAAGGGAAAGAACGCTCACGTCAAGATCCTGCCCAACGTCGAGGAACTGCGGGCCACTTTCGATAAGTGGACCGAGGGTGCCGAAAGGCTTCCGGCACGGGGACCGAAGGTTCCCGACGTCTACAAGCTCCCCGACGGGTCGGTGATGCAGTGGCGGCTCAGCTCCAAGAGCGGTGGAGAGACGATCGATATTTCTCCGCCGGGAGGCAACAAGAAGAAGGATCTGAAGGTGCATCTGCCCGATGAAGAATGACGACGACATCTGTCGAGAGCTGCTCGACGAGGGGCTCGACGACTGGGTTCCGGTGGACCTGCTGGTCACTCTCGCCTACGAACTGTCGGAGCAGTCCGGAGAAAGCGAGCGGGACATCGCCGCACGGGTCCTCTCACACCTGCTGCACAGCGGCCTGATGCAGGTGGGTGAGCTCGGCGAGACCGGGTTCGAGGCGTGGCCCGAGGAGGCCGACGCTGCGGTACGGAGGGTCATCGAGGCGCTCGACGCGGTGGAATGGGACCCCGAGCTCGGTGTCTGCTGGCTGGCCAACACCCCCGAGGCCGACCAGCTCGTGTCCGGAGCCGGACGGTAGCTCCATCTGAGGTGGGCCCTGACCGAACTTTCGCGGTCAGGGCCCACGTCGCGTTTTCGGGAGCTTGTGCGCGGGTCAATCCCCCGGCGGGGGCGCGTGCGCGGCCAGCGGTGGGCAGAGGGGGCAGGGGTAGCTCGCCCCCGTTCGGGACCACCTGCTTCCGCTTCTTCGCGGCAATGTGGCACGCCGAGCGGTGACGGGCTGCCGCCGGTGGCCGCAAGTGGTTTCCGATGCCCTGACCCCGCACCGGCCGGTTTCGGCCAACCTGTTCTGTTGGCCGTCCCGGGGAACCTGGCGGCAGTCGGACACGATCAGCGGCCACGGCAAGGGGGCCGTCGCCGTGGGGTCGGCCAGATCCCGCTACTCCGGCTCCCTCCCTGCGCTCTACTCACTCCCCCCAGTTCCAGCGAACCCGCAACCGCCCCCCCGCCCACCGCGGACCCGGGCTCCTTCGTCATGCGCGGAAGCGTGCGAACCGGCCTCCAAGACAACTCGGTTGAAGGGGACACGGCAGTCCACGTGCTGGTCGCCGCCCCGATCCTCGGCGGGATCTGCGCCGCGGCCGCCCTCGCGGCGATCCCCCAGGCGATGGTTCCGCTGCTGGCCGGCGACGGCGTCCAGGAACGCATTTCGGCCGCCGCCTGGCCGCTGGTCATCGCGGCGGCGATGACCGCCCTCGGTGCGCTCGCCTCGATCGCCTCCGGCAGTGCGGCCCGCCGCCTCAATCCCGGCATGGCCACCCTCGCCGACGTCGCGATGGTCGACGCCCACATGGACGTGGAACTCGCCGCCTACGACGCCCCCGACTTCACCGAGCGCTCGGAGGCCGCCGAGACCGGCTCCGCCCGCTCCGCCATGCTCCTGCAGGACGCCCTGGGCTTCGCCGGCGGAATGATCGACATGATCACAACCAGACGATCGCCTCCCGCAACATCAAGCACATGATGCGCTGGCACCTGACGACCCCGAAGCTTGCGGACGAGCTGCGCGGCAACAGCATGCGGCCCTACGCCCACCACTGGTACGCGGAGAACTGCCGCCTCGCCGACCGCATCATCGTCCTGGACAGCGGCAAAATCGTGGAGCACGGCCCCTTCGAACAACTCGTCACCCTGAACGGGGGCCGGTTCCGCGAGCTGTACGAACCCTCGCAGGACCGATGACGTGAGGCGGTGCGGAGCCCACCTGCAGCGGTGCGCTCCGCGCCCTTGCGATGCGCAGCCGGATCGGGGACGGAACGTCGGTCACCGTACCGACGGCAGTCCTAGCTGCTGAATCGGCCGGCGGCGGCTGGGACGGGGAGGGGGATTTCGAAGTGGACCGTCCCGTAGCCGCCGTGTTCGCCCGTGGTGCGGGCGTCGCAGACCTCGTCGGCCATGCTGCGCCAGAAGGCTTCCGCGCCGGGGATGTCGACGTTCGTGTGCAGGTAGACGGCGTCGTAGCCGGGGACGCCCGCCGCGAACGCGCAGGCGGTCCCGACCATGGCCCGGGCCAGTCCGTGCCTGCGGTGGTCCGGGCGCACGTACACGCGCAGGAGTTGCGCCGTGCGCCCTGAGGGATAGCGCTCGGTGAGCCAGCGGGGGTGCGGGGGGTGCGCGGGGCCCCGGGAGTTCAGCGCGGTGGTGCCGACCACCTCGTCGCCCAGGACCGCCACGACGAGGGTGTGCCGCGGGTGCGTGAGGTAGGTGCTGTCGATGTCGACGACGTCGTCGTGCCACTGGGGTACGTACCCGTAGTCGAATTCCCGGTAGAACGTGTCGAGCATGACGCTCCGCGCGCCGGGCACGTCCCCCGGCCGGGCGTGCCGTACCGCGTACGGCCCGATGTCCTGCCCCTGCGTCAGGTCTCTCATGGCTCGGTGGCTCCCTTCCCGCACTCCGGTCTCGTGAGCGGCAGGCTAGCCGGAAACCTGTCCTATTGGAAATGAAAACGATTTCCGGTACGTTCCTGCTCGGTCCGGTGCGGACGCCTCCCGTCAGGTCGTCCGCGTCGCAGGCAAGCCCCCACGGTCGTGACGGCATTTCGAGAGGAAGTCCCTTGGCACATCTGCTGGTTGTCGAGAGCTGGGTGGGGTCGATGAGCAGGCTGCTGCCCAGGGCGATCGGGGAGGGCGGGCACCAGTTCACCTTCGTCACCCGGGACCTGCACCACTACCTGCGCGGCTCCGGTTCCGACGGCCCGCACCCGCTGCTGGCGGCTCGCAACATCATCACCGCGGACACCAACGACATGGAGGAGCTGCTGCCCCGCCTGGAACGCCTGCACGACGTGCTGGCCTTTGACGGGGTCGTCTCCTCCTGCGACTACTACCTGCCGGCCGTGGCCCGGATCGCCGAGCGGCTGGGCCTTCCCGGCCCGGCCGCCGAAGCCGTCGAAGCAGCCTGCCGCAAGGACCTGACCCGCCGGGTGCTGGCCGAGGCCGGCGTGCCGGGCCCCCGTTTCGCGCTCTGCGCCGACCCGGCGCAGGCCGCGGCCGCCGCCCGGGACATCGGCTATCCGCTGGTGGCCAAGCCCGTGGACCTGTGCGCCGGAATGCTGGTCCGCGAGGTCCGTGACGAGCGCGAACTGGACGCGGCCTGCCGGGCGCTGGCCGAGTTCCCGGTCAATGCACGCGGGCAGGACCGGATGCCCGTGGTCCTCCTCGAGGAGCTCCTCACCGGCCCCGAGGTCAGTGTCGAGACCGTCTCCTTCAGCGGTGTCACGGCCGTGGTCGGGGTCACGGACAAGAGCATCGGCGGGGCACCCGCCTTCATCGAGACCGGTCACATGTTCCCGGCCGGCATCGCACCGGAGCCGGAGAGGCAAGCGGTCGACACGGCTGTGGCCGCGATCAAGGCCCTCGGTCTGGACCACGTCGTGTGCCACACCGAGATCAAACTGACCCCAGAGGGCCCCAAGGTGGTCGAGGTCAACCCCCGGCCCGCCGGCAACCGGATCACCGAACTCGTCCGCCACGTGACGGGCATCGACCTGGCCGCCGCCTGCGTGGACGTCGCCCTCGGCCGTACGCCCGACCTCACGCCGCGCGCGACGGGCGTACACAGCGCTGCGATCGCCTTCCTGCTTCCCGACACCACCGGCACGCTGACCGGCATCGAGGGCGCCGACGAGGTGCGGGCGCAGCCCGGGGTCCTGGAACTCACCCTTGCCGAGGCGGGCCGTGCCGTACGGGCCGCGACCAGCAACAACGAATACCTCGGCCACATCATGACCGCTGACACCCGGGGCGGTGGGGCGCGGGAGGCCGCCGAGCGGCTCATCGGGCAGCTGCAGCCCACTTTTGAACGGCAGGGTGCCCAGCCGCCTTCGGCGGTGCCCGCATGACCACACCCACCCTGCACGAGCCCGCCGTGCGCACCGTCGATCAGCTCATCGAAGCGGTGCGCACCGGGCGCTACGGCCCCGACCCCGCTCAGGAACGCATCGCGCTCGCCTTCACCACCGCGCAGGCCGTCCGCCACGCCGGCCGCAGCAGCGGCTACCGCAACGAGGTGCTCAGCCTGCGTCTGGACGCGGCCGTCGGATCCTGTGCCGTGGAGCCCGGCGCCCTGCCCGCCGCGGCACTGGACGACTGCGTCGGCGCCGCGGTGTCCGAGCTCCTCGGCCACCCGATGCTTCCCGTTCGGGTCGCCGCGCTCGACGCGTACCTGGGCCGCGTACGCCCCCACACTCCCGGCAACGGGGCCCGCCCCCACGTGCTGCCGGCCGGCAGCTCCCTGGAGCGGTCCAGAGCCCGCGCTCGCGCCGTGGCCGATCTGCTGCCCGCGACCGGGATCCGCCGCGTACTCGTCATCGGCGTGGTCAACTCGCTGCTGGAACAGCTGCGTGCGCGCCGCCTGGAATACGTGCCCTGCGACCTCAAGGGCGGCACCACCGAGTGGGGCGAGCCCGTACGGACCGATGCGCTCGCGGAGCTGGAGCACTGCGACGCCGTACTGGCTTCCGGCATGACCCTGGGGAACGGCAGCTTCCAGCCGCTGCTCGACCATGCCGCGGCCACCGGCAAACCCCTCGTCATGTTCGCCCAGACCGGCAGTGCGGTCCTGCCGCGCTTCCTCGGCACCGGGGTCAGCGCCGTGTCCGCCGAGCCCTACCCCTTCTTCTGGCTCGACGGCGGCCCCGGAGTCATCCACCATTACGGAGGAGCCCGGTGACCGTCGCGCCACCCCTGCACCGTCCGCCGGCCCGCAGCGCGAACCCGGAGCTGCTGACCCTGGTCGGCCGTACCCCGCTCGCCCGGATCCGCACGGAACTGCCCTACGCACACCCCGGCTTCTGGGCCAAACTCGAAAGCCTCGGCGCCGGCGGGATGAAGGCCCGGTCCGCCGTGTCCATGCTGCGCGGTGCCCGGCAGCGCGGCGAACTCCGCCCGGGCGCCACCGTCGTCGAGTCCACCTCCGGAACCCTGGGCGTCGGGCTCGCCTTCGCCGGACAGGCCCTCGGCCACCCGGTCGTCCTCGTCGGCGACCGCGAACTCGAACCGTCCATGCGGCAGTTGCTCCACGCGTACGGCGCACACCTGGAGCTGGTGGACCGGCCCGCCCCCGAGGGCGGCTGGCAGGCGGCCCGGATCGCCCGTCTGCGCGAGGTCCTGGCCCGGATCCCGGACGCCTACTGGCCCGACCAGTACAACAACCCCGACAACGCGGCCGGCTACCTCTCCATGGCCGCCGAACTCTGCGGGCAGCTGGACCACCTGGACGTCCTGGTGTGCAGCGTCGGCACCGGCGGCCACAGCGCCGGGCTCATCGGCCCGCTGCGCCGCCGCTGGCCGCGCCTGAAGGTGATCGGCGTCGACTCCATCGGCTCCGCCATCTTCGGCCAGCCGGCCCGCCCCCGCCTCATGCGCGGACTCGGCAGCAGCATCCACCCGCGCAACGTCGTCCACCACGCCTTCGACGAGGTCCACTGGGTGGGCCCGGCCGAAGCCGTCGACGCCTGCCGCAAGCTCGCGCGTACCGGCTTCGTCAGCGGCGGCTGGAGCACCGGCGCCGTCGCCCTCGTCTCCGCATGGGCTGCCCGCGTGGAAGCGGGTGCCGTCGTCGCGACGGTCTTCCCCGATGGTCCCCACCGCTACCTCGGCACGGTGTACGACGACGACTTCTGCCACGCGCACGGCCTCGACCGGGCCGAACTCGCCCTCCGGCCCCTGGAGATCGCACACCCGCACGCGACCGAGGCCGTCGGCTGGACCCGGTGCCGCACCGTCGTCGACCCGCTCGCGGCCACCAGCCCGTACCTGCCCGCACCGACGCGGGGAGGCGCCGCATGAGACTCACCTGGCACACCACAGAGCTGGAACTGGCCGAACCCCTGCGGATCTCCCGCTCGGTGATGGCCCGCCGCGACGCGGTCTGGGTCGCGATCGAGCACGGCGGCCTGACCGGCTGGGGCGAAGTCGTCAGCAGCGACTACCTCGGCCTGCCCACCGCCCGCATCCTCCGGCACCTCTCCACTGCGTCCCCCGCGGTCGGACGCCTCCCCGACCCCGAGACCGTGTGGGACGAACACCTCGCCGACGGGCTGCCCGCCTGGTCGAAGCTGCCGGCCGGCGTCCTCGCCGGGTTGGAGGCGGCCCTGCTCGACCTGGTCGGCAAGCGGGCCGGCCGCCCCGCTCACCAGCTCCTGGGTACGCACACCGCACCGGCCGCGCAGACCACCCGTACGATCGGCATCACCGCCCCCGTACCGGCCGCCGCCCAGGCGGCCCGGCTCGCCATGAGCGGCTTCACCGCACTCAAGGTCAAAGCGGGATCCCCCGATCCGGCCGAGGACCTCGCGCGCGTGGAGGCCGTACGGACCGGCGCCCCCGAGGCGAGCCTGCTGCTCGACCCCAACGGAGCGTGGACCGAACGCCAGGCCCTCGACCTGCTCCCGCGCTTCGCCGACCTCGGCGTCACCGCGGTGGAACAGCCCGTCGCACCGGGCAGCCCCGACGCGCTCGCCCGCGTGGCCAAGGAATCCCCGGTCCCCGTCATCGCCGACGAGGACGCCGTCTCCTACGAGGACGCCGTCGCGCTCGCCGGACTCGTCCAGGGCGTCAACGTCAAGCTCGCCAAGTGCGGCGGAGTACGCGCCGCCCTGCGCATCCACGACGCGCTGCGCGGCAGCGGCACCGACCTCATGCTCGGCTGCCTCACCGCCAGCTCGCTCGGCATCGCCCCGGCCGTGCACCTCGCCGACCGGGCCCGCTGGGTCGACCTCGACGGACACCTGCTGCTCGCCGACGACCCCTGGACCGGCATCGGCGGCACGGACGGCACCGTACGGGCCGCCGACCGGGCCGGACTCGGCGTCCGGCGCACCCACATGGCGGTCGTCCGGTGAGGATCCTCAGCTCGATGCGGGGCTTCCCGCTCGCCGTACGCCTCCTCCTGGTCAACCAGCTCGGCGTCAACACCGGCTTCTACCTGCTCATCCCGTACCTCGCCACCCACCTCACCGACGACCTGGGGCTTTCGGCCGCCGTCGTCGGCGTCGTCCTCGGCCTGCGCAACCTCAGCCAGCAGGGTCTCTTCCTGATCGGCGGCTCGGCCGCGGACCGGCTCGGCGCCCGCGGGGTGATCATCGCGGGCTGCGGGCTGCGCACGGTGGGGTTCGGCCTGTTCGCCCTCGGCGACAGCCTGCCCCTGCTGCTCGCCGCCTCCATACTCAGCGGGCTGGCGGGGGCCCTGTTCAACCCCGCCGTGCGGACGTACGTCGCCCAGGAGGCGGGTGACCGCAAGGCGGAGGCGTTCGCGCTGTTCAACGTCTTCGCCACCACCGGGGCGCTGCTCGGCCCGCTGCTCGGTACCCTGCTGCTGCTCGTGGACTTCCGGGCCGCAGCCGTCACCGCGGCCGGGGTGTTCGCCGCCCTCACCCTCGCCCAGCTGCTCGTGCTGCCCGCCCGGAAGGTTCCGGCCCCCGACACCGGAGTACTCGGCGATTGGCGTGAAGTCGCGGGAAACCGAAGGTTCCTGGCCTTCGCCCTCGCCATGGTCGGCATGTACGGCCTGGAGAACCAGCTGTACCTGCTGCTGCCCCGTGCGGCCGCTGAGGCCTCCGGGTGGAGCGGCTCGGTCGGCCTGCTGTTCCTCGCCGGGACCGTCGCCAACCTGCTGTTCCAGCTGCGCGTCACCCGCGCCCTGAAGGCGCGGGGGAGCAGGGGGCGGTGGATCGCCACCGGGCTGGCGCTCATGGGCCTCGGATTCGTGCCCCCGATGCTCGTGGCGGGCCCCGCCACCGCCCACCCCCTGCGCCTCCTGCCGGTGCTCGCCGGGGCCCTGCTGCTGCACCTCGGTGTGATGGTCGCCCAGCCCTTCGTGATGGAGCTGATACCGGCCTTCGGGCGCGCGAGCCTGACCGGCACGTTCTACGGCCTCTTCTACGCGGTGTCCGGCGTCGCGGCCGCGGTCGGCAGTGCGGCCATCGGCTGGTCCATGGACACCGCCGGCCACACCGGCCTGACCTGGCTGCCCTACGGCTGCTGCCTCGCCCTCGGCCTGGTTTCCGCCACGGCCGTCGCACATCTCCAGCGACGACGCCTCCTGCCCGTGGGCCAGGCACCCGATCCGACGGCCCCCGCCCTCCCCGACCGGCCCCGAAGCGAGACCCGATGACAGCCACCACCGGCGGCAACCTGCTCACCGACCACCCCGAGCTTTACGAGGAACGCTTCCCCGACCCCGAACGGCTCGCCGCCCGCTGGGCCGAGGACGTACTGGCCCGCCACGATGCCGGTCCCCGCGTGCTCGACGTCGGATGCGGCACCGGCCGGGACGCCGCCTGGCTGCACCACCAGGCGGGCCGGGAGGTCACCGGCATCGACACCTCGCGGGCCATGCTGGCCCACGCGGGCACGCACCACCCGGGCCCCGGCTACCACTTGGCCGACATGCGCGACTTCGACCTCCGAGCCGCCTTCGACGCGATCGTCTGCCTGGACAGCGCCCTGCTCTACTGCCACACCAACCAGGACCTCACCGCCTTCCTCGCCCGCTGCCGCGCCCACCTGACACCCGGCGGGCTGCTCGTCGCCGAAATGCGCAACGGGGCCTTCTTCCTCGGCAACACCGAACTCCTCGACGGCCCGCGCACCGCCTCCTTCGCGTGGCGCGGCACCACGTACACCTCCCACACCACCCTGTGGATCGATCACGGCGCGCAACTCCTGCGCCGCCGAAGGACCTGGACCGCCGACGACGGCTCGCTTCCGGACGAGCAGCACTCCGCCTGGAGGCTCCTCTTCCCGCAGGAACTCCGGTACTTCCTCACCACCGCCGGGTTCGAGGTCCTCGCGCTGTACGACGGCCCCGGCCCCCGCACCGAACCGCCGTGGAGCGAAGGCGAGGCCCCGCACGGGACCACGAGTTCCGACCGCCTCCACCTCATCGCCCGGCTCAAGCCCCACCCCAGCAACGGAGACACCCCCGCATGAACGACGCCCGCTCCAGCCTCGCCCGCAGAGGCTTCCTCATCGCCACGGGTGCCGGCGCCCTCGCCTTCACCGCCGGCTGCGGCACCGCCACCACCCCGGACGCCAAGCACGCCGCCCAGGGAACCCCCCAGCAGGGCGGCCGACTGCGCGCCGCCTTCGCCGGCGGCGGCGCCAACGAGACCCTCGACCCGCACGCCGCCAACCTGTTCGTCGACGCCGCCCGAGCCAAGGCCCTGTTCGACAAGCTCGCCGACTTCGGCGCCGACCTCGCCGCCGTCCCCAGGCTCGCCGAGCGCTGGGAGCCCAACGACGCCCTCGACACCTGGCGCGTCACCCTGCGCAAGGCCGCCTTCCACGACGGCAAGCCCGTCACCGCCGAGGACGTCCTCTACAGCTACCGCCGGATCGCCGACCCCAAGGGCGCCTTCCGCGCCAAGGCCTCCCTGGAGCCCATCGACCTCGACGCGAGCCGGGCGGTGGACGCCTCCACCGTCGAGTTCAAGCTGAAGCGCCCGTACGCCGAATTCCCCAACGTCCTCGCCGCGTTCGGCGCGTACATCGTGCCCAAGGACGCCACCGCCTTCGACAAGCCCATCGGGTCGGGGCCGTTCACCTTCGTCTCCTTCAAGCCGGGCAGCTCCCTCATCGTCAAGCGCAACGACGCCTACTGGGAAGGCGCCCCGCACCTGGACGAGCTCGAATTCGTCGTCGCCGGCGAGGAGTCGGCGCGCGTCAGCGCCCTGCTCGGCGGTCAAGTCGAGTACGCCCACGAGCTGAACCCGGCCACCGCCCGCACCCACGAGGGCAAAGGCAAGATCGACATCGTCCGCCTCCCGGGCAGCGCGATGCAGGGCTTCGTCATGAAGACCGACCGCCCGCCCTTCAACGATCCCCGCGTCCGCCAGGCGTTCTTCCTCATCGCCGACCGCAAGGAACTCGTCGACGGCGCTCTCTCCGGCGCCGGCGAGATCGGCAACGACCTCTTCGGCAAGGGCTACCAGTACTACCCCGCCGGCCTCCCGCAGCGAACCCAGGACCTCGACAAGGCCCGCGCCCTGCTCAAGGAGGCCGGCGCCGAGGGCCTCAAGGTCACCCTCGACACCGCCCCCGCCGCCACCGGCTTCGTCGAGGCCGCCGGCATCTTCAAGGAGCAGGCGGCCAAGGCCGGCGTGACCGTCGAGATCAAGGTCGGCAACAAGGACACCTACTGGAAGGACATCCTCAACGCCGGCACCTTCGCCTCCTACCGCTCGGGCGCCATGCCGATCGAGTCCCACATCTCGCAGCGGCTGCTGACCGGCTCCACCACCAATGCCACCAAGTGGCAGCAGAAGGACTTCGACGACCTCTACCAGCAGGCGCAGTCCACCCGCGACGTCACCCAGCGCGGCGCGCTCTACGAGCGGATGCAGCGCCGGCTGTACGAGGAGGGCGGCTTCCTGATCTGGGGCTTCGCCGACTGGATCATCGCCACCGCACCCACGGTGCGCGGGGTGTCGAAGCAAGCCCCCGCCAACACCCTCGACTGGGCCCGTTTCGACAAGATCTGGCTCGCGTGACACCGCACCTTCCATGGATCGGCCGCCGCCTGCTCCTCGGCCTGGGGCAGACGGCGGCCGTCGTCCTGTTCATCTTCGCGCTCACGGAGGCACTGCCCGGCGACGCCGCGGTCGCCCTCGCCGGAGACCAGCCCGACCCGGCCCGCATCGCCCGCATCCGCGAGACGATGGGCCTGGACCGGCCGCCCGCCGAACGCCTCGCCGACTGGGTCGCCGGCCTCCTGCACGGCGACCTCGGCACCTCCCTGGTCAGCGGACGGCCCGTCACCGGCTACCTGACGGCGGGACTCGGCCCCACCCTCCTCCTCGCCGCGACGACCCTCGCCCTGCTCGTTCCGCTCTCCGTCGGGCTCGGGGTCCTGGCCGCCCGCCGCGAGGGCGGCCCGCTCGACCGCACCGTCAGCGCCCTGACCCTCGCCGTGCACGCCGTGCCCGAATTCGCCGTCGGAGTCCTGCTCGCCACGCTCTTCGGACTGTGGCTGGCCTGGCTGCCGCCCACCGCCGTCGGCGCCGACCCGTTCACCGAGCCCGCCGTACTGATCCTGCCCGTCGTCGTCCTGCTGTCGCGGCCGGTGTGCACCATCAGCCGCCTGGTACGGGCCGGGATGATCGACGCGATGGCCTCGCCGTACGTCGCCCAGGCCCGCCGCTACGGGGTCTCCGGCGCCCGGATCACCTGGACCCACGCCCTGCCCAACGCACTCGCCCCCGCCACCCAGCAACTGGCCCGCACCTGCGACTGGCTCCTGAGCGGAGTGATCGTCGTGGAGGCGCTCTTCGTGATCCCGGGCCTCGGCACCGTACTCATCGAAGCGGTAGCCGCCCGCGACCTCCCCGTCGTCCAGGGCATGGCCGTCGTCTTCGGCGTCGTCACCGTCGCGGTCAACCTCGCCGCCGACCTGGCCGCCCGCCGCTTCGCACCCCGGTCCGAGGTGGCGGCATGAAACAGAAGCCGACCAGGTCCCTCCTCGCACTCGGACTGATCGTCCTGCCCGTCCTCCTGGCGCTGGCCGGACCCTTCGCGGCGGGCCCGGCCGGCGCCCGATCGGTCTCCTTCGCCTCCGGCGACGGGCACTGGCTCGGCACCGACTTCAGCGGGCGGGACGTCTGGCAGCAGGTGCTCCTCGGCGGCCGCTCCGTCGTGCTCGTGGCGATCGCGGCCACCGTCCTCGCCTACCTCGTCGCCGTCCCCCTGGGCCTCACCGCGGCCCTCACCCGCCGTACCTGGCTGGAGGAGGCGCTGATGCGGCCCCTTGACGTGGTCATCGCGGTCCCCTCCCTCCTGCTGGTGCTGCTCGTCGCGGCCACCCTCACGCCGGGACCCGCCGGACTGACCGTCCTGGTCGGGCTGGCCGCCGTACCCGACGCAGCCCGCGTCGTCCACGCGGCGGCCGTCGAGATCTCCTCCCGCCCGGCCGTGGAAGCGCTGCGCATGCAGGGCGAATCCTGGTGGCGCACGGCCATCGGGTACGTGGCCCGCTCCATGCGCCGCACCCTCGCGGCCGACGCCGGGATCCGGCTCACCGGAGCCCTCTACCTGGTCGCGACCGCCGCCTTCCTCGGCGTGGGCGTGCAGCCGGACGCGGCCGACTGGGCGGTGATGGTCGACCGCAACCGCCCCGGGCTGTTCCTCCAGCCGTGGGCCGTGGTCGTGCCCGCCCTGCTCATCGCGGCCCTGTCGATGGGCACCAACCTCCTGTTCGACGCCGCCCTCCAACGGCCCACCCCCCGGAAGGGAGCACGGCGATGACCCTCGTCGCTGAAGTACGGGACCTGCGCGTCGACATCGGCGGACGGGCGATCGTGGACGGCGTGAGCCTCGCCGCGCACGCCGGCAGGATCACCGCCGTCATCGGCCCGTCCGGCAGCGGCAAGACCACCACGGGGCTCGCCCTCCTCGGCGAGTACCCGGCCGGCGCCGTCGTCGACGGCGAGGTCCGCACCCCCGCGGGCCCGGTCGGGTACATCCCCCAGCACCCGGCCTCGGTCCTCAACCCCGCCCGCCGGGTGGGCGCGCTCCTCGCCGACATCGCCGCCCGCCAGGGCGGAGGCCGGCCCGCACGCGGGCCCCGTGCAGAAGAGGCCCTGCGGCTCGCCCAACTCCCGGACCCGCAAGCCGTGCTGCGCCGCTTTCCCCACCAGCTCTCCGGCGGCCAGCAGCAGCGGGTCGTGCTCGCCCAGGCCTTGCTGCTGGGCGCCCGGGTCATCGTCGCCGACGAACCCACCACCGGGCAGGACGCCCTCACCAAACAGGGTGTCGTCGCGCAGCTGGCGGCCGTGGCCGCACGGGGCATCGCCGTCATCCTGCTCAGCCACGACCTGGACGTCGTACGGGAGCTGGCCGACGAGGTCGTGGTGATGCGGGCCGGGCGCGTCGTGGACCGCGGACCCGCGTCGTCGGTCCTGGAGGGCCTCGAACCGGCGGAGCTGCGCGCCGCGCGAACGCCGCGCCCCCGCGGACCCGTGCGTCTGGAAACGCGGAACCTGACCGCACGGCACCGCACCGCACGAGGGACCGCCGAGGTGCTGAGCGGCATCGGACTCTCGCTCGCGGCGGGGGAGTGCCTGGCGGTCGTCGGCCGGTCCGGCAGCGGCAAGACCACCCTCGGCCGCTGCCTGGCCGGGCTGCACCGCGCGTACGAGGGCACGGTCCTGTTCGAGGGGACGCCGCTGCCGCGGAGCCTGCGCTCCCGCCGCCGAGCGGAACTGGCCTCCGTGCAGTACGTGTTCCAGGACGCGAAGGCCGCCTTCGACGAACACCGGCCGGTCCTCGACCAGGTCGCCCGCAGCGCCGTACGGCTGCGGGGCGCCACCCCCGGAGACGCGCGGCGCACGGCCCTGAGCACCCTCGGCGAGTTCGGCCTCGGCGAGAGCCTTGCCGGGCGCCGCCCCGGAGAGCTCTCCGGCGGCGAACTCCAGCGCGCGGCACTGGCCCGGGCTCTGCTGGCCGGGCCGCAGGTCCTCATCTGCGACGAGATCACCTCGGGCCTCGACGCGGACACCCGGACCACCATCCTCGACGCCCTCGCCCGGCTCGGCGAACGCGTCGGACTCGGCCTGGTGTTCATCACCCACGACCTCGCCGCCGCCGCAGCCCTCGCGGACCGGATCGCAGTCCTCGACTCCGGCCGCATCGTCGAGGCCGGCCCCGCCCGCCACCTGCTGGAGACGCCGCAGCACACCCTCACCAAGGAACTGCTGTCCGCCTCTGCGAAGGCGCTGTCGTGAGGGCATCGAGTGGAGGACGCGGCCACCCGGGGAGATACTGCACGTGATGACCGTTTCGGTTTCCCTCCGGCAGGGAGGACGCCATGCGCGTCTCCTCAGCCCGTGGTGCGGGCGTGCTCGTCGGGGCCACGATGGCGGTGACCCTCTCCTGGAACACCCCGGCCGGTGCCAGTGCCGACCCCGCGGCCAACGGGCAGCGAGCGGCCCCGTCGGTCGCCATCCCCGTGGTCGCCTCCACCAACGTCTACGGGGACATCGTCGAGCGGATCGGTGCCGGGCGGGTCGACGTCGTATCGATCATCAGCGACCCGTCGCAGGACCCCCACTCGTACGAGGCCAGTACACGGACCCAGCTGGAGCTGTCCAAGGCGAAGGTCGTCGTCGAGAACGGCGGCGGCTACGACGATTTCGTCGGCAGGATGCTCCGCGGTTCGGGCAACACCTCCGCTGACGTGGTCAACGTCGTGGACGTCTCGGGCAAGGCGGCCCCCGCAGGGGG
Organism: Streptomyces sp. LARHCF249; assembly: GCF_052871255.1. Lineage (NCBI taxonomy): Bacteria > Bacillati > Actinomycetota > Actinomycetes > Kitasatosporales > Streptomycetaceae > Streptomyces > Streptomyces sp. LARHCF249. Next base: position 220,604 of record NZ_JBIXJQ010000004.1, read on the forward strand.
AGAACTGAACGAGCACGTCTGGTACGACGTCCCCACGATGGGCCGGCTCGCGGACCGGATCGCGGCCGCACTGGCCCGGGCCGAACCCTCCGGCACGGCCGCGTTCCGCGAGCACGCCAAGGAATTCAAGGACGAGCTGGCATCCCTCCGCGCCCGGACGGACCGGATCAGGGCGGAGCACGGGGGCACGCCGGTGGCGGTCACCGAGCCGGTGCCGCTGTACCTGACCGAGGCCTGCGGCCTGGTGAACCGGACTCCCGCCGCCTTCAGCGAGGCCATCGAAGAAGGCGAGGAGGTCCCGCCCCGGACCCTGCGCGAGACCCTCGCGCTGTTCACCGGCGGGAAGGTCGAGGCGCTCGTCTACAACGAGCAGACCGCGGGGCCCCAGACCGAGAAGGTCAGGCAGGCCGCCGAGGACCACCGCGTTCCCGTCGTCCCCGTGACGGAGACGCTCCCCGCGGGCCAGGACTACGTCGGCTGGATGACCTCCCACCTCGACGCGCTCCAGAGCGCCCTGAGCCGGTGAGGCGCCGTGGACCGTACGGAAGCGTTCACACCGCTCACCCGCCCCGGGCCCGCCCTCCGGACGGACACCGCGTCCGCCCCACCCGTCATCAGCCTGCGCGGTGCCGGCCTCGCCTACGGCGACCGGGTGATGTGGCGCGATCTGGACCTCGACGTGCGCCCCGGCGAGTTCCTCGCGGTGCTCGGCCCGAACGGATCGGGCAAGACGAGCCTGCTGCGCGTGCTCCTCGGCCGTCTGCCGCTGACGCAGGGCTCGCTGGAGGTCCTGGGCATGCCGCCCGGCAACGGCAGCCGGTACGTCGGTTACGTGCCGCAGCACAAGGACCTCCCGGCCCACACGATGCTGCGGGCCCGGGACCTGGTGCGGCTCGGCATGGAAGGGCATCGCTGGGGGATGTCGCTCGCCCCCGGCGCGGTCCGCCGACGCGTGGAGGAGATCCTGGACTCCGTAGGGGCCCTGCCCTACGCGGACGCGCCCGTGGGCATGCTGTCGGGCGGCGAACAGCAGCGCGTCCGCATCGCGCAGGCGCTGGCCACCGACCCGCGGATCCTGCTGTGCGACGAACCCCTGCTCTCCCTCGACCTCCAGCACCAGCGTGCCGTCACCGCGCTGGTGGACAGGCGGCGGCGCTCGGCCGGCACCGCGGTCGTCTTCGTGACGCACGAGATCAACCCGGTGCTCGGTCTCGTCGACCGTGTCCTGTACCTGGCCCCGCGCGGATTCCGGATCGGCCCGCCGGACGAGGTGATGACCACGGCCGCCCTGTCCGAGCTGTACGGGACGCAGGTCGACGTCCTGCGCGTACGGGGCCGCGTCGTCGTGGTGGGGGCACCCGATACGGCCGCCACGCACCATCCCTCGCCGACCACCGACGGCGGTGAACGGTCATGACCGGAACCCGGCCGTGGGCCGACGGCGGCGAGGACGGCGGCGTCTGGCGGCAGATCTTCAACTTCGAGAACTACGGCGACCTGTTGGCGCTGGTCCACCACTCGCTGCTGGCCGGGGTCCTGCTCGGGCTGGTCGGCGGGCTGGTCGGGGTATTCGTGATCATGCGTGACCTGCCGTTCGCGGTGCACGGCATCAGCGAGCTCTCGTTCGCCGGCGCGTCGGCGGCGCTGCTGCTCGGGGTGAACATCGTCGCCGGATCCATCGTGGGCTCCCTGCTGGCCGCGGCCGCCATCGGCGTGCTGGGGGTGCGCGCCCGCGACCGGAACTCGATCATCGGCATCCTCATGCCGTTCGGCCTGGGCCTGGGCGTGCTCTTCCTGTCCCTCTACAAGGGCCGGGCGGCCAACAAGTTCGGGATCCTGACCGGCCAGATCATCGCGGTCGACACCCCGCAGATGGCATGGCTCCTCGGCACGTCCCTCATGGTGCTGGCCGCCCTCGTGGTCCTGTGGCGGCCGCTGACCTTCGCCAGTGCGGACCCGGAGGTCGCCGAGGCCAGGGGCCTGCCCGTCCGTGTCCTGTCGCTGCTCTTCATGCTGGTTCTCGGGCTCGCGGTGGCGCTGTGCGTCCAGATCGTCGGAGCCCTTCTCGTCCTCGCGCTGCTCGTCACGCCCGCGGCCGCCGCTGCACGGGTCACGGCCTCCCCGGTGCTGCTGCCCGTGCTGAGCGTCGCGTTCGCGCTCGTGGCGATGGAAGGGGGCATCCTGCTCGCCCTCGGCAGCAGCATCCCGATCAGCCCGTACGTCACGACCGTCTCGTTCTCCATCTACCTCGGGTGCCGACTGGCCGGCGGCCGCCGTGCCGCCCGGGGGACTGTGGCCCGGGCCCGGCTCGACCCGGTGGGCGCGGCGGGTCCACACTGAGAAGGAGGCCCCGTCGCGCCGTTCGGCGTGTACGGAAGGAGTTGCGCATGCACCCCCTCGCGATCGCCGGTGCGACCGCCGGAAAACTGGCCCATTACGCGCTGTCCGGCGTGGTGGGCGGCCTGATCATCAAGAACGCACCCGCCGCAGTGCCGGCCGCCCGCAAGGCGCTGGTCAGCGGTCTCGCGGGCGGGATCGTGGCGAGCAGATGGCTGGCCTCGGCCGCCGAGGAAGCCCGGCTGAAGGCCGGTGACGTGCTGGCCGAGGCCCGTACGTCGCTCGGCGAAGAGGTGCCGCCGCCGTCCGCGGTCACCGTCAATCACGACGATCACGGACACGAGCACTGATCATGTCGACCGTCCTGGTCTGCTCCGTGGCCGCGGGGCGCGTCCGACTGACCGTGCCCTGGCTCAGAGCACGGCCCGGCTGCGCAGGCCTCGTCGACGACCGGCTGACCGGCATCAGCGGCTTCCGCGCCCTGCGGATCTTCCCGCGTACCGGCAGCGTCGTGATCTGGGTGGCCCCGGACCACTTGAACGTCGAACAGCTTGTCGGCGCACTCGAAGAGGCACCGCCCGCCGCCGTGGTGGCCGCCAAGCCCTCCCGGTCCCTGCCCGACACCTCCACCGGAGAGGTCGCCCGCCTGGTCGTCGGCGGAGCGGTCCTCGCCCTCGTCGCGCTGCGGCGCCTGCTCGGCAGGCCCCGGATCTCCTTCGGATCCTCCGGGCTGCTCGGCGTGGTGACCGTCTTCACCGGTCTGCCGTTCTTCCGGGGCGCCCTGCGCACCCTGCGCGGCCGCAGCAGCCCCGGTACGGACACGCTGGTCACGGCAGCGACGGTCATCTCCCTCGTACTGCGGGAGAACGTGGTCGCCCTCACCGTCCTGTGGCTGCTGAACATCGGAGAGTTCCTCCAGACCCTCACCCTGCGCCGCACCCGCCGCGCCATCGAGGAACTCCTCACCATCGGCGACGAGCGTGTCTGGCTGGTCCGCGAAGGCGTCGAACTCGAGGTCGACCTGGAGACCGTGGAGCCCGGCGACACCGTTGCCGTGTACGAACACCACCGCATCCCCGTCGACGGGCACGTGCTCACCGGCGAGGCGCTGGTGGACCAGGCGGCCGTCACCGGCGAGGCGCTGCCCGTCTACGCCAGGGAAGGCGCCCACGTCTACGCCGGCACCATCGTCACCTCCGGCTCGCTCACCATCCGCGCGGACTCCGTCGGCAGCGACACCACGGTCGGCCGGATCATCAGCCGCGTCGAGGAGGCCCAGTCGGACCGGGCACCGATCCAGACCGTCGCCACCCGCTTCACCCAGCGCTTCGTCCCGGTGTCCTTCGCCGTGGCCGCCCTCACCTACGCCGTCACGCGCGACGCGCGGCGGGCGATGACCATGCTGCTCATCGCCTGCCCGTGCGCGGCCGGACTCGCCACCCCGACCGCCATCAGCGCGGCCATCGGCAACGGCGCCCGCCGCGGCACCCTCATCAAGGGCGGCACCCACCTGGAGGGCATCGGCCGGGTCACCGCAGTCGTCTTCGACAAGACCGGGACCCTCACCTTCGGCCGCCCCCTGGTCACGAGCGTGGTGACCCTCAGCGAGGCGGTCACCGCCGACGAGGTGCTCAGCCTGGCCGCCTCCGGCGAACTGCACGCACGCCACCCCCTCGCCCAGGCCATCGTCGCCCGCACCGAGGAACAGCACCTCCACGTGCCGATCCACCAGGCGTGCGAGGTCGTCCTCGGCATGGGCATGCGCGCCGAACTCGACGGCACGCGACTGCTCGTCGGCAGCCCCGCTCTCCTGCGCCAGCACGGCGTCGACCTCACCGACGAGGCCCAGAGCTGGACGGACCGGCTGCGCGCCGGCGGCGAGACGGTCATCTGCCTCGCCCACGACGAGGACCTGATCGGCATGCTCGGCGTCTCCGACGCCGTACGGGCCGGCGCCGAAACCGTCGTCCAGCAGCTGCGCGACCTCGGGGTCTCCCGCCTGATCCTGCTCACCGGCGACGCGCCGGAGACCGCCCAGGTCGTCGCCGACACCCTGGGGATCACCGAAGTCCACGCCCACGCCCTCCCGGAGGCCAAACTCCAGCTGATCCGGGATCTCCAGGCGGAGGGACACACGGTGGCGATGGTCGGCGACGGGACGAACGACGCCCCGGCCCTGGCCCTCGCCGACGTCGGCATCACCATGGGCGAGCACTCCTCGCACGTGGCCCTGGAGACCGCCGACATCGCGCTGGCGGGCAACGACCTGCGCCAGGTCGCCGCCGTCGTGGAACTGAGCCGCCACACCCTGCGCGTCGTACGGCAGAACTACGGCCTCGCGATAGGAGTCAACCTCCTCGGCCTGGTCGCGGGCGCCGGCGGTTCCATGAATCCCGTCCTCGCGGCGCTGCTGCACAACACCAGCAGCATCGCCGTGGTCGGCAACTCCGCCCGGCTCGTCAACCACACCCCGCACCTGCCCCGAGTGGGCGACGACATCCTGCGCCGGGCCCCGCTGGAGGAGCGCCGCGTAGCCCACCGGGACCCGAGGGAGACGGCCTAGCCGCTGATCAGCGGCAGCGCGCGGAACGTGTCGGCGCCGCAACTCGCTCTCAGGCGGGTGGAGAGGGCTCGCGCGGCCCCGGACCCTGCGCATCATCCGGCGTATCCGGATGCCCAGCCGGCGATTTCCGTACGGCACGGCCATCGCCCCCGCGGCGGAACATCGCGCGGTACTCCCTCGGCCGCCGGCCCGTGTGCCTGGCAAAGATGCCGCTGAACGTCCCGGGGTCGCGGTACCCGACGTCGGCGGCGATGCTTGCGACGGTCCTGTCGGTCGTCTCCAGCAGGTGTCCGGCGCGACGCGCGCGGGCCGTGTGCAGGTACGCGAGCGGTGTTTCGCCGGCCTCGTCACCGAAGCGGCGGAGCATGGTTCTCGTGCTGACGCGGAACTCCCGGGCGAGGGCGGACAGGTCATAGCGAGCACTGAGGTTCTGGTTCAGCCACCGCTTCACGCCGAGCGAGAACTCCCTGCCCACCGTGGGTATGAGCTCCGGGTCGACATAGGGAGCCTGGCTGGAACGCGCGTCATCCAGAAGCGCGATGCGCGCGGTGCGACGGGCGACGCCGGGGCCGTCGTGCTCGCGGACGAACTGCAGCGCGAAGTCGTACATGGCACTGAAGGCCGCTGTGGTCGTCACCCCCCGGTCGGTCACGACCAGCCTTTCAGGGCGGACACGTACGTCGGCGTACCGGCGGGCGAGCCGATCCGCGAACAGCCAGGACGTGGTCGCTTCGCGCCCGGCGAGCAGCCCGGCTTCAGCGACCAGGAAGGCGCCCACGCAGATCGATACCACAGCGGTCCCCGAAGCCGCCTGCGATCGGATCGACGCCACTTCCGGGCCCAGGTGTGCGAGTGTCGCGTCGAGATCGACCGTGGGCGAAAGCTCGAAACCCGGCACGATCAGGACGTCTACGGGACGAACCGCCGAGACGTCGAGCAACGAGCCGCCGGACGCGATCACACGCCGCCGGGGCGAGACGACCGACGTCTCGTAGGCCGGCTGGACCGACCCTTGCGCTGTTGCCGCGGCGACGTGAGTCGCCATGGTCAGGAGGTCGGGGACCGCGAACACCTCCGACGCGAAGCAGCCGGGGTAGGCCAGCACGCCGACTCGCAGCGGACTCATGCGGCCCCTCCGGCCCCTCGGCTCCGTTGAACGGGTGGCGATATTACCGGGATACATGGCGATGCCGCCGCTTCTCAGGAGGGCGGGCCCCTGGCCATCATCTCGGTCATGACAATCATGCGAGGTCAGAGCGACCCCTTGGACGACTTCTCACGGAAGGTCATCAGTGTCGACGGCGTCGACAAGACCGTGTACGTGGCCGGGTCGGGACCGGCCGTGATCCTCATGCCCGAGATGCCGGGGATCAGCCCCGACGTCGCGCGCTTCGCGCGCTGGGTGCGCGATGCCGGCTTCTGTGTGTACCTGCCCTCTCTTTTCGGGGTCGACGGTGCGTATCCCCGTGCCGAGGCGCGCGAGAGCGTCGTCCGCCGCGCGTGCGTGAGCGCCGAGTTCCGAGCGTTCGCCGGTGGCGGCACCAGCCCCGTCGTCACATGGCTGCGCGGCCTGGCCCGGCTGGCCCACGCCGAGTGCGGCGGGCCCGGCGTGGGCGCCGTCGGTCTGTGCTTCACCGGCAACTTCGCCTTGACCATGGCGCTCGAACCCGCTGTCATCGCGCCGGTGGTCAACCATCCCTCGCTTCCGCTGGACGACCCCGACGGTCTGGAGATGAGCGACGAAGACGCTGCTGCGGTGGCCGAACGCGTGGCGCGAGACGGATTGAAGGTTCTCGCCTACCGCTTCGACAACGACAGGTGGTGCACGGGCCGGCGATTCGCGGCTTACCGGGCGCTGCTCGGGGATGCCTTCGACGGCCGCGTACTGAACTCCGAGACGGCGAACACGGACCCCCCGCCCTTCTTCCGCGACGTCGTCGGCTGCGCCCACAGCGTCGTCACGGCCCACCTCGTCGACCAGGACGGCCACCCCACCGTGCAGGCCCGCGACGAGATCATCGCCTTCCTGGCCGAGCGGCTCGGGACGCATCGCGGCCGTGATGCGCGACCTGTGTGAACAGCCTCCCGAATGCGCCGTCCAGAACTATCCTGCCGGTCCGGGCGGGCTTCTGCGGGAGGGGATCGCGTGACCGAGACGGTAGCGATCGATCTGGGGGACGGTTCGATGGTCACTGCGGAGGTGATCGGCGAGCTTCAGTTCCAAGCACTGCCCGACCAGGGGGCATCGGGCTACGGGGATGTCGGGTTCGGGGCGGCGAACCGGTCCGCTGCCCAGCTGGGTTCAGCCGTGGCCCTGACATTGGATCAGGTGCGCGGCACCGTGCAGGGCATCGGGCGGTGGGCAGCGCAGACCATCACCCAGGGGAACGCGGGATCACCGGACGCCTTCGAGGTCGAATTCGGACTCAAGCTGGCGGTGAAGTCGGGTCAGCTCCTCGGGATCATCGCAGAGGCCGGCAGCGAGGCGGGACTGACGATCAGGCTGTCCTGGAACGCCGCTCAACGACGGGAGCGCGAGGGAACCCCGGCCGGTGCCGCCCCCACGGACGCTCCGACGGACCGTGAGTGAGCGCGCCCCCCGGTCTCGCCGCGCCGGCCGTGCCCGGGCGGGGCCGGCCCACGGGAACACGGCAGGACCCGGCCGGGGGATGGTGACTGCGGTCCCGGCCGGGTCCTGCGTCCGTGGGGCGTGAGGCTGCGGTGCTCAGATCTCGTCGTCGCGCATGTCGTCTTCGCCGCGATCGCGGCGCGCGGCGTCCTCGCCGCGCCGCCTGAGCTCCTCGGGGCTCTTGCCCCGGGTCCCCTCTTGGCCGGTCTCGGGGTGGACGGGGTCCTGGCCCGGCCGGCGCATCCGCTCCTGCTCCTCGCGGCTCTTACCCGGTTCCTGCTGCTTGTCCTGCCGACCGCCCATGATGGCGTCTCCTCTTCCACGCGTAGGTGAAGGTCTCCCCGCCACGCTGACACGCGACATGACATTCCGCATCACGGGAGTCACGCGGTGTGGTGGACCGCGCCATTGGTCCGTGTGCCGTACGGGGAGTGGCAGGGGCCCGCCGCCAGGGGGAGGGTGGGGGAGCGGAGGCACGGCTTCCGCTCCCCGACACACAGCCGTGAGGTCCGGCCATGACGCAGACTTCCGCCATGGCTCCGCCACCCCCGGGAACGGAGCCTCGTCCCGGCATGGGGCGGGACGCCAAGCGCGACCTCCGCCGGCTGGGCGCTGTCGCCGCCGTGTTCACGCTCGCCCAGCTGGCGTTCGTCCTGCCGGGATCCGGGCTCGGCTGGGACGAGACCGTTTACGTCAGCCAGGTCAGCCCGCACGCCCCCGCCGCGTTCTTCAGTGCTCCCCGCGCCCGGGGCATCACCTTCCTCGTTGCGCCCGTCGCCGCGCTGACCTCGTCGGTCGTGGTGCTCCGCGTCTATCTCGCCCTGCTGTCCGGAGCGGGACTCCTGCTGGCCCTGTGGGTATGGCGGCGGCTGCTCCCGACCGGCACGCTCGCCGTCGCCGGCGCGCTGTTCGCCGGGCTGTGGATCAGCGTGCTGTACGGCCCTCAGGCAATGCCCAATCTGTGGGTGGCCTACGGGGCGCTGATCGCGGTCGGCTGCTTCCTCAGGGCCACACGAGACCGCTCCGACCGCGCCGCGGTGGCCGGGCTCGGCGCGGGCATGGCGCTGGCCGCGCTCATGCGGCCCTCCGACGCCCTCTGGCTCGCCCTGCCCCTCGTGGCCGCCGCACTGTCCGTCAGGTCGTTGCGCAGGCCGGCCCTGCTGCTGGTGCTCGGCGCCGGCGCGGCCGCGGGCGGTGCGGAATGGATGTTCGAGGCGTACGTGCGCTACGGCGGGCTGCTTCCCCGGCTGAGGCGCGCCAGCGAGATCCAGGGAAACCTGGGCTGGAACCCCGCCTTCGACGATCACGTGCGAGCGCTGCAAGGGGTGACCCTGTGCCGCCCCTGCACCGTGCCGCTGCGGCACCCCCTCGCCTCCGTCTGGTGGTTCGTGGTACCCCTCCTCGCCGCAGGCGGGGTCCGTGCCGCGGCCCGCACGCGGCGGCCGGCCGTCATCGTGCTCCCGGCGCTGGCCGGTCTGTCCATGGCGGCGCCCTACCTGCTGCTGATCGGATACGCCGCCCCGCGCTTCCTGCTGCCCGCCTACGCGCTGCTCGCCCTTCCCACCGCGTTGTGCCTGACCCGGATGGCCGCCTTGGCCCGGCCGCGCCCAGTACTCCGCACCGGCCTCGCACTGGCCGTGGCCGCTCATCTGACGGTGCAGTTCCTCGTCCTCGACAGTGTGACGGACCGTGGCCGCGCGACCCACGCGGCGTTCGATCTGCTGGTCGCGGACCTGCGCCGGCAGGGGCTCCGCCCGCCGTGCGTGGTCAGTGGGGAGGAAGCCGTCAGGATCGCGTTCCGCGCGGGTTGCTCGTCCCGCCAGGTCGGCGGACACGACGGCAGTATCACGCCGGCCGAGCTGGCGGCCGCTGCCCGCAGCCGGCCCGTGGCCCTCATCGTACGAGGTCACGCTCCGCCACCGGGCTACGCCGAGGGCTGGCGGCGCCACGTGCTCCACGGCCCGCCGGGCCTGCCGGACCTAAGGGCATACCTCGGGCCGGCCACGGGCGCACGACCCGTCAGCGGATCGTCGAGTGGCGTCCTACCCGGGGGCCCCGACCTTCACTGCGGCGAGTTCCGCCGTGAAGACCGCCGCCGCGCGCCGACGGCGCAGGTCCTCCAGGGAGCGGATCTGTGCCTCCGCCCGGGCGAGCAGCCGGTCCAGGTCGGCGGCGTCGAGACGGGTGTCGGTGGCGGCGAGCGCGCGCAGCGCCCGCCAGCCCGCGGCCTTGCCCTCGACGCCCAGCAGCATCGCCTCGAGCTCCAGTACGTCGCTGAGCGGGGAGCGCGTCAGGAGCCTGCCGTTCAGCTTGAGCCGCCCCACCATCTCCGCGGCCCTGCCCACCGCCTCGCGCAGCGGCCGAACCGGAACGTCAAGGCCGCGCATGATCCGGCGCAGACTCTGCTGGTCCTCTTCGACCTGCCCCGCCAGGGCGGCCAGTTCCGGCCCGTAGTCCGTACGGCGGTGCCGGTCCGCGATCCGGTGGATCAGGCGTACACCGGCACCCGAACCGGTGAGGTGGTCATTCAGGTACACGGTGAGGAGGGAAGGCCGCCCCGACGAGGTCAGGTGCTTGGCGTCGTACATGGCTGAACCTCCGATCCGGGGCGTTCCCCGTGCGCTTCCGGCCCCTACCCGCCCCGGTCGCAGCAAACCATCGGTCGCCGACGGGACGGCGAGCCGGCAGTCCTGCGGCCTGTCGCCCGGCCCCCGGTGCCCGATCTGGGAGGTTGGACCCCATGACGAAGGCCGCTCTTGTCATCATCGACATGCTCAACACGTACGAGCACGAGGACGCCGACCTGCTCGTCCGCTCCGTCGAGCGGGTGCTCCCCGCCGTAGTGCACCTGCTGGAGCAGGCCCGCGAGCAGGGCGTTCCGGTGATCTACGCCAACGACAACTTCGGGAAGTGGCGCTCCCACCACGGCGAAATCCTCGACGCGGCGCTCGCCGGCCCGCACGCCGCCCTGGTCGAACCCGTACGGCCGGACGAGAACGCGTACTTCGTCGTCAAGGCGCGCCATTCCGTCTTCTACGAGACACCGCTCGCCTACCTGCTGGGCGCTCTGGACGTCTCGCACCTCGTGTTGTGCGGGCAGGTCACGGAGCAGTGCGTGCTCTACTCCGCCCTCGACGCCCACATCCGGCACCTCTCGGTCACCGTCGCCGAGGACGCCGTGGCCCACATCCGCCAGGACCTGGCCGCCGCCGCCCTGCGCATGATGGAGATCAACATGGGCGCCCGCGTCGTGCCCGCCGCGGCAGCGCTGGGCGTCACGGGCGGAGGAGGGTCTTGATCATGCCGTCCTCCTTCGCCTGGAACATCGCGTAGGCGCGCGGAGCCTCCTCCAGGGGCATGACGTGCGTGGCGAAGCCTTCCACGCCCAGGGGGTCGCTCTCGTCGAGCAGCGGCATGATCTTGTCCACCCACGCCAGGACGTTGGCCTGGCCCATGCGCAGCTGGATCTGCTTGTCGAACATCGTGAGCAGCGGCATGGGATCCGCGGCTCCTCCGTAGACACCGGAGACGGACACCGTGCCGCCGCGCCGGACCAGGTCGAGCGCGGTGTGCAGAGCGTGCAGGCGGTCGATTCCGGCCCGTTCCATGAGGGGGCGGGCCCATGCGTCCGGCAGCAGTGCCGTGACCCGTTGCGCGGCCGCGGCGAGCGGCGCTCCGTGAGCTTCCATGCCCACCGCATCGATGACCGAGTCCGTGCCGCGCCCGTCGGTCAGGTCCCTCACCGCCGACACGAGCTGCTTGCCGTGGTGGATGAGGTCCAGGGTGTGCACGCCCGCCGCCCGCGCCCGCTCGAGGCGGGCGGGGACCAGGTCGACGCCCACCACGAGCCGGGCACCGCGGTGCAGGGCGATGCGGGCGGACATCTGCCCGATCGGGCCCAGCCCGAGGACCGTGACGGTACCGCCCGGCGGGACGTCGGCGTACTCGACTGCCTGCCAGGCCGTCGGCAGCACGTCGGAGAGGTAGACGAACCGCTCGTCCGGCGGCCCCTTCGGCACCTTCACGGGCAGGGTGTCCCCGAAGGGCACGCGCAGGTACTCGGCCTGGCCGCCCGGCACCTGTCCGTACAGCTTCGTGTAGCCGAAGAGCGAGGCTCCCTTGTCGTACTCGCGCACCTGCGTGGTCTCGCACTGGGAGTGGAGGCCCTGGCCGCACATGAAGCAGTGCCCGCAGGACACGTTGAACGGGACGACCACCCGGTCACCGGGCGACAGTGCGGACACCTCCGGTCCGACCTCCTCGACCAGGCCCATCGCCTCGTGCCCGAGGATGTCGCCGGGCTCCAGATAGGCGCCCAGCACGTTGTACAGGTGCAGGTCGGAGCCGCAGATGCCGGTCGAGGTCACCTTGACGATGACGTCCGAGGGATCTTTGATCGCGGGATCGGCCACCGACTCCACGCGGACGTCCCGAGTGCCCTGCCACGTCAGTGCGCGCATGCCCCTGCCTCCTTCTGAACGGGTGCCGCAGGCCCCCCGTCCCGCAGCAGCTTCTCCGCCTCCGCGATTCCCCGGCGGACCGCACTCCGTCGGCGCCTACCCGGCTAAGGGCGTTTCATGGCCGCCCGGTCGGCCGGTGAGCGCCGCGAACGCCCTGGCATCGATCACGGCCGCTCCGCCACGGTCGTTGTTGAAGTAGGCGAACACGTCCGCGTCCCGCGGCCAGGTGCCCGCGATCCGGTCAGCCCAGCTCCGCAGGGCCGCCCGCCCGTACCGTGGTGCGGGCCGGGCACGGCCCTCGTGGAACCGTACGTAACCCCAGTCGGCGGTGCGCCACAGCGGTGTCACGGGCCGCGACCCCCGGTCGGCCCAGCACAGCGCGGCGTTGCGGTCGGCCAGCACCGAGCGCACCTCCGCCGTCCACCACGACTCGTGCCGTGGCTCCACGGCGACGCGGGTACCGGTGGGGAAGCAGGCGAGGCAGGCGTCCAGTGCGGCCGGGTCGGCCCGCAGCGTCGGCGGCAGCTGCAACAGGACCGGTCCGAGCCGGTCGCCCAGCGAGGCGGCGTGTGCCATGAGCCGGTGGACCGGCTCCGCCGGCTCCCGCAGGCGTCTGATGTGCGTGAGGAAACGGCTCGCTTTCACGGCCATGACGAAGCCGGCCGGAGTGCGTTCGCGCCACTGGGCGAACGTCTCGGGCGACGGCAGCCGGTAGAAGGCGCTGTTGCTCTCCACGGTGGGGAAATGGAGCGTGTACTCCTCCAGCCACAACCGCTGCGCCCGGTCCGGAGGGTAGAGAACGCCCGACCAGTCCCGATACTGCCATCCGGAGGTGCCGACGAACACGCTCATGCCCTCCGACTGCCCTCGGCCGGTCCCGCCACACCTTCCGGGTGCGGACGCCAGAGGAGGGCCGCACCATGGCCTTGTGCCTCCGAGGCGAAGGAGATGACCGTGCCTGTGGAACCGTCGGCCCGCGCGGGTGGCAAGGGCCGCCGGCTGCTGTTGGTCCGGCATGCGAAGGCCGTGCCCAAGGGGCGGGTTGAGGACTTCGACCGTCCCCTGAGCGACCGGGGCCGCAGGAACGCCCCCGAGACCGGACGGTGGCTGGCCGGCGCCGGGTACACGGTCGACCTGGCCCTGTGCTCCCCGTCCCGCAGGACGCGCCAGACGTGGGAGCTGATCGTGCCCGAGCTGGCGAGTCCGCCTCCGACCGTGCACGACGACCGGCTCTACAACGCGACTCCCAGCGGGTTGGTGGAGGTGCTCTCCGCGCGCGGCGGTGACCGCGGCAGCGTCCTCCTCGTCGGCCACAACCCCGGTATCCACGAGCTGGCCTCGGCCCTGTGCGGCAGCGGTCCGCCGGAACTGCTGGAACGGCTCCGGGAGGGCTTCCCCACCTCGGGCGTCGTCGTGGTGGACCTTGCGGACGGATGGGACGGCCTGACCCCCGGCTGCGGCAGCCTGAAGGACCTCTGGTCCCCCTCCCGCTGACCAGTGGCGGGCGTCGCCTCCGGCTCGATCCTGTCCGGCATACGCCTCACCCCGCGACGACGCGCCGGCGCTCTGCGAGGAACTGCCGCTGGTCGTCCAGGAATCCGGCCGCAAAGAGCGAACGGGGGGAGAACAGCGCGGTGAGCGTGATGGTGAGGTCCGACTGCTCGATGGACTGCTTGAGCAGCGAATGGCTCGCGTCCGGGTAGCGCTCGACCGTCAGTGCGCCGCCGGCGTCCAGCACCTCGCGGTAGACGCGCTCCGTGTCGGCGGTGTCCACGTTGATGTCATGGCCTGCGAGGGTCAGCAGCACCGGCACGCCGCGCAGGGCGCCGAGGTCCTGCGTGGCGTCCGCGGTGTGGTTCTTGGAGATGAAGCCCCAGCGGTCGGCGGTCATGCCGGCTGCGTCGCCGCCCCTCGCCGTGACGTACTCCTCGAAGGTCGCGCGGCGTTCCAGCAGCCGGCGCGTGGCGTCGCTCCTGGCGATCGCGGCCTCGGTGCCGGCTGCCGATGTGCCGTCGGCGCGCAGCTCGGCGAGGAGGTTGAAGCGGCCCTGCCGGAGCCAGTTGATCGCGGGCGAGACGGCGATGACGAAGCTCACGGGCGTCTTGGCCGCGATCTTCGGCAGGACCCAGCCCGCCTGGCTGGCGCCCCAGAGCCCGATCCGGTCGCCGTCGATGTCCGGGCGGGCGCGCGCCCAGGCGATGGCGGCGGCGGCCTCGTCGGCCCGATCGTCCATGGACTGGTCGAGCCAGTTGCCGGGTGCGCCCGCGACACCGGGCTTGTCCCAGGACAGGGACGCGTATCCGGCCCTGGCGTTCGCCTCCCACATGGGTTTGTAACCGTCGTCGTGGGTGGCGTCGACGGAGCCGTCGCCGTGGACGTACACGACGAGGCCGTGGCGCTTGCTACGGCCGTCCCTGGGAGTGGCCAGTACGCCGTTGAGGGTGTGGCCGCCGTGACGGATCGAGACCCGCTGCTCGTCCATGTCGTAGGAATGCTGCCACAGCACCACACCGGCGAGGCCGGCGGTCACGAACAGGGCCGTGGCCAGTGACCACGCGGCGATGCGGAGCCCGCGGCGGCGGGGCTGGGTCTTCGGGCGCATGAGATCTGACCGCCTCTGTGTGTTTCGCGTTTCGGATGCACCGAAAACTATCATCCGATGGACGATCGTTGTGGAGGTGATAGTTTTGAGTCGAGGTTGCAACGACCACACGAGGGGGCATGCCATGGAATCGGACGCGATGGGCGCCGGCACGGGACCGGTGACGGTCAGGCGGGGCGTTCCGGCGGAAGCCGCGCGGCGGGCGGCCGAGCTGTACTGGGACGCTTTCGGCCGCAAACTCGGCCCCGCCCTGAACCCGCCGGACAAGGCCGTAGCCTTCCTCGCCGCCCACCTGAACGCCGATCGCGCGGTCTGCGCGCTCCTCGACGGGCAGCTCGTCGGCCTCGCCGGCTACCAGCTCGACGGCCGGGCCCTCACCGGGGGATCGGCTTCCGCCGTGCTGCGCGCGTACGGACACCTGCGAGGACTCCACCGACTCCTGATCCTCGCCCTGTTCGAACGCCGCCCGGCTCCCGGGCAGCTCGTCATGGACGGCATCGCAGTGGACCCGGCCATGCGCGGTCGCGGCGTCGGTAGCCTGCTCATCGAGGAAGTGGCCGCCATCGCGGCGGAGCAGGACTGCCGGGAGATCAGGCTGGACGTGATCGACACCAACCCGCGCGCCAGGGCCCTGTACGAGCGGCGCGGTTTCACAGCCGTACGGACGGAGCCCACTCCCTACCTGCGCGGGCTCATGGGATTCGGCGCGGTGACCACCATGCTCCGCCCCGCCGGGGCGAACGGGTCGAAAGGACTCTGCAGCACGCCATGACCGACCACGTCGAGATCCCCACCCGCATGCTCGTCCACGCGCTGATCCGCGCCGACGGCACCGTCGGCGCGGACGAGCTGTACACCGTCGCCAACACCCTGGGCATGAGCGATCAGCAGGTGCGGCTGTGCGTCAAACGCCTCGTGGGGGAAGGCCGGTTCACCCACGAGGGCCGGGGCCGCAAGGCGCAGCTGCACGCGACCGCGCAGACCATGCGCGACCTCGCGCCCAACGCGGACTTCCTGCGGCACGCATTCCAGCAGGACGCAGGGCTCGCCCCCTGGGACGGATTCTGGCACCTGGCCGCCTTCGCGGTGCCCGAATCGGCGCGCACGGCACGAGACTCCCTGCGCGAGACGCTCGTCCACCTCGGCGGCGCCCCGCTCCAGGGCGGACTGTACGTGTGCGCCAACACCTGGGAACCGTACGTCGAAGAGGCGGCCCGTCGCCTCGGCGCACATGGTGCGCTCGCCCTCCTCACCACGACGGACCTGCGCAGGGGCGACACCCGGGAGCCTGCCGAACTCGCCCGCAGCCTATGGCCCTTGCAGGAGATCGCCGACCGCTACCACCACCTCAGCCGCATCGCCCGGCCCCGCCTCGCCCGGCTCACCGGCCCTGCCGCGCCCTCCCCCTCCGAACTGCTCACCATCGCGGTCGAACTGGCTGCCGAACTCACCCGCGCCATGGATCCCGACCCGCTGCTGCCGCCTCAGCTCCTGCCCCAGCCCTGGCCCGGCACCCAGGCCCGCGAACTCGTCGCCCGGTGCTGGGCAGCCCTCTACGAACGAGAAGGGGGCGAAGCCCGCCCGGCGATCTTCCGCCTGTACGCCGACATCACGAGAGAAGCCGCAGACCGGGCCACGCGCTGAAAAGACGAACGGGCTGCTCCGGCGCCGCCTCGCGCCGTACTGCTCAGGTCGCAGTGCCGCCGGCCGGAAATCATCATCAGGGCGCACCGGTCGCTGGAGTGGGGCCGCCATGATGTCCGTCATGGCACAAGAACTCGGAACGCTCGCCCAGGAGACCGCAGACCGGTTGGCCCAGCAGCACGTCGGCGTCGTGGTGGCAGCGCTTGCGGAAGACGGCGTGGAGATCAGGGGGGCCGGAAGCACCGGTGCGGACCACGGCGGCGCCCCGGGCCCCGACACGCTCTTCGAGATCGGTTCGGTGACCAAGTCGTTCACCGCCCTGGCCCTCGCGCGGCTGGCATCCGCAGGTTCCGCTACTCCAACCTCGGAGCCGGGCTGCTGGGGCTGGCCCTCGCCCGTCGGGCCGGCACCGAGTACGAGGCTCTCATCGCCCGCGAGGTCTGCGCCCCTCTGGGCATGACCGACACCGTCGTGACGGTGGACGGCACCCGCTCGGGGCGCTCCGCCCAGGGCCACGGCCGGCGCGGGCGGCCGGTCGCGCCGTGGCACCTCGCCGACCTGGCGGGAGCCGGCGGCCTGCGGTCGACAGCGACCGACCTGGTGGCCTTCGTACGCGCCCAGCTCGACGGCGGCCCCGCAGGCCTCGCCGAGGCGATCCGCCTGAGCCGTGCGGTCGAGTACCGTACGAGCCCCTTCGCCTGGGTGCACCTCGGCTGGATGGCCCACCGCCTCCACCCCCGGCAGGGTGCCCACCTCCAGATCTGGCACAACGGAGGGACCGGGGGCTTCTCCTCCTTCGTGGGCTTCGACCCGGAGAAGCGGCTCGCCGTCATCGCCCTCGGCAACACCCAGCGCCCGGTGGACGGCCCGGCCTTCGACCTCCTGCGCACCTTGCAGGCGGAGCGTGCGGACAAGCCGAACTGACACGGCTCGGAATCCGGCCGAGGGCAGTGACCTCATGGACCCGATATCAGGATCCGAACGCACCGGACCGGCGGACCGTGCTACTGGTCCCCGGAGGCCTTTTCCGCCGTCTGGAGAGCCTGGTCGGCGATGGTGATGGCTTCTTCGTCGTGACCCGCCGCCTGTGCCGTACGGGCCTGGCTGAGGGAGACGCGGAGCAGCTCGACGGTGTGGTCCGGCAGAGTGTTCGACGCCACCACGTCTGCCAGTTTCCGGATGGTGTCGGTGGCCAGGTCCTCGGACATGGGCCGTCTCCTTCGTCGTCGATCAAGGAGATGCGACGCTATCAGCCGCCGGGGGACGCGCGGCGGATCGCAGCGAGCGCGTCACTCCATCCGGCGGCGTTCGTCCTCGCTCCAGGCGCGGGTGTCGCGCGGCTCGACGTACGGCTCCTCGTCCTTGGGCAGTCCTCCGGCGATCGCGCGCTGGCGGGACAGCTCCGCGTCGAACTCCAGCCCGAGGAGGACGGCGAGGTTGGTGATCCACAACCACACCAGGAACACGATCACACCCGCGACCGTGCCGTACGTCTTGTTGTAGGAGGCGAAGTTCGCCACGTAGAAAGCGAAGCCCGCCGAGGCGGCCAGCCAGATCACCAGTGCCAGGAAACTGCCGGGCGTCACCCACTTGAACCCGCGGCCCTTGGCGTTCGGCGCGGCCCAGTACAGGAGCGCGATCATGATCGTGACGAGGAGCACCAGCACCGGCCACTTCGCGATCGACCACACCGTCAGCGCACTGTCACCGATGCCCAGGGCGCGGCCCCCTTCCCGCGCCAGGTCTCCGGTGAAGACGACGATCAGGGCGCTGGCCCAGGCGAGGACCATCAGGATCACGGTGAGCGCAAGGCGGAGCGGGAGCACCTTCCAGGCCGGCCGGCCCTCGGGGACGTCGTACACGGCGTTCGAGGCACGGATGAACGCGGCGACGTAGCCGGAGGCGGACCAGAGCGCCACGACCAGACCCACGACGGCCAGCAGGGAGCCGATACCGCCGCGGCCCTGCAACTGCGTGACCGCATCACTGATCATGTCCCGGGCAGAGCCCGGAGCCAGCCTCTGCAGCCCGTCCAGAACCTGGCGGGTCGCGGACTCGCCGGCCATGCCCAGCAGGGACACGAGGACCAGCAGGGCCGGGAACAGCGCCAGTACCCCGTAGTAGGTCAGGGCCGCGGCACGGTCGGTCAACTCGTCGTCCGTGAACTCCGCGAGCGTCCCGCGCAGCACGGCCGACCACGACCGCTTCTTCAGGTCGGACAGCTGGTCGGGGGCCCGCTCCTCGACCTCCTCGCCGGGGCCCGCACCGCCTGCCCCGCCGGTGTCCGGACGTTCCTGACCACCGCTACCGCCTGGCTTCGGGATGCTGTTCATACCCTGCGGCTATCCAGTTCGGCGCCACTCATGTCCGCGCGCCGGTGCCGAGGCGTGCGGCTGGTACACGGTCTGCCGGTCAGGCGCCTTCGCCGAGGACGGTGCGGATCAATGTCCGCTGGGCTTCGGAGAGGCAGGGGTCCCGAAGGTCGAGTACCTCGTCGTCGACGGTGATCCGGTAGTGGTACCCGTCGGCCACGGGGGCGACGGCCCGTTGTGCGAGTTCCTCCAGCTCCGCCGCGTCCGAGCGGTCGGAGGTGTCGAGTGCGCAGAGCTTCTCGAAGCCGGCAAAGCCTCCGGAGCGGGTGACGGTGATCAGCATGGCTGTTCCTCCCGGTTCCTGGCGGGTCGCGCGATCTGCGCGTCGCAGCCACTGCCGCGCGTTCCCCGAACACCGGCCCGCTATCACGGAGCCGGGTGCCGCCGGTACGAACGTCCGGAAAGCGCCGCTGCGTGGCCGACCTCGCTGGGGCTGCCGCATCGGGCGCCCGGAACGGCTACTGGCGCTCCGTCGTCATCAGACGCCTCCCCGCCAGATGTTGTCGAAGGCCGCGTCTTCGATGGCCCGGCGTTGCCGTACGGTCGCCAGTTCCACCAACGCGTTGTTGACGGCGGCCAGCACGGTCGCGACGGCGTCGTCGGCCACGTCCGGAGACTCTCCGGTCCGCTCGCCGCTGACCTTCACGGCCTCCGCAAGGTTGACGAGGACGGGGTCATCCGATGCCCAGCGGTCCGCAGCCCGGCGGCGGGCCGGCGAATCGGCCACCACGGGCTGACCGGCCCGGAAGGAGATCCCGCGGCGGCGTTGCCGGACGAGCTCGCCTTCCGCCTCGAGGGCGGCCTCGTAGGCGGCGGACAGGCTACGGCCTCTGCGCCACAGCCAGTCGTCGACCGACTCGTACGGCGCCTCCCGGACGAGCGTCGCGGCTGCCTCGGCCAACAGGGGGTCGGCCAGTGGCGGCTGGTGGCCCGGCACGATGTGATCCGCGTCCAGGCTGATGGCTTGGGCGGCGAGGAGGTCGATCACCTCGGCCCCTGCGAGCGCGAGCGACAGGTCGCCTTGTTCGACAGGGTGACCGGACCCCAAGTCCATGGCAATGATCAACAAGTCCCGCGGTGTGGTCATCAAGGGCTCCTCTCCACCGTGCAGGAAGGTCGTCGGCCAAGTATCGATCAACTTCGCCTGTACGGGAGGCCGGGACGGTGTCCCTATTTTTGTGGTTTCAGCCAAGAGTGACGGCCTGCCAGATTGGGAGAGACTGCCAGCCACAGGCCGCGGCCCGCCCTGATTCGCGGACGGCCGAGGTCGATGACATGGTGAAACACGCGGGGAGGACAGCACGATGAGTGCGCAGCAGCAGTACGACGAAATCGGTGAGGCGTACGAGGGGTTCAAGGCCCTGCCGCTGGAGCAGTACGCGGTGGTGCCCAGTTTCCTGGCCTTGGTCGGGGACGTGAGCGGAAAGTCGGTCCTCGACCTGGCCTCCGGAACCGGCTTCTACAGCCGGGAGTTCAAGCGGCGTGGCGCCACGGACGTGCTCGGAATCGACATCTCCGGTGAAATGGTGACGGTGGCCCGGCAGTTGGAGGAGCAAAACCCGCTGGGTGTGCGCTACGAGGTGGGCGATGTGTCCGAGCTGCGGACCCTCGAGCAGCGCTTCGACGTCGGCCTGGCGGTCCAACTGCTCAATTACGCGCAGGACATCGCTACCACGGAGCGGATGTGCCGCAACGCGCACGGGAGTCTGAAGCCCGGCGGCGCGTTCTTCCTGCTCAACCAGTCGCCCGACTTCCGCTTCGACGGGCCGTCCCCGGAGAAGTACGGCTTCCGCAGCGAGCTCACCGGCGGGGAGGTCGAGACCGGACCGCAGGTCCGGACCACGGCGCTGCTCGACCCGCCGGTCTCGTTCGTCGCCAACCGCCCGCGCCGCGAGGTCTACGAAGCCTGCCTGAAGGCGGCCGGATTCAGCGAGCTGACCTGGGTTCCGCTGGAGGTGTCGGAGGCCGGCGTACGGGAGTTCGGGGCGGACCACTGGGCGGACTTCCACGCCAACCCCCCGCTCGAGATGCTGCGCTGCCGCGCCTGACGCCCCCCGGACATCCCGGCGGCCCGACCTCGGAGTTCGCCATGAACGGGGGCCGGGTCGCCGCGTCGGCGGCGGCGGCTTCATGCGAGCCGGTCGATGAGGATCATCGCCACATCGTCGGTCAGGCGACCCTCGGTGTGGCGGATCAAGGCCTGGTGGAGCTCGTCCAGGATGTCCTGCGGCGAGGTGCCGGCCGGAATGTGCTCCATGGTCTCCGGCAGCGGGAAGAAGTCGTTGTCACGGTTCCGGGCTTCGATGACACCGTCCGTGTAGAGCAGCAGGCGGTCGCCCGGCAGGAACGGGTGGCTATCGGCCCCGGGGGGAGGGCCTGCCACGAGGTCTTCGAGACCGAGCGGCGGCAGGGGCGAGGCGGGCATCAGGGCCTGGACCTCGCCCCGGTGGAGCATCAGGGGAGGGGGGTGCCCGCGGTTGACCAGGCGCACCACCTGTTCGTCCGGCACCTCGGCGATGAGCGCAGTGGTGAATCCCTCCAAGAGGACTTCGGGAAGTTCTGCCTGCGAGTAGGTGCCCGGTACGGCGGCCTCTCGCCGCAGCGCGGCCGCGCAATGGTTCATGACCTCCTGCAGTTCGCGTTCGTAGTGGACGGCCTCGCGGAACGCCCCCAGCGCCACGGCGACCGCGCGGATGGCGGACAGCCCTTTCCCCCGGACGTCCCCCACGATCAGCCGGACGCCGTAGCGCGTCTGCACGGCCTCGTACAGATCGCCGCCTATCTGGGCCCCTGTCCCGGCCGCGAGGCACAGACTGGCGGCCCGTACCGGGCCCAGGAGCTCGGGGACGGGCCGCAGGACGACCTCCTGGGCGGCCACTGCGATCCGGCGGACCTGGTCGAGCTCGATCTGCCTGCGCGTGCGCACCGCGTTGCTCAGGATGACACTGGCCACGGACACGACGATGATCCCCAGGAAGTTGCCGATGATCAGCTGGGTCTGGGTTCCCCACGACTGGTTGTAGGTCGCGGAGGTCGCGTTCACACTCGCGGCGAGGGCTGCCGCGGACAGCGTGCCCACCGGGCCCATCGTCAGCGCCGCCAGCGCCGGCGTCGTGGTGAGGACGGGACCGGTGACCAGATCGTGAGCGGGCGAGAGCTCGATGCCCAGTACGCCCAGCGCGATCACGAAGGGTGCGCATTGCGCCAGTGTGAACAGGAGCTGGCCATGACCGCCCACTCCTGTTCGAGACGGCGATCCTGGCCGCAAAGGCGAGCGAGGATGTGACCCCATGGAAACAGCCTGCCTCGCGGAAGCCGTTGCGGCCTCCCAGGAACCCGGTGGCCAACAACGCCTGGGGCTTGGCGGGGAGCGGCTGACCTGGTGGTGTCACCGACGGTGCCCTCTCGTACGCGGAGCGGGGGCGCCGGATCAGGTGGGGTCGTTCGCCGTCCATGCACGGAGTTTCTCCGGGTTGCGGACCGCCCAGATGCGGCTGATGCGGCCTCCGGTGACATCGAACGCGGCCACGGTCACGGGGACGCCGGCGTGCTCGGCAACCAGACCGGGCCGACCGTTGACGGTCCGCTCGAGGAGCGTCAGTCCGGGGGCCTTGTCGGCGATGTGGATCAGGTACTGGGCAATGCTCTTGTCGCCTTCGACCGGGCGCAGGACCGTGCCGACCAGGCCGCCGCCGTCGGCGGTCATCGTGGCGTCGGGGTCCAGGAGACCGACGAGGGCTTCGATGTCCTTGGACTCCCAGGCCTCCTTGAAATGCCGTACGAGGCCGGCCTGCCCGGCTGCCGGAGCCGCCGGGGTCCGCGCGTCGCGGATGCGCCGACGGCCCGAGGACGCCAGCTGTCGGCAGGCCGCGGGAGTCCGGCCGACGATCTCGGCCACCTCGGCGAAGGGGTAGCGGAACACGTCGTGCAGGATGAACGCCACGCGTTCGGCCGGCGTCATCGATTCCAGTACGACGAGGAAGGCCATGTTCACCGACTCGTCCAGGGTGATCCGGTCGGCGGGGTCGGCCGGCTCGGTCCTGCCGTCGCCGGCCCGCCCGTCGGCCCACTCCATGCGGTCGGGCAGCGGCTCGGGTATCCATGTGCCGACGTAGCGCTCGCGCCGGACCCGCGCCGAGCCGAGCACGTCCAGGCAGACGCGGCTGGCCACCGTCGTGAGCCAGGCGCCGGGCGACACGATCGCCTCCTGCTGCTGCCGCGACATCGCGTACCAGCGGGTGTAGGTCTCCTGCACGGCGTCCTCGGCCTCGGCCAGTGAACCCAGCAGGCGATAGGCGAGGTTGAGCAGTTGGCGACGCTCACTGACGACCGTGCTCAGGTCCGGCTCGGACCGGTCGTGCCCTGACGTGGATGGGGTGCTCATGCTCGCGACCGCTTCCCGGTTCTTCTCGTCCGATTCCGCTCTTGCACCCTTCGACGAAAGACGGCGCTGGATTGTGAGGCCGGCGCCTCGCCTGACATGTGGCGGGCCTGCGTCGTCGGACCGGCGAGAGACTACCGATCCACCGCCGCACGGCAGAACAGGGGACCACATCATGGCCACACAGACGACGACGGCACCGGGCAGAATCACGTTCCTGCACGTCGCGATCGCCTTGCAGACCCTGGCACTCCTCTTCCAGGCGGGCACCGCCGGAATGCTGCTGTCCTCCTCCCTCGGCGCGACCCTGCACGACGTCGGATCACGCGTGATGTACGGCGCGTCGATGCTGTATGTGGTCGCAGCGATCCTGGCGTGGCGGCCGGGCGGCGGGCCCCCCCGCCCGATCCTGTACTCGTCCGGATTCCTCGTACTCGCCTCGGTTCAAGTGGTCCTCGGCATCGCGCACATACCGTCGCTCCACGTCCCCCTGGGCGTCTTGATGTTCGCCCTGAGCGTGCTGGCCCTGGGTCAGGCGCTGACCAGCGCTCCTGGCGTCAACCCGCTGCGACGCACCCCGTGACGCTGCCAAGCACCGGAGCCCCTGCCCCGACAGCCGGCAGGGACCACGTCACCCCGGTGGGGTGCGCAGCGCCGATCGGCCCGCGTCCCAGGCCGTGCGGATGTGGGTGGCCAGGCGGTCCTCCAGCAGGAGGGTCGCCGCGCAGCCGAAGGCGATGTCGGGCTCCAGCTCGGGCGCGTCGGCCAGGAGGCCGCCGATGACCTCGTGGCGGACGACCTGTTCGTGGACGGCGTCGGCTTCCACGTGCTCGGCGTAGAAATGTTCGGCCGCCGGGCCGGCCCCGCACCTGCGCATGGCCTTGGCCAGGCGGCGGGAGCCGGGGGAGGAGGTGACCTCGACGCAGGCGAAGTGGCCGACGAGCGCCCCGCGCAGGGCCCGGTGCAGGCCGAGGAACGACATCAGGTTGACGGTGGCGAGCAGGGCCGCCGGGGCCTGGTCGAGGTAGCGGCCGTACGCGGGATCCAGCCCGAGGCCGGCCATCAGGTCGGCGAAGAGCCGGGCGTGGATCCGTTCGGGGCGGCCCGCGCCGAACTCGTCGTACTCGATGGCGACCATCGCGGCCTTGGCGCGGCCGGTCAGCCGGGGGATGACCCAGGCGTGCGGGTCGGCTTCCTTGAGGTGGTAGAGGGACCGCAGGGCGGCGTACTCGCGCAGCTGCCACAGCTCGCCCTCGGTCTCCAGGCGGTGACTGAGGCTGCCGCTGAGGTCCACGGGTTCGACGAGCAGCGGGGCGAAGGCCTCCTCCACGGAGCGCGGGGCATCGGCCAGGTCCGTCCGCAGGGCGTGGAGGAACCGGCTCTCCAGGGCATGGCGCAGGCGGAGCAGGTCCGCGTCCCATTCGAGGTCGTCCGCGACGCCGTCGAAGCCGCGGTAGTGCAGTTCGTACAGGAGGTAGAGGGCGAGCTGCAGGTCCTCGCCCCACGGGTCGGCCCGCAGGACGCCGGCGGTGGCGCAGACCGGAGGCCGGCCGGTGCGCAGGGCCTCCACCACCGCGCGGGAGAGCGCGCCGCGACCGTCCACCAAGGAGGGTCCGGACGCCGGGTCCGTGCCGGGGGCGGGCCGGCGGGTCACCGGCCTGCCCTCTCGTCCGGCGGGCGCGTTCCCCGTGCGCGGGGGCGGTGGCTGGTGTCGCACCACGGGTAGGTACGGCTGCGGCGGCAGGTGCACACGGCGACCACGAACCGGTCCGAGCGGGCGAGGGTCCCGTCGTCCCGGAGGATTTCGACCGGGCCTTCCACCAGCACCGGCCCGCTGGGGTCCACGGACACGCGGTGGGCGGCCCTGCACGCGGGTGCGCGGACGTCCGGATTCTGGTCAGGGGCACTGTGCACGGATGATCACCAGTTCCTCGAGTTCGTCGCCTTCGTCCGCCAGGCCGCGTGCTCGCAGCCAGGCGCCTCGCGAGCGCAGCACGGGCCCCCACGGCACCGACGTCCGCGTCGTGATCCGCGCGGACAGTCCCCGCAGTGCCAGGAGCCGCACGGTGGTCTCCGCTCCGCACATCCCGGAATGCACCAGGAGCAGAACCCCGCCGGGACGCAGCAGGGCCGGGGCGCTCGCGCAGATCCGGTCGATGATGCGCCGTCCGTCGGTTCCGCCCTCCCATGCCCGCTGCGGTCCGCGCGTGGGCAGCCGGGCTTCGGGTGAGGGGACGTACGGCGGGTTGGCCATGACCAGGTCGAATCTTCGCCCCAGGCTGCGCGCGGCGAAGTCGCCGTGCAGGACACGCAGTGACAGGCGCTGCCGCAACCCGTTCAGGCGGGCCGCCAGCACAGCGGCCCATGACACGTCGACGGCCGTGACCCGGGCGCCTCTGGCCGCCGCTTGCAGGGCGAGTGCCCCGGTACCCGTCCCGATCTCCATGACCTCCGAATCCGGCCCGAGCGGTTCCCGGGCGAGGGCTTCGGCGAGCAGCAGCGTGTCGGCCTGCGGCCGGTAGACACCCGGCGGTGCGATCAGTTCGGGTGCGCCGGTGCGGCAGATCAGAGCGGTGCACGGCATGGCGCCTCCTCGGTCGGGTCCGTCCGCTCCACAGCGGGTCGTGCGGTGCGCCTACCCGGTGTCGGCAGCGGTGCACATCGTGGCTTCCGGGTTCCGGTCGGTGTCTGCACCGGGATTGAAGCGTGGTGTGCAGGGCAGGCGCCGCGTAGCCGGCATGCGCCCCGTCACGAGAGCGGGAGAGAGGAAGGTGCGTAGCCATGGCGGTGCGAATCGGGTACACCATGATGACCGAGCAGGCCGGACCACGTGAGCTGGTGGGCCACGTCGCGGCAGCGGAGAGGGCGGGATTCGACTTCTCGGTCATCTCGGACCACTCCTTCCCCTGGCTGCGATCGCAAGGGCACGCACCGTACGCGTGGAGCGTTCTGGGGGCGGCCGCGCAGGCCACCTCGCGGATGCCGCTCATGACGTACGTGACCTGCCCGACGTTCCGCTACCACCCCGCGGTCGTCGCGCAGAAGGCGGCGACGATGCAGCTCCTGTCCCAGGGCAGGTTCCGGCTGGGCCTGGGCTCCGGGGAGAACCTCAACGAACACATCGTCGGCGCCGGCTGGCCCGCCGCCCACGTGCGCCTGGAGATGCTCGCGGAAGCCGTCGACATCGTCCGGCGGTTGTTCACCGGCGAGTACGTGAGCCACCACGGCGCCCACTACGACGTCGAGAACGCCAAGCTCTGGGACGTCCCCGACGAGCCGCCCCCGATCGGGATCGCCGTCTCCGGACCCCGCTCGTGCGAGCTTGCCGGGCGGCACGGCGACCTCGTGATCGCCGTGGAACCGGACCGGGAGCTGCTGGAGGGGTTCGATGCCCACGGCGGGGCGGGCAAACCGCGCGTCGGGCAGGTCCCCGTCAGCTATGACACCGACCGCGAAGCGGCGGTGGCCCGGGCGCACGACCAGTTCCGCTGGGCGCTGGGAGGCTGGAAGGTCAACGCGGAACTCCCCGGGCCCGCCGGCTTCGAGCAGGCCTCGCAGCACATCCGGCCCGAAGACGTCGCCGAGGCCATCGCGTGCGGCGACGACGTGGACGCGTTCGTCGAGGCCGTACGCCCCTACGCGGAAGCGGGATTCACCGAGGTCGCCCTCGTCCAGATCGGCGGCGACCGGCAGGAACCCTTCCTGGAATGGGCCGAGGCCAAACTTCTGCCCGCCCTCCGGAGCCTGTGACGTCCCGTCCCGGTAGCCGAGCGGACTCGGGGCGACCGGCCGCCGGGGCGGCGCGGGCGGGCGGCGCGGCGCGGGGCATAGGGCGCCGGCGAAAGGGCAGGCGCCCCTTGCACGACGACGGGGCGCGCCGCGTCGGTTTGAGCACGTGCCCCGCGACCACGCGAGAAGGGCGGCTGCCATGACGGTTTTTGATGCCGGGGGCCGACGGCCGACGGCCGCAGTGGTCACCGGCGCGGACTCCGGTATCGGCCGGGCCACTGCCGTGCGGCTGGCCGCGGCCGGGATGGACGTCGGCATCACCTGGCACACCGACGAGGAGGGAGCCCGGGAAACGGCGGCCGAGGTCCGGGGCCACGGGCGGAGAGCGCATGTCGCCCGGCTCGACCTCACCGTCCTGCCGGACGCGGCGGGTGTGATCGACCACCTCGCAGACGAGTTGGGCAGGATCGATGTGCTGGTCAACAACGCGGGCACCGGGACGGCCACGCCGTTCCTGGAGCTCGACCTCGACACCGTCCGCCAGGTGCTCGACGTCGACCTGGTCGGGCCGTTCCTCTGCTCCCAGCGCGCCGCGCGCCGGATGATCGCCCAGGGCGACGGAGGCCGGATCGTCAACGTCACCTCCGTGCACGAACACCAGCCCCGAGTGGGGGCCGCCCCGTACTGCGCGGCGAAGGGAGGACTCGGCCTGCTCACGCAAGTGATGGCCCTGGAGCTGGCCGAGTACGGCATCACGGTCAACGCCGTTGCTCCGGGGGAGATCGCCACCCCGATGACCGGCCAGGAGGACCAGGACGTCCGCCGTACGTCGCGGCCGGGTATCCCGCTGGGCCGGCCCGGGGACGCCCGCGAGGTGGCCGCCGTCATCGCGTTCCTCGCCGGGGAGGGGGCCTCGTACGTCACCGGCGCCTCCTGGGCGGTCGACGGCGGCATGCTCCGCATGGGCCCGATGGCCGGCTCCCACCTGAAGGAGCACCTCTGGCGGCGGCCTTGAGTTGACGGCCGGTTCGGGACCGGGGCGGGTGGGGTTCACCGGCCGGGTCCGCTGTCCGCGCCCTTCACCGCCACGTAGACGGTGTTGGCGGACGTCCCGCCCTGCAGCGGGTTGTCGAATTCGACGACGTGCGCCTCCGTTTCCGCGAAGACCTCCGCGAGCACCGCGGTGAACTCCCCGTCCGGAGGATCGTTCGACCACAGGGCGAACACCCCGTCGGGGTGCAGCCGGTCGGCGAGCGCGCGCAGCCCCGCAGGCCGGTACAGGGCGGCGTTTCGCGGATGCAGCACATGGCGCGGCGAATGGTCGACGTCCAGCAGGATGGCGTGGAACCGACGGCCCGGCGCCTGCGGATCCAGCCCGCAGGGATCGCCGACCATGGCGAAGAAGTCGCCGTGGACGAATCGGCAACGGGGATCGGCCGACAACAGGGAACCCAGCGGCACCCACCCGCGCCGGTGCCAGTCGATCACCTCGCCGAGTGCGTCGACCACGATCAGCGAGCGCACGCGCGGGTCGTCCAGAGCCGCCCGGGCGGTGTAGCCGAGACCGAGGCCGCCCACCGCGACGTCCAGTTCCGCCCCTGCCGGCTTCGCCAGGCCGAGCCGGGTGAGCGCGATCTCGCCCTCGACGAAGAGGCTGGACATCAAGAACTCGTCTCCGAGCTTCACCTCGTACACGTCGTCACCCGACGCCGGGTCCCGGCGCCGCCGCAGACTGATGTCGCCGAGCGGCGTCGGACGCCAGTCGATCTCCTCGAAACGCGCGCTCATGCATCCGCCCTTCCGTTGACCCTTCGTGCCGGGCCCACGATGGCACGGCCCCGACGGTGGGCGGCTCCACCGCCGCCGCCCGCCCACTGCCCGACTGCCCTGCCCAGCGGATCAGGAGGGATCGCCGAGCACCACCCGGGGTGTGATGCGGCGGTCGACGAGAGCTGCTGCGATGTCGGTGGGGCGCTGGTGGTGGCGGTCGGCGTACGCGCGCAGGTGTTGCGCGGCCTGGATGGGGCTGATGTGGGCGGTGGCGGCGAGAACGCCGGTGGCGGTGTCGAAGACCGCCTTGCCGGACAGGGCGGCCTGGGTACGCGTGGTGATGTCCTCGGTGCGCAGGGCGGTGTGGTCCCAGGTCAGCAGGGCCGTGGTGGCGACGTTGGCGAGGGCGCGCAGCAGGTGTGTCTCGGCTCCGGTGAGGGAAGCGGGGTGGTGGCACAGGAGGTTGAGGGCGCCGACGGCCTGGCCTCGGGCGAGGAGGGGCAGGGCATGGGCGCCCTGGTAGCCGGCGGCGCGGGCGAGGGGGACGAACTTGGGCCACCGGTCCTGGTGGGTTTCGAAGTCGGCGGCGTGGACGGCGGTGCCGGTGGTGAAGGCGTCGATGCAGGGTCCTTGCCGGATCTGGGCCTGCCACATCTCGGTGAGTTCGACGGTGTGCTCGGTGGCTGCTGCGGGTCGCAGGTGCCCGCGGGCGTTCATGAGCATGACGCCTGCTGCGTCCACGTCGGTGAGTGCGACGCTGTGCCGGGCGAGCCGGCCCAGGAGGACGAGGGCGTCCACATCGTCGGCGAGAGTGTCGCTGAGCGCGACGAATGCTTCGGTGAGCTGCTGCTCTCGGGTGCTCATGCCGGTTTCACCGCTTCCGTACGCCGGCCCGCGGGTGGGGGCGGGCCTAGTCATGGAACCTGATTCTCCCGGCGATGACGTCGAAAGCCGCCTCGGTCACGGTCTGTCCGCGGGCGAAGGCGTGGGCCCTCAGGCGGGCCAGTGCGTGATGGGGGTCGACCCCCAGGTGGACCATGATCATTCCAGTGGCCTGGTGGACCTCCTCGTGGTCCGTCTCCGCCTCGTCCAGCCACGAGTCCGCCGGTCCTTGCCCGGTGTCCTGTGCCTGGAGGGCGAGCAGAGCGGTCGTGATCGCGTCGGCAGCGGGGAACGCGAAGGAGCGGTCGCGCTCGGAAAGGGGGCCGGCGCTGTCCCGGTACAGGTCGAGGGTGCCGATCGCGAGGGCGCTGCTGCCCAGCGGCAGCGAGAACACCGCGCGGACCCCGAGTTCGACGGCCTGCTGGGCGAAGACGGGCCAGCGGGCGGCGTCCGCGCCGCCCGTGAGGTCCGCCGCCAGCACCGGGGCGACGAGGGTGACCGCGGTCAGGCACGGCCCGTCACCGAGGGTGTACTGGGCTTCGGCGAGGCGGCCCGCGACATCGTCGCTCGACCACCACAGGGCGCGTGCGTCCGGATCCTCACCGGTGAGCGACACCGAGGCGCCGGTGACGTCCATCAGATCCAGGCAAGCCCGGCACAACGCGGCGGGCACGTCGTGGCCGGCAACGCCGTGAACGGCCCCGTCGAGCAGGCTGTGCAGCCGGCCCGGCCCCTCGTCCTGCGGCAGCGGAGCATTGCCGCCGGCAGGTACGTCTTCGGGGTGGACAGAATCCACGGCGCTTCACCTCCAGTGGCCGCCCGACCTCCATTTTCCTCCACCGGGGCCACCGCGTGCACCGCCATGGCGCCGGGCCGCGCACACGGCCGCAGCCGCGACGCTCCCCATCGCCGCCAGGGCTGCGGCCCGGGCCGCAGCATGCTGGGAGAACCAGAGTTGCGGGGAGCGGGAGTGGGAGCGCCTGTCGAACGAGCCGTGGGCGCCGTGGTCGCGGCCGCCCGGGCCGTCGAGGGGATGCCAGAGGTTGTGATCGCGGTGGGGGTCCTCCGGTTCCCGGGTCTGTTGGGAGTCGTAGCCGGTGCGCGCGAGGTAGCGGTCGAGCAGGGCGGGGGCGAGCCGGTTGACCCAGATGGTGGCCAGGGTGCCGGCGCCGACGTAGTACTGCTTGCGCCGCGCGTGGTCGGCCGCGTGGAGGACCGCGCGGGCGGCCACTTCCGGCTGGTAGATCGGCGGAACGGGCTGGGCCCGACGCGGTAGCCGGGACAGGACCCACGCGAACTGCGGGGTGTTGACGGCCGGCATCTGCACCACGGTGACGCGCACGCGGCTGCCCTGGTGCATCAGTTCGGTACGGACGGACGAGGTGAAGCCGTTGACTGCGTGTTTCGCTCCGCAGTACGCGGACTGGAGCGGGATGGACCGTGAGCCCAGGGCGGAGCCGACCTGGACGACGGTGCCTCGGTCACGGGGCACCATCCGGCGCAGAGCCGCGCGGGTTCCGTTGACGAAGCCCAGGTAGGTGACCTGTGTGACACGTTCGTACTCCTCGGCGGTGATGTCGGTGAAGCGTGCGAACACCGAAGTGAAGGCGACGTTGACCCACACGTCGATCGCGCCGAACGCGTCGGTCGCCGCGTCCGCGGCGGCCTCCATCTGCCGGGCGTCCGCGGTGTCCGCGGGAACGACGAGGGCCCGGCCGCCGGCCTCCTCCACCTCCCGGGCCGCGGCGTCCAGCCCGACGCGGCCGCGGGCGATGAGGACGATGTCGTCGCCCCGTTCGGCGAAGGCGCGTGCGGTGGCCCGCCCGATGCCGGCGCTGGCTCCCGTGATGACGACGGTCCGTTTCACCAAGACCTCCTACGGTCGGCGGTGCGGCAGGAGCGGCCGGCCGGGCGCCTGCGTCACGGACCGCAGCAGACGTGCCGGCCGCCTCGTTCCGCGCCTTACCGCCGCGGGGAGGCGGAAACGTCCCGCTGCGGGCGGAACTGGGCCGGCCGAACCGGCAGCCGCCCGTCGACGGTGCCGGCGCGCGCACGGATGGCCGCCGCGCGGTCCGTCAGCGTCCGGCGCAGCGCGGCGGTCGGGACGCCCTCCAGGGCACCGGCGAGACCCTTCCGTCGCGCCTCGACCTCGTCGAAGACGTCCATGACGAAGGCCGGCTGTGTCCGCAGGTTGACGACGAACACGACTGTCCCCCGGGCGTGAAGGGCTTCGGCGAAGGCGATCAGCCGGGTGAGGCCGGTGAGGTCCATGAACCCGACGAGGCCCATGTCGCACACCACCACGTCCACGGTGTCCTCGATCCGGCCCTCGACCCCGTCCCAGACGGGTCCGGCGTCGCAGTCGAGTTCGCCGGCCGGCGCCAGGTACACGGTCGGGCCGTAGCGCCTCTCGGTGATGCAGAAGTGGCACTCCATGGCGCCTCACCTCGCCAGGAAGGAAGATCTCACCTGCGCCTACCCGGTTCTCGGCCCGGCATCCCTGCGGATACGGAGGCCGGCAGCGCACGCGCATCTTCTAGCGGTCGGCGCGTCTCGGGCGGAGCCGGTCCGTGGCCTTCCGCGGCCGGGTCACCCGTCTGGCCCGGAGGAGGTGCGGGATCGTCCGTGCGCGCCCAGCATGACGATGACACGACACTGCCGAGGAAGGGATGCGTCATGCCCAGGGGATCCAGCGCCAAGCGTGAGCGTCAGTACGAGCACATCAAGGAGTCGGGTGAGAAGCGCGGTATGTCCGAGGGCCGGGCGAAGGAGATGGCCTCCCGAACCGTGAACAAGGAACGTGCGCGTTCAGGCGAGAGCAAAACGGCCGGTCAGAGCTCCACGCAGGGGAAGTCCGCCTCGCAGCGGGGCGGACAGAAGTCGGGTGCCGGAGGCGGCGGTTCGTCCGAGAGGACCAAGGACGAGCTGTATCAGGAGGCGAAGAAGCGCGGTATCGAGGGCCGCTCGACGATGACGAAGCAGCAGCTGAAGAACGCCCTCGGCAACTGATCCCCAACACGCCGGGCCGGGGCCGTGGCATGCGGAAGGCCTCCGCCCGTACCGCGCGGCTCACGGCAGCCGCCATCGACGCTGCGCAGGCCGGTGCCCGTGAGGGACCGCTGCCGTCAGCGGGGCGCGGCTCGATGGCCGAACCAGTGGCCTCGACGGCGGGGGGCGTCGGCCGCTGGAGCGCGGGGCTCGGCGGCGCGGGCGTCGTCGCCTTGGTTGATCAGATCGTCGCGCTCGCGCTCGCGGTCGACGGCCGCGGCCCCACGGCGTGACGTGCCGAGTTCCCGTCGGGCCTGCGCACGGTGGGCCGAGCGGCGGGCGCCGATCATGACCAGGGTGAGGCCCAGGAGAGCTACGGCTCCGACGATGAATCCGCTGAGAAAGAGGGAGCCGGTCGAACCCGTGGCGTGGTAGCCGAAAATCGAGAAATCACTGCCGGCGCCGAGTTCGTGCCCCGCACCGGTATTGCCGAATATTCCGGCCAGGCCGACGACCATCGCGGCGATCAGGATGATGAGTCCGAGGATGAGGATCATGAAACTTCTCCTTGGATCCGCGCCCGGACGTAGCCGCCGGACACGGCTGGCGCCTACCCGGGTCACGGGCCGCCAAGCGCCGCTCGCCGCCCTTCCTTCTCGCGGCCAGCCGGGTGACCCTGCACCTGCCCACGGCCAGGTACCGCCGCACCGCGTGCATGCCCGCGCGAGGATGCACGGGCCGGTTCCCCGTTCTTCGCGGCTGGAGTCTTTCAGTGCTCGAACGCAAGCAGCTCAAGAGCCGTACCCAGGTCACTTTCATCCTTCCCGAGGACGCTCCACATGGTCCCGTCAGCGTCGTCGGAGACTTCAACCACTGGAACCCGGCCGCCCACCCACTGGCGCCCCGCGGCGACGGCACCCGGGCCGCGACGGTCGCCCTGCCCGCCCACAGCGCCTACTCGTTCCGCTACCTCGCAGCCGGTGATCACTGGTTCGACGACGAGCACGCCGACAGCCACGACGGCACCAACGGCCGCATCCACACCTGACCACCGCCTGCGGTACCAGCTCCGGCGCAGCGGCCTGCCCCGTCGCCCGCTCTCGTCGTAGCAAGCCCGCGCCCCGATTCCAGGCCCTGACCCGCACCGAGGTGAGCCCGCTGAGCAGCCCGATCAGCCTTTCCCAAGCCTCCCTTGATGCCCTGCACCACCTGAGGGAGAAGCGGGAGGTCAACACCGTGACGCTTTGCTACGCGGACGTCGCAGGTGTCCTGGTCCCGGAGGTCGAGGGAAACCTGACCCATGACGAGCTGGTGCAGACCTTGCCGCCGGACGAGCCGCGGCTGGTCGTCCATGAGCTGTCCTTCGCCAGCCCGGAGGGCATGCGAAGGAACGCGCAGCTGCTGATCTTCTGGATGCCGCCGGACGCCGGCGCGCAGGAAGAGGCCTACACGGCCGGCTACACCGTCCTGAAGGAACACCTCCCGGACGTGCACGTCCACCTCACGGCCAGACGGACAGACCAGCTCGAGTACCGAAGGCTCGTCGCCCTCGCGGGCTGAGAGCTCCGCGCCTGCCGCGGCCCCCGTCCCCGGCACACCGGCGGCCGCCGCACAGTGTTTCGTGCGGCGGCCGCCCCACTGCCTCACCCGGCGGTCCGCCGCGGCGAGTGCCGGGGAGTCGAGTCAGACCTGTCCGCGCCATCCTCCGGTGGCCGAGCCGCGGTCCTCGATGAAGTGCTTGAAGCGCTTCAGATCGCCCTTGACCTGCCGGTCGACGAAGCCGAGCTTGTCGCCGATGTTCTCCGCCATGCCCTCCGGATCGAAGTCCATCATGAGCGTGACCTGGGTGTGGGAGGGATCGATGGGCTGGAAGGTGACCAGGCCCGACTGTTCGCTCTCGCCCCCGACGGTCACCCAGGCGACCTTGTGGTCCGGGATCTGCTCGGTGATCTCCGCGTCGAACTCCCGCTGCACACCGCCGATCTTCGTCACCCAGTGGGTGAGGGTGTCCGTGCGTTGCTCGATCCGCTCGACACCGTCCATGAACTGCGGGAACGATTCGAACTGCGTCCACTGGTCGTACGCGGTCCGGATGGGGACGTCGACCTCGATGGATTCCTTGACCTGCGACATGCTGACCTCCAAATGGTGCGTGCGCGGGGCCGGTGCGGGTGCGTCCGCCCGGGCAGAGCACGTCATCTGTGCCCGCCGCGCCCTCGCCTGCCCCGGCCGTCCGGCCGGCATTCCCCGAAGGGGCCGTCCTTCTGCACCGTCCGGCTGACAGCGCTCGCCCGCACAGCCCTCGCCCGCACAGCCCTCGCCAAGGCCGACGCCCCCAGGCTTGAACCTCCCGCTGCCGGGCAGGCGCCTTGTGGAGGGGTCACCGTACGAGAGGCGCAGAATCCCATGAACACCCCGCATCCCCTTGCCGTGATCACCGGCGCCTCCAGCGGCATCGGCTTCGAGCTGGCCGCGGAGTTCGCCCGTAACGGATACGACCTGGCCGTCACCGCCGAGGACGAGCTCCTTGACGACGCGGTGGCCAGGCTGCGGCTGCACGGCACCCAGGTCCACTCGACCAGGGTCGACCTGGCCGCCTCCGACGGCGTGGAGACGTTTCTGGCGGAGCTCCGCGCCCTCGGGCGGCCGGTGAGCGCCGCGGTCCTGAACGCGGGGATCGGGCGTGGTGGCGCCTTCCTGGAAACGGAACTCCCGGATCTGGCCCGTGTCATCGACCTCAATGTCTCCTCGACCGTGCACCTGACCCACCGCCTGCTGCGCGACATGGCCCGGCGGGGGGAGGGGCGGATACTCGTCGTCGCGTCGGTGGCCGCCGAGATCCCCGGGCCGTACCACGCGGTGTACAACGCCTCCAAGGCCTTCCTGGAGTCCTTCGCGGAGGCCCTGCACCGCGAGGTGAGGGATTCCGGCGTGTCCGTCACCGCGCTGCTGCCCGGTGCCACCGACACCCGCTTCTTCGTGCGCGCGGGTCTGCTCGACACGCGTCTCGGGCGGGCGAAGAAGGACGATCCCGCGCTGGTGGCGCGCCAGGGCTACCGGGCACTCATGCACCGTAGGACACGCAAGGTCGCGGGATCCCTGCGCACCCGGGCACGGCATTCGGTGACCCGCCACTTCCCCACCGGCGCCCGCGCGGCCCTGCACCGCCGGTGGGCACAGCCGCACGGCAGTCGAAGCCACCTGTGACCGCCCTGACGGGCAGGCGCCGGAGCAGGGCCCAACCGGACCAGGAGGGACCAGCACGATGAACGTTGCCGACTACCTGTTGCAGCGCCTGCGGGACTGGGGCGTCGAACACGTCTTCGCCTACCCGGGGGACGGGATCAACGGCCTGCTGGCGGCCTGGGGGCGGGCCGGGGACCGACCGCGGTTCATCCAGGCGCGGCACGAGGAGATGTCCGCCTTCCAGGCCGTCGGGTACGCCAAGTTCTCCGGCCGCACCGGGGTCTGCGCGGCCACCTCCGGCCCCGGGGCGATCCACTTGCTGAACGGCCTGTACGACGCGAAGCTCGACCACGTCCCGGTAGTGGCGGTCGTCGGGCAGACCGACCGCAGCGCCATGGGCGGGGCGTACCAGCAGGAGGTGGACCTGCAGTCCCTCTACAAGGACGTCGCCTCCGACTTCTGCGAGATGGTGACCGTTCCCCAGCAGTTGCCGGCCGTCCTGGACCGGGCGCTGCGCATCGCCGCCGCCCGGCGGGCACCCACCGCGCTGATCATTCCGGCCGACGTGCAGGAGCTCGACTACGAGGCGCCCGAGCACGCCTTCAAGCAGGTCCCCTCCAGCCTGGGCATCGGCCACTACGCTCCCGTGCCGTCCGACGACGACCTGGCTCGGGCGGCGGAGATCCTCAACGCCGGCGAGAGGCCTGCGATCCTGATCGGGCAGGGCGCCCGGCACGCCCGCGCAGAGGTCGAGCAGGTCGCCGAGCTCCTCGGCGCCGGCGTCGCGAAGGCCCTGCTCGGCAAGGACGCGCTGCCCGACACCCTGCCGTACGTCACCGGCGCGATCGGGCTGCTCGGCACCCGGCCGTCGTACGAGATGATGCGCGACTGCGACACCCTGCTCGTGGTCGGCTCCAGCTTCCCCTACACGCAGTTCCTGCCGGAGTTCGGCCAAGCCCGCGCCGTGCAGATCGACATCGAGCCCGCCCTGGTGGGCCTGCGCTACCCGTTCGAACTCAACCTCGTCGGCGACGCGGCCGAGACACTGCGCCGCCTCGTCCCGCTGCTGAAGCGCCAGACCGACGGCGCGTGGCGCGACACGATCCAGCAGGGCACGGAGCGCTGGTGGGAGGTGATGCAGCGGCGCGCCGAAGTACCTGCCGACCCGGTCAATCCCGAGTACGTGGTCCACGCGCTGGACGAGCTGCTGCCGCCGGACGCCATCGTCACCGCGGACTCCGGCTCGGCGGCCAACTGGTACGCGCGTCACCTGCGGATGCGCGACGGCATGCGCGGCTCCCTGTCGGGCACCCTCGCGACGATGGGCCCCGGTGTGCCGTACGCGATCGGCGCGAAGTTCGCCCACCCCGACCGTCCGGCCATCGCACTCGTCGGCGACGGCGCGATGCAGATGAACGGCCTGGCGGAACTGATCACCGCGGCGAAGTACTACGGGGAGTGGTCCGACCCCCGGCTGGTCGTCGCGGTCCTGAACAACCAGGACCTCAACCAGGTCACCTGGGAGATGCGCGCCCTGCAGGGGGCCCCGCAGTTCGAAGCCTCCCAGAGCATCCCGGACGTGCCCTACGCCGATGTCGCTGCCCTGTTCGGCCTCGGCGGAGAGCGCGTGGAGACTCCGGACCGGGTGACGGCGGCCTGGCGCCGGGCGCTGGAGGCGGACCGGCCCTACGTCATCGACTTCCGGACGGACCCCGCCGTCCCGCCGATCCCGCCGCACGCCACGTGGGACCAGGTCAAGTCCGCCGCCGAATCGGTGCTGCGCGGGGACAGCGACCGCGCGGCGGTGGTACGCCAGGGGTTCAGGGCGAAGGTCCAGGAGTTCCTGCCCGGCAACGGAGGAAGGGGAGGAAGGGACTGACCCCCGGACGGAAACGGTCCCCACGGCCACATCGCGGAAGGAATGCCATGAGCGACGAAAGCCAGCCGAGCCTGCGAGCCCGGCAGATGCGCGACAAGGCCCAAGAGCTGGAACAGGCGGCCCAGCGGGCAACGGATCCCGCAGAGCGGCAACGGCTCACGGACAAGGCACGGCACATACGCGAGAAGAGCGAGCAGGAGAACGGCCCGGGCAGCGGAACCATGGACCCCATGTAGAGGGGCCCACACCGCCAAGTCCCCTGTCGGGTCTACTTGGGAGTTCCTTCGGCGGAAAGCACGGGCGGGTTCACACAGTTGCACCCCACCACGTCGGCGGGGCCCTGCACCGGTACCTCGAACGTGGCGGTCACGCTGCGCCGCACCGTGGTACTGCGCCACCACTTGTGGCCGCCGCCCAGCAACCGGTCCGTCTGGCGGCTCGCAGCGTCCTCACTGCCGTACTTGAACGACGTGCCCGGGCCCGACTTCCCCTCGCGGTGGTCGGTCCGGACGAACGAGCACGTGACGAGGGCCTTCCCGTCCGCCAGCCGCAGCACCGGCAGCTCGGGCCCGGTGACCTCGAAGGCGTACCGCTGCCGGAGATCGCCCTTCCACTCCTTCCTCCCGTCCTCGTCGTTGTAGGAGTCCACGACCTCGTCCGTCAGCTTGCCCGGCACGAAGTGCTCGCTCTCAGGCTCCCCGTTCGGCGCCGTGAAGGTCAGGTACTCCGCGTACCGGCCGCACGCGCGCCGGTCGGCCGCAGCGGTAGGGGAAAGCGTGACGGCGCCGGCGGGCTCCCGGGCCGGCGCGGCGATCGGCTCGTCGCGCACATCGAAGCCGTAGGTGCCGTACCCGCGATCCTCGAACTCCTCGGGCGGAAGCTGCGGAGCGGGCCGGTCGGTCGCCCAGGTCCTGGCAGCGGCCTTCCAGGGGGCGCCGGGCTCCGCCTGGACGAAGTAGTAGAGCCCGGCCGCCCGGTCCTTCTCCGCCTTGTCCGTCATGCGGAAGAGCACGGCGAACGAACGGGGATATCCGGGCTGGTCCCGTTCGGTGGGGATCAGGTACTCGAGCCGGTACATCCCCCGTTCCGCGTTGCGCACGAGGTCATCCGGCCACCGTCCCAGCTTGAGCTGCGCCAGGCTCTCCTGGAGCAGGGACCCGGTCTGCACGCTCGCCAAGGCGTTCTCGTCCCGTGCGGACGCGGACTGCCGGAACCCCTGCTTGCGGACCTCGTCGGCCTCGTCCCAACTGATCACCGTCGGGACCGGCGGGGCGAGAGGAGCCGGCTCGGCCCTCCCCTCGACCTTCGCCGGGGAACACGCCGCCAGCACCACACATCCGGCGATCGCAGCGACCCCTGCCATCCGTACACGCCGCCGATCAGACAGGCACCCGACCACCACTGAACATCCCCCACAAAAAACCGGACCAAGAACGGATACCGATCAGATCACGCCACTGAATGACCGGATGCAGCGCCCCCGGCGCCAGTGGCCGGCGGCCGAGACGACCGCGCCCTCCGGTTCGGTTTCCGCGAATTCGTTTGCGTCCGGCTGCGGTGGTCAGCCCCCGACGTGGATGCCGGGGCGGCGGGCGGGGTCGGGTTCGTGGCTGCGGATGATCTCGCGGGTGACCGGAGCGGTGTCGCCTCGTCCCAGGAGGAAGTAGCGGACCATGTGCACCAGCGGGCTGCCCTCGGCCCAGGCGAAATGGCAGTGCGGCTGCACGCCGGTGGCGTCGCGCAGCGCGAGCAGGATCGCGGCGATGGCGTTCGGCGCGGCCGGCGCGGCCGCGCGCAGGATCCGGTAGCCGTCCACGTCCACTCCGCGGACGGTGAGGGTGTCGCTGAAGTCCGAGGGGTCGACCACGTCGATCTCGAGGAAGATGATGTCGGCGCGGCCGGGCACCGGGTTGACGCCGCGCTGTTCGCGTTCCTTGTCGCTGTACTCGGCGACGTCGCCGGCCTGACGGCGGTTGGCGATGAGGTTGATGGCGTTGTCGTGGGCGAGGGTCTCGTCGATGAACCGGCGGGCGTCGGCGTCGAAGACGATCCGGTCGGCGCGCAGCTCGGTGGTGCGGGAGACGCGGGAGATCAGCGACACGATGATGATTCCGGCGATGAAGAAGCCGGAGATGACGATGCCGTCGGGCTTGTCGATGATGTTCGCGACGAGTGCGTAGAGCAGGACGGCCGTGAGCAGGGCGAAGCCGACGGTGGTCGCGCGGCGGCGGTGGCGGGCGACGGAGACGGTGACGGCGAAGGCCCCAGAGACCATCATGGCCAGGATGCCGGTGGCGTAGGCGCCGGCCTGGTCGTCGACGTCGGCGTCGAAGGCGATCGTGATGAGGATGCACAGGGCGGTGTAGACGATCACGACCGGGCGGACGGCGCGTCCCCACTCGGGGGCCATGCCGTAGTCGGGCAGGTAGCGGGGGACGATGTTGACCAGCCCCGCCATGGCGGAGGCTCCTGCGAACCACAGGATCAGGATGGTGCTGATGTCGTAGACGGTGCCGAACGCCTCTCCGACGTGCTCGTGGGCCAGCCATGCCAACGCGCGGCCGTTGGCGGCTCCGCCCGGTTCGAACAACTCGTGCGGGATGAGCAGCGTGGTGACGAAACTCGCGGACAGCAGGTAGACGCTCATGATGAGCGCGGCGGTGGTCAGCAGCCTGCGCGTGTTGCGGATCCGCGAGCGCAGCCGCTGCTCCTCATCGGCTCCCTCGGCGGCGACGAGCGGCATCATGCTCACGCCGGTCTCGAAGCCCGACAGGCCGAGCACCAGCAGCGGGAAGGCCAGCAGGGCCGGGCCCACCAAGTCGCCGAAGCCGCCCCCGCCCGCTGCCAGGGCATCGGTCCAAGCCGACCAGGCCCCCGGGGAGGTGGACACGTGGACCAGGCCGACGCCGATGACGACCGCGTTCAGGGCGAGGAACACCGCGACCAGGGGGATGGCCACACTGACCGCTTCGCTGAACCCGAGCAGGAACACGCCTCCCAGCACCAGCAGCAGCGCCACCGTGAGGGCGACCTCGTGGCCGTGCAGCACCGCGGGGAAGAAGGGGTTCTCCACCACGTGTACGGAGGCGTCCGCGGTGGAGAGGGTGATCGTGATGATCCACGACGTGGCCACGAAACCGAGGAGGACCAGCACGAACAGCTTGCCCCACCAGAACGGCAGCAGGTCCTCCAGCATCGCCACCGAGCCGGCGCCGTGCGGGCTCTCCTTCGCCACCCGCCGGTACATCGGCAGCATTCCCGCCAGCGTCAGCGCCACGATCAGCAGCGTCGCGAGCGGCGAGACCGCGCCGGCGGCAAGGGCTGCGATCGCGGGCACGTAGGCCAGGCTGGAGAAGTAGTCGACGCCGGTCAGGCACATCACCTTCCACCAGGCGTGCGGCTTGGCATGCCCCTCGCCCGCCGCCGGCCCCACCGGCTGCACCTGGTGCCGCAGCATCCACTGCGCCAGCCCGCCCGACGGCTGAGCCCGCAGAGCAGGGCTGTCCACCACCTCCGGCATACCGGTGTGATCCGCGTCCTTCATGTCCCCCATCAACCTTCCCGGCCTGCCCAGTGCACTCGTCCAACGGCCACCAGCTCAGGGCCTCATGACGAGCATCGAGTATGAGCCTGCCGCCGGGGTGGAACCCGCACCGGCAGGGCCGGCCCCATGACCCGTCCTGCCCTGTACCCAGAGCACAACGCACCACCCCGGCCACGATCCCCAAGCTCAACAAGCCATGCCGTAACAGGAAAGCGCCGGTCAGGGAAGTGCCACCGCGCTTCCGTGCCCCGGGCCCGCAGGGCACCACAGCGCTTCCTCCGACATCCCAACGCCGAAAAATCTTGACGCATCCCTAACGCCCGGCACTGCACACAGCGGAGACCGGCAGACTCAGAGCTCTGGACGACGGCCATGGCGGGTGCCCGTGTATTGCCCCAAAAACGGGCCGCACCAAGGCGGGCACGGGTCGCTACCGGAGATGATGCGCCCATGGCCATGGACCAGCACCTCGTTCCGCAGCGCTCCACGCGCTCGATGCCCCTGGTCTTCGCCATGGGTGCGGCCGTCGGGACCCTGGGCGGGATGATCGGTCTGGGCGGTGCGGAGTTCCGCCTGCCACTGCTGATCAGCCTGTTCGGGTTCGCCGCCCTCTCCGCGGTCATCCTGAACAAGGCGATGAGCCTGGTCGTGGTCCTGGTCGCGTTGCCCGCCCGCATGGCGGCGGTA
Source organism: Streptomyces sp. LARHCF249 (assembly GCF_052871255.1). NCBI lineage: Bacteria > Bacillati > Actinomycetota > Actinomycetes > Kitasatosporales > Streptomycetaceae > Streptomyces > Streptomyces sp. LARHCF249. Next base: position 262,257 of record NZ_JBIXJQ010000004.1, read on the forward strand.
CCCGCCTCCGAGGTGGCCGTGCACTGGCCCGTCGCGGTCAACCTGCTGGCCGGAAGCCTGCTGGGCGCCTGGGCCGGGGCGTCTTGGGCGGTACGGATGCGCAGCTCCACCCTCTACAAGGTGCTGGCGGCGCTGATGGTCCTCATGGCCGCAGCCCTGGTGGTCACCCACACCACCACCCTGGGAGCCCTCGCACTCCCGCTCGCCGCGCAGGTGCCGATCGGGGTGGTGGCCGGCTTCGGCATCGGGGTGGTCGCAGCGATCATGGGCGTCGCCGGGGGCGAGCTGCTGATCCCGACGATCGTGCTGCTGTTCGGGCTGGACATCAAAACGGCGGGAAGCCTGTCCCTGCTGGTGTCGTTGCCGACCATGCTGGTGGCCTTCGCCCGCTACAGCCGCGACGGCAGCTTCGCGGTACTGGGCGCCAACCTCCGCTTCACCCTGCTCATGGTCGCGGGCTCGGCTGCGGGCGCGGTGCTGGGCGGCCTGCTGCTCGGCGCGTTCTCGGACCTGGTGCTCATCCCCGCGCTGACCGTGATCCTGCTCGTCTCCGCCGTCAAGCTCGCCCGGCACGACTGACCAGGCGAGCGGGGCGGGGGCGGTCAGCCGTCGATCGCGCGCAGCGGGTCGTCGCTCAGACTGGCGGCCAGCCACTGCTCCACGGCCGTGATGTGGACGGTAGCGGCGGAGGCGGCCAGCAGGGCGTCGCGGGACTGGAGCGCGCCGAGGATCTGTTCGTGGTCCTGGTGGGCGTTGTCCAGTGCGTGACGGGTCCGGCTGCCGCGGACGATGCGGACGCGCTGGGTGCGGGTGGAGAGGACCCGCAGGAGCATGGACAGCACGGGGTTGCCGACGGCTTCGACGATCCTGAGATGGAAGGCGATGTCGTGGGCGACGAACTCCTCCACGGTCGTGGCGGCCCGGGACCTGTCGAGGATGTCGCGCAGTTCCCGGAGGTCCTCCGCCGTCAGCAGGGCAGCGGCCACCCCCGTCGCCTGCGGCTCCAGCAGTCGGCGTACCTGGAGCAGTTGCAGTGCCGTGCGGCCCTGGGAGACATCGGCGGCGAAGGAAAGGCTCTCCAGCAGGAGATGGGGCTCCAGGCTGGATACGTACGTACCGTCGCCCTGACGGGTGATCAGGATGCGCATGGCTGTCAGCGCCCGGACGGCCTCGCGCAGGGAATTCCGGGACAAGCCGAGTTGTCCGGCGAGGATCTCCTCCTTGGGCAGGCGGGAGCCGGGCGCGAGTTCGCCGTCGAGGATCATCGCCTTGATCTTGTCGATCGCCTCGTCCGTCAGTGCCACTAACGTGCCTCTCAGTGCCGGGTATGTGCGGAGCCGCTTGCGGGACGTGGCTTATTCCTGCTTCTCGCCGGACGCGAATCGGGAGATGACCAGGGCGACGATGATGATGGCGCCGTTGAGGAACTGGTTCCACAGGGGCGGTACGCCCGCCAGCGTCATGACGTTGACGACGAGCTGGAGCGTGAGGACGCCGGTGAGGGCGCCGAAAACGGAACCCTTGCCGCCGTTGAGGCTGACTCCGCCGATGACGGTCGCGGCGAAGACCTGGAAGATCCAGCCGCTGCCCTGCGTGGCGGAGATGGAGCCGTAGTGCCCGCTGTAAAGTATACCGGCGAACGCGGCGAGAACGCTGCCGAGGATGAGGACGACCCACACGATGCGGTCGACGCGGATGCCCGCAGTGCGGGCGGCCTCGGCGTTGCCGCCGATCGCGTACAGCGCCCGGCCGTGCCGGAGCCAGGCCAGCGCACTGCCGCCGATCACGAAGAGCAGCGCGCACACCCAGATCGCGGCGGGCACGCCCAGCCAGGACGCCCTGCCCAGGTAGGTGAAGGACGAGGGCAGCTCGACGATGGACTGACCTTCGGAGAGGGCGACTTGCAGCCCGCGGAGCATGGTCAGGGCGCCGAGGGTGACGATGAAGCCGTTCAGGCGCAGCTTCAGGATGAGGAAGCCGTTGACGGCACCGATCAGCGCCCCGACCAGCAGGCAGAGCGGGACGGCCATCCACTCGGGGAAGAGGCCGAGTCCGGTGAACCGGCCCCCGCTGGTGGGCAGGATCAGCCATACGGCGATGACGGGAGCCACGCCGATGGTGGACTCCAGGGACAGATCCATCCGGCCGGCGATCAGGACGAAGGTCGTGGCGAGCACCAGCAGGCTCAGCTCGGTGGACTGCTGGGCCACGCCGATCAGGTTGTCGGCGGTGAGGAAGGCCGGCGAGACGATGAACCCGATCAGGCACAGGACGAGGATCGCCGGGACCAGGGACAGTTCACGGAAGCGCCCGAGGCCGACCCGGCGGCGGGCGGTGTCCGCCGCGGTCGGCGCCGCCGTGGCCGGTGCCTGCTCGGTGAGATCTGTGGTGGCGGACATGACTACCTTCCGTGCTCGTCTGCGCGGGGTGAGGCGGGTAGGGCGGATGCGGGAGAGGTGGGGGCAGCAGCCGGGTCGCCGGCGACGCCCTCGATGGCGGCGACGACGTCCTCGTCCTTCCATCCGTGGTCGAACTCGGCCACCACCCGCCCGTGGAACATGACGACGACCCGGTCGCAGACCTTGAGGTCGTCCAGCTCGTCGGAGACGATCAGCGCGGCCTTGCCGCCGTCCGCGACCTGCCGGATCCTGCCGAGCAGGAACTCCTTGGATTTGACGTCCACCCCGTTGGTGGGGCGGATGGCCACGAGCACGTGCGGATCGGTGGCCAGGGCGCGGGCGACGACGACCTTCTGCTGGTTGCCGCCGGAGAGGGCGGAGACCGGGGTGGCGGCTCCGGGAGTCTTGATGTCGAGGTCCCGGATCACGCGCTGCGCGAAGGCCCTGGTGCGGGCGGGCAGCATGGTGCCGAACGGGCCGAGCTGGTCGGTGACGGTGAGCGTCGCGTTCTCCGCCACGCTGCGGTTGCCGACCAGCCCTTGGCGGTGGCGATCCTCGGGGACCAGACCGACGCCGGCGCGGAGCGCGGACGGCACGCTGCCGGTGCGTACGGTCGCGCCGCCGACCGAGATCCGGCCGGCCTTGGCGCGGTGCAGACCGGCGACCGCCTCACCCACCTGCACGTTGCCGCTGGCGGTGGCGCCGGCGAGCCCGACGACCTCGCCGGAGCGCAGGGAGAGCGAGATGCCCTCGCAGGCACCGGGCAGCGTCAGGCCGTCGATCTCCAGCAGTTCCGTCGAGTCGGCCCGCCTGCCCGGGGGGCGGCCGGCGGTGGCCGTTGCCGTGGAGGCGGAATCGCCGGTCATGGCCTCCACCAGGGCCGCATGGCCGAGCTCGGTGACCGGCGCGGTCAGGATGTGGGCCGCGTCGCGGTAGACCGTGACCGTGGTGCAGAGGTCGTACACCTCTTGCAGGTGGTGGGAGATGAAGAGGAAGGCGACACCCTGGCGCTGGAGGTCGCGGAGTTTGCCGAAGAGGCGGCCGATGCCGCGGCCGTCCAGCTTCGCGGTCGGCTCGTCGAGGATGATGAAGCGGGCGCCGAGCGACAGGGCCCGGGCGATTTCCACGAACTGCCGCTGCTCGACGGTGAGTTCCCGTGCGCGGGCGGCAGGGTCGATGTCGACGCCGTACTCGCCGAGGAGCTCCTCGGCGCGGTCGCGCAGCTGCTTCCAGCGGATGGGCCGCAGCGGGCCGCGGCTCTGCCGGTTCAGGAAGAGGTTCTCGGCGACGGTCAGGTCGCCGATGATCGTGGAGCGCTGGTAGACGCAGGCGACGCGGGAGCGCCAGGCGCCGATGTCGCCGAAGGCGGGAGCCGGCTCGCCCGAGAAGCGCAGCGCTCCGGTGTCGGGCTGCGAGAGGCCGGTGAGGACGGACACGAGCGTCGACTTGCCGGCGCCGTTGCGTCCGACAAGGGCGTGCGACTCGCCCGGGGCGACGGTGATACGGGCGTCGCGCAGCGCGACGGTCGCGCCGAATCGTTTGCTGATGCCGGTCGCCTCGGCCACCGGGGCCGGGGTGCCGGGGCCGGTCGCCGGGGCGGTCGCGGTGTCCGCCATGGTGGATACCGTCCTTCGTGTGCGGAGGCTGGGGCGCCGGGCGTGCAGGTGCGCACCCGGGCTGCGGGAGAGGCGGCGAACGGGGGCGGGGCTTGTCGGTTCCCGGACAGCGCGCGGGGCGGGGGCCCGCCGGTCGTCAGCCGAGGTCGTTGCCCCACAGGGTCGTGTCGTCGACGTTCTCCTTGGTGACCAGCGGGGCGGGGAGCTGGTCCTCCAGGCCGTTGGGCAGCTTGATGATGGTCGAGCCGTGGTCGGTCGCACCCGGCTGGAAGGTCTTGCCCTCGGCGGCGGCCTTGGCGTAGTACAGCGCGTACTTGGCGTACAGGTCGGCGGGCTGGGAGACGGTGGCGTCGATCTGGCCCTTGCGGATGGCGTCGAACTCCTGCGGGATGCCGTCGTTGGAGACGATGCTGATGTGGCCCTGCTGCCCGGCGGGCTTGAGCAGGCCCTTCTGCTCCAGTAGGGCAAGAGTGGGCTGCAGGAAGACACCGCCCGCCTGCATGTAGATGCCGTTCAGGTCGGGGTGCTGCGCGAGCAGGCTCTGCAGCTTGGCGGAGGCCACGTCGCCCTTCCAGTCGGTGGGCAGCTCGAAGACCTCGATCTTCGGGAAGTTCGTCTTCATGCACTCCGCGAACGCCTCTGAGCGGTCGCGGCCGTTGATGGAGTCGAGGGCGCCCTGGAACTCGGCGACCTTGCCCTGGCCGCCCAGCTGCTTGCCGAGGAACTCGCACGCCTTGGTGCCGTACGCCCTGTTGTCCGCTCGGACCACCATGTAGACCGTGCCCTTGTCGGGCCTGGTGTCGACGCTGACCACCGGGATCTTCTTCGACGCGAGGCTCTCCAGGGTGGAGGCGACGGCACCGGTGTCCTGGGGCGCCATGACGACGGCCTTGGCGCCCGTGTTCTGGAACACCTGCACGTTGGCGACCAGCTTGGTGACGTCGTTCTGCGAGTTGCTCAGCGGCAGTGCGTTGACGCCGTTGGTCTTGATGTCGTTCTTCAGGTACTGCGCGTATGAGTTCCAGAAGTCGGAGTCGGAGCGGGGCAGGTCGATGCCGATGGCGGACGTGTCACCGCCCGGGGCGGCCGAGCCGGCGCTCCCGCGGTTGCACGCGGTGGCGAGGGCCAGCGCCGCGAGGACGGCGGTGGCGGCTGCGGCGGTGGAGCGGGTGCGAGTGGGCTTCATGGCCGTGTTCTCTCCTTAGCCAGGGGCGCGGCGAGGGGGGGTGGCGTACGCGCCGTGCGGAAGGCGGAGGGGGCGCCGGGCGGGCGCACCGAGTGATCCGGCCATTCCTCCGATGTATCTCGGACGGGACGTTACGACGACGTTGCCGACGTTGACAAGGGTCCGGGACCGGCTTGATGCGCCGGGCCGTCGCGCCGCCGAGCCTCGTGGTATCGCCCTACTCCGTTTGACCCCGCCCGATGCCCAACTCTGCGTGCACAGCCGCCTCGAGAGAAGCGCACCGGCCGGCTCCGGAAGAGTCGCTCCTTCGAGAGCGTCGACGGGCTACGTCGAGGAAATGCATCCGAGGAATCCATTGTCAGTCGCGATCCCCGCGCCTAAAGTCGCTCTGGCCCGCGATACATCCGATGACTGACGGCCATGCGGATGACCGGAGCCGACCGCCCCAAGGCAAAACCGAATCCCGCTCGGCAAGGGAGCTGTCCGGTGAAACTGCTACGCGTTGGATCCCCAGGTGAAGAACGGCCCGCGGTACGCACCGACGGCGGACGGCTGCTGGACCTCTCCTCCGTCACCCGGGACATCGACGGTGTCTTCCTCGCCTCCGGGGGGATCGACCGGGCCCGTGCAGCGGTCGCGGCGGGGGAACTGCCCGAACTGGACCGGGACGGGCTGCGCATCGGGGCGCCCGTCACCCGCCCCGGCAAGGTCGTCTGCATCGGCGTGAACTACCGCGATCACGCCGCCGAGACCGGCGCGGCGATTCCCGCGCGTCCGGTGGTGTTCATGAAGGACCCGGGCACCGTTGTCGGCCCGTACGACGAGGTGCTGATCCCCCGCGGATCGGTGAAGACCGACTGGGAGGTCGAACTCGGGGTCGTCATCGGCCGCCGGGCGCGCTACCTGGACCGACCGGAGGCCGCGCGCGCCGTGATCGCCGGGTACACGATCAGCCACGACGTGTCGGAGCGGGAATTCCAGCTCGAGTACTCGCCGCAATGGGACCTGGGCAAGTCCTGCGAGACGTTCAACCCGCTCGGCCCGTGGCTGGTCACCGCCGACGAGGCCGGCGACCCGCAGAACCTCGGCCTGCACCTGAGCGTCAACGGTGTGAAGCGCCAGGACGGCCACACCAGCGACATGATCTTCACAGCCGACCACATCGTGTGGTACCTGAGCCAGTACATGGTCCTGGAGCCGGGCGACGTCATCAACACCGGTACGCCCGCGGGCGTGGCTCTGGGTCTCCCCGGCACTCCCTATCTGCACCCCGGCGACACGGTCGAGCTCTCCATCGACGGCCTCGGCAGCCAGCGCCAGACCTTCACCCAAGCGTGAAAGGCAGCACCACCGTGACGACAACCTCCGGCCGGATCACCGCCGTCGACACCTACGACGTCCGCTTCCCCACCTCGCGGGAACTGGACGGCTCCGACGCCATGAACCCGGACCCCGACTACTCCGCCGCCTATGTCGTACTGCGCAGCGACGCCGGCGACGGACACGAAGGACACGGCTTCACCTTCACCATCGGACGCGGCAACGACGTCCAGGTCGCCGCCATCGACGCACTGCGGCCGCACGTCGTGGGCCGCTCCGTATCGGAGCTGTGCGCCGATCCGGGATCGGTCAGCCGGGATCTGGTCGGGGACAGCCAACTGCGCTGGCTCGGACCCGAGAAGGGCGTGATGCACATGGCGATCGGCGCCGTGGTCAACGCCGTGTGGGACCTGGCGGCCAAGCGGGAGGGCAAACCGCTGTGGCGGCTGCTCGCCCACGCCTCGCCGCAGTGGCTGGTCTCCCAGGTCGACTTCCGCTACATCGCCGACGCCCTCACCCCCGAGGACGCCCTCACGCTCCTCCACGAGGGCCGCACGGGGCTCGCGGAACGTGAGGCAACCCTGCTGGAGCGCGGATACCCCGGCTACACCACCTCCCCGGGCTGGCTCGGCTACACCGACGACAAGCTCACCCGGCTGGCCAAGCGGGCCGTAGCCGACGGCTTCACCCAGATCAAGCTCAAGGTCGGCGCCGACATGAGCGACGACATCCGGCGGCTGCGCACCGCCCGTGCCGCCGTCGGTGACGGCATCCGCATCGCCATCGACGCCAATCAGCGGTGGAACGTCGGCGAGGCGATCAGGTGGACCAACGCGCTCGCCGAGTTCGACCCGTACTGGATCGAGGAGCCCACCAGCCCCGACGACGTCCTCGGCCACGCGGCCGTACGGCAGGCCGTCGCTCCCGTGAAGGTGGCCACCGGCGAACACGTGCAGAACCGGATCGTCTTCAAGCAGCTCCTCCAGGCCGGCGCCATCGATGTCCTCCAGATCGATGCGGCGCGGGTCGGCGGGGTCAACGAGAATCTCGCGATCCTGCTGCTCGCCGCGAAGTTCGGCGTGCCGGTGTGCCCGCACGCCGGCGGAGTGGGGCTGTGCGAGCTGGTGCAGCACCTGTCGATGTTCGACTACCTGGTCCTCTCCGGAACCACCGAGAACCGCGTCATCGAGTACGTCGATCACCTCCACCAGCACTTCATCGATCCGGTCGTGATCCGGGACGGCCACTACACCGCGCCGCTCGCCCCCGGCTTCTCCGCCACCATGCGCGAGGAGTCCATCGCCGAGTACCTCTACCCGGACGGCACGTTCTGGGTGGCCGAACGCGCCGCGCAGGAGGAAGTGGCATGACCGAACTGACCGGCCTCAGGGCCCTCGTCACGGGCGGCGCGTCCGGCATCGGGCTCGCCACGGCCCGCGCGCTGGCAGCGCGGGGCGCGGCCGTCGCCGTACTCGACCTCGATCCGGAAGGCGTACAAGAACCGCTGCTCGGCCTCAAGGCCGACGTCGGCGACGACGCCTCCGTACGCGCCGCCGTGGAGGAGGCGGCCGCGCGGCTCGGCGGCATCGACATCCTCGTCAACAACGCGGGCATCGGTGCCACCGGAACCGTCGAGGACAACCCCGACGAACAGTGGCACCGCGTCCTGGACGTCAACGTCCTCGGCATGGTCCGCACCACCCGGGCCGCCCTGCCCCACCTGCGCAGGTCCGCGCACGCGTCCGTGGTCAACACCTGCTCCATCGCCTCCACCGCCGGACTGCCGCAGCGCGCCCTGTACTCCGCCAGCAAGGGCGCCGTGCTGTCCCTCACCCGTGCCATGGCCGCCGACCACGTCAGGGAGGGCATCCGCGTCAACTGCGTCAACCCCGGCACCGCCGACACACCGTGGGTGGCCCGGCTGCTCGAGGCCGCCGACGACCCCGAGGCCGAACGGGCCGCCCTGGGCGCCCGCCAACCCATGGGCCGTCTGGTGACCGCCGACGAGGTGGCGGCCGCCATCGTCTACCTGGCCGGCCCGGCCGCGGCGTCCGTCACCGGCACCGCGCTCGCGGTGGACGGCGGCATGCAGGGACTGCGGCTGCGCCCGGCGGCCCAGCCGTGAGGACCACCAGGCTGGGCGGCAGCGCGGTACCGGTCTCGGAGCTCGCCCTGGGCTGCGCGGCCCTCGGCAACCTCTACCACCCGGTCACCGACGAGGCCGCCCACGCCACGGTGGACGCGGCCTGGGACGCCGGAGTCCGCACCTTCGACACCGCCCCCCACTACGGACTGGGCCTGTCGGAACGGCGGCTCGGTGCCGCCCTGCGCGACCGCCCGCGCGATACCTACACCCTCTCCACGAAGGTGGGCCGGCTCCTCGTGCCGAGCCCGCAGGGCGACCCCGGGGGCGACCTCGCCCACGGCTTCGCCGTCCCGGCCACCCACCGCCGGGCCTGGGACTTCAGCGCCGACGGAGTGCTGCGCTCCCTCGAGGCGAGCCTGGAACGCCTCGGCCTCGACCGCGTCGACATCGCCCTGCTGCACGACCCGGACGACCACGCCGAGCAGGCGCTGCGCGAGGCGTACCCGGCGCTGGAGCGGCTGCGCGGCGAAGGCGTGGTCGGGGCGATCGGCATCGGCATGAACCAGTCCGCCCTGCCCGCCCGCTTCCTGCGCGAGACCGACATCGACGTGGTGCTCCTGGCCGGCCGCTACACCCTCCTGGAACAGGACGGGCTCACCGCACTGCTCCCGGAGGCGGCTGCCCGCGGCCGCAGCGTCGTCATCGGCGGAGTGTTCAACTCCGGGCTGCTGGCCGCCCCCCGGCCGGGTGCCGCCTACGACTACGCGCCGGCCCCGCAGCCGGTGCTCGACCGGGCACTGCGGCTGCTGGCGGTCACCGAGCGCCACCGCGTGCCGTTGCGGGCCGCCGCGCTGCGCTTCCCGTCCGGCCACCCGTCCGTGGCGAGCGTCCTGGCCGGTGCGCGTTCCCCCGAAGAGGTGCGCGACACCGTGGAGCAGCTGCGGTGCCCGATCCCGGACGCCCTGTGGGACGAGCTGCGCGCCGAGGGCCTGCTGGACCCGGACACCCCCGTACCCGTCACCGCGCCCAGCGGGGAAACCCCGTCGCGGAAGGAGCCGTCATGAAGGTCGCCCTGCACACCAAGGTCCGCGCCGACCGCATAGAGGAGTACGACGCCGCGCACCGGCAGGTGCCCGAGGAGCTGACCGCCGCCATCCGCGCCGCGGGGGTCGGCGAGTGGACGATCTGGCGCAGCGGCACCGACCTGTTCCACGTACTGGAGGTCCAGGACTACCAGGCGATGATCGCCGAACTCGAGAAGCTGCCCGTCAACATCACCTGGCAGGCGCGGATGGCCGAGCTGCTCGACGTCGTCCACGACTACTCCGCACAGGGCTCGGACGCCTCGCTGCCGGTGGTGTGGGAGCTGTGACCGGGGCGGACCACGGGCCGGGAATCGTGGACGCCCACCACCACGTGTGGGACCTGTCCGTCCGCGACCAGGACTGGATCACCGGACCCGAACTCGCCCCGCTGCGAAGGGACTTCTCCCTCGCCGACCTGGCACCGCAGGCCCGTGCGGCCGGCGTCGCCGCCACCGTGCTGGTGCAGACGATCACCGTGCCGGAAGAGACCCCCGAGTTCCTGGCCATGGCCGCGCGCAGCGACCTGGTCACCGGGGTCGTCGGCTGGACCGACCTGACCGCACCCGACGTCGCCGACATCCTCGCCGGGCTGCGCGCCGGCCCCGGCGGGGAGCACCTGGTGGGGATGCGCCACCAGGTTCAGGGCGAGCCGGACCCCCGCTGGCTCGTGCGCCCGGAGGCACTGCGCGGCCTCGCCGCGATCGCCGAGGCGGGACTCGTCTACGACCTCGTGGTGAAGCCGCACCAACTGGCGGCCGCCGTCCTGGCCGCGCAGCGCCTGCCCGGCCTCACCTTCGTCCTCGACCACCTCGGCAAGCCGCCCATCGCGTCCGGCGAACTCGCGCCCTGGGCGGAGCAGATCGGGCGCCTCGCCGCCCTCCCCAACACCGTCTGCAAACTCTCCGGCATGGTCACCGAGGCCGACTGGGACTCCTGGACGGTCGACGACCTGAGGCCCTACGCCGACACCGTCCTGGACGCCTTCGGGCCCGGGCGGCTGATGTTCGGCTCCGACTGGCCCGTCTGCCGGCTCGCCGCCACCTACGCCGAAGTCGTCGCCGCCGCCGACCAGGTGACGGCCGGGCTCAGCCCGGCCGAGCGCCGCGACGTCTTCACCGGCACGGCGGTGCGCACCTACGGCCTGACCCTCACGGCACCCCAGGACCCGCCCCGGGAAACCCCATGCGCATAGCCCTTTTCATCACGTGCTTCAACGACACGATGTTCCCCCGCACCGGCCAGGCGGTGACCGCACTGCTGGAACGCCTCGGCCACACCGTGGAGTTCCCGCAGGGCCAGACGTGCTGCGGCCAGATGCACTTCAACACCGGCTACCGGCCGGAGACCCTGCCCATGGTGCGCCGCTTCGCCGAGGTCTTCGCAGGGTACGACGCCGTCGTCGCGCCCTCCGGGTCCTGCGCGGGCATGGTGCGCGACCACCACCGGGTGGTGGCCGTCCAGTACGGGGACGCCGCCCTCACCGAGGCGGTCGACCGCGTTGCGGCGACGGTGTACGAGCTGTCGGAACTCCTCGTCGACGTCCTCGGCGCCACCGACGTCGGCGCGTACTTCCCGCACCGCGTCACCTACCACCCGACCTGCCACTCGCTGCGCATGCTCCGCGTCGGCGACCGGCCGCTCAGGCTGCTGCGCGCCGTGAAGGGCATCGACCTCGTCGAACTGCCCGCCGCCGAGTCCTGCTGCGGCTTCGGCGGCACCTTCGCACTGAAGAACGCGGAGGTGTCCAACGCCATGCTCGCCGACAAGATGCGCCATGTCCTCGGCACCGGGGCCGAGTTCCTGTGCGCGGGCGACAACTCCTGTCTCACGCACATCGGCGGCGGCCTGTCCCGCGTCCGTACCGGCGTCGGCACGATGCACCTGGCCGAGATCCTGGCCTCCACGGAAGGGGACGTACGGTGAGCGGCGCCGACAACGTCGTATGGCTGGGCACGCCGGCCTTCCCCCAGGCGGCGCGTGCCGCGCTCGCGGACACCCAACTGCGGGCGAACCTGCGCCGGGCGACCGGCACCATCCGGGACAAGCGGCTGGCGGTCGCCGCCGAACTGGAGGACTGGGAGGAACTGCGGGAGACGGCCGCAGCCGTCAAGCGCCACACCCTACGCCACCTCGACCACCACCTCCTCCGCCTGGAGAAGGCGGTGACCGCCGCGGGCGGAGTGGTCCACTGGGCGGCGGACGCCGCCGAGGCCAACCGCATCGTGACCTACCTGGTGCGGGCGACCGGCGCCAGTGACGATGAAACGCGTGCAGTCGTCAAGGTGAAGTCGATGGCGACCCAGGAGATCGGCCTCAACGAGGCGCTCGCCGAAGCCGGCATCCGCGCCTACGAGACCGATCTCGCCGAACTCATCGTGCAGTTGGGCCGCGACCGCCCGTCCCACATCCTGGTGCCGGCCATCCACCGCAACCGCTCCGAGATCCGGGAGGTCTTCCGGCGGGAGATGGGGGAGTGGGGAAGGCCCGCTCCCGAAGGGCTCTCCGACGATCCCCGCGATCTCGCCGAGGCGGCCCGGCTCCACCTGCGGGAGAAGTTCCTGCGGGCCAAGGTGGCCGTCTCGGGCGCCAACTTCGCGGCCGCCGACACCGGAACGGTGGTCGTGGTGGAGTCGGAGGGCAACGGGCGGATGTGCCTGACCCTGCCCGAGACGCTGATCACCGTGATGGGCATCGAGAAGGTCCTGCCCTCCTTCGCCGACCTGGAGGTCTTCCTCCAGCTCCTGCCCCGCTCGTCGACGGGCGAGCGCATGAACCCGTACACCTCCCTGTGGACCGGCGTCACCGAGGGCGACGGCCCCAGGAACTTCCACCTCGTCCTCCTCGACAACGGCCGCACCGCGACGCTGGCCGACGAGGTGGGCCGCCAGGCCCTCGCCTGCATCCGCTGCTCGGCGTGCCTGAACGTCTGCCCGGTGTACGAGCGCACGGGCGGCCACGCCTACGGATCCGTCTACCCCGGCCCGATCGGCGCCGTACTGACCCCGCAGCTCGTCGGCATCGGCAGTGACATCAAAAGCGGGGCGGCCTCCCTGCCCTTCGCCTCGACCCTCTGCGGCGCCTGCTACGACGCCTGCCCCGTGAAGATCGACATTCCCGAGGTGCTGGTCCATCTGCGCGCACAGGCCGTGGAGGCAGGGCGGCGGAACAGGCTCCTGCCCACCACCGAGGCGCTCGCCATGAAGGCCGCGGGCGCCGTCCTGTCCTCCCCGGGGAAACTCGCGGCGGCCCAGACGCTCGCCGCCCTCGGGGCCCGCCTGGTGGCCCGTGACGGCCGGATCGGCGCCCTGCCGGGTCCCTTCGCCCGCTGGTCCGAAACCCGTGACACGCCCCTGCCGCCCCGGGAGACGCTACGTGCCTGGTGGCGCCGGACGAGAACACCCGCGAAGGAAGAAGGCCCTGCGACGATGGAAGGGAAGGGACCACGATGAGCGGCCGCGATACCGTCCTGAGCGCGCTGCGGGCAGCCCTGGCCGGCGTGCCCGGATCGGAGAACCCCGACGACATACCGCTCCCGGCCACTGACCGCGCCGACCACGCGGGACCGGACGTCGTCGGGCTGTTCGCCGACCGAGCCGCCGAGTACCGCGCCACGGTGGTCCGCGTTCCGGCGGCCGATGCGGCGGCGGCCGTCGGGCGCGCGCTGGCCCGCACCGGAGCACGGTCCCTGGTGGTGCCGCCCGGGCTTCCCGAGGACCTGGTCCCGGAAGGGCCTTGGTCGCGGCTGGAAGACGCTCCGCCGCTGACGGTGGGACAACTGGACGCGGCGCACGCCGTGGTCACCACGGTCGCCACCGCGATCGCCGTCACCGGCACCGTGATCCTCGACCACGGACACGGCCAGGGGCGCAGGGCCCTCACCTTGTTGCCGGACCAGCACGTCTGCGTGGTCCGGGTGGACCAGATCGTCCCCGACGTGCCCGAGGCGCTGAGCCGGCTCGACCCCTCCCGGCCGCTCACGCTCATCTCCGGTCCCTCGGCCACCAGTGACATCGAGCTGGACCGTGTCGAGGGCGTGCACGGGCCCAGGACCCTGGACATCGTCCTGGTGGTGGACGCGTAGCGCGCGGTGCCGGGCCCCGTCACTCACTGAACTTCGCCATCCCCCGTCCCCCACACTCCAGGAGTCGAACGATGTCCTCCTCCCCCCTCAGCCGACGCTCCCTGATCAAGGCCGCAGCCCTCGCCGGCGGCGCCGCGGCGTTCGGTCTGCCGCAGGTCCTGTGGCCCGCCACCGCCCAGGCCTACACCGTCCCCTCGAAGCTGGACTGGTGGTACCAGGCCAGGTTCGGCATGTTCATCCACTTCGGGTCCTACTCCTACCGCGGCCACGGCGAGTGGGCGTTCTCCGCCGAGAACTGGAACAAGGCCGACTACCAGGCCCAGGTGACCACCCCGTTCAACCCGAACGGCTTCAACGCCGCCACCATCGCCGAACTGGCCGGGAACGCCGGCATGAAGTACCTCGTGATCACCGCCAAGCACCACGAGGGCTATGCGATGTGGGACTCCAACGTCGCGGGCTTCACCGACACCACCGGCACCAAGCAGTACAACCTGCGCGACTACAACGGCTTCCAACCCGACCTGCTGGCCCAGCTGAAGACCGAGTGCGAGAAGCGGGGCATCAAGTTCGGGCTCTACTACTCGATCCTGGACTGGAGCCACCCCTCCCAGACCATCAACCGGGGCACCCTCTTCTCCGACATGTCGTCGCAGACCGCCCGAACCGCCTACATCAACGACATGAAGGCCCAGCTGCAGGAACTGCTGGACCGCTACGACCCGGCCCTCCTGTGGTTCGACGGCGACTGGTGCGGCAACCCGGCCGGCCCCACGCTCACCGACTGGTGGACCAGGGCCGACGGCGAGGAGCTCTACAGCTGGCTGATGGCCCGCAGGCCCGGCCTCGTCGTCAACGAACGCGTCAAGCGGGACCTCGGTCTGGGTGACTTCGCCTGCCCGGAGCAGACCGTGCCCGCCACGCCGCTGGACCGGCCGTGGGAGACCTGCGCCACCATGAACGGCCAGTGGGGCTACACCGACTGGGCCGAGAACAACTACAGGTCCGTGAAGGACATCATCCAGGAGATGGTCACGGTCGTCTCCCGGGACGGCAACTACCTGCTCAACATCGGCCCCAAGGGCGACGGAACCGTGACCGCCGCAACGACGGCGGTACTCAACGGACTCGCCTCCTGGATGGCCACCCACGCCGACAGCATCCACGGCACCAGCGGCAGCCCCTTCGCCGCCGAGCCGTCCTGGGGCAGGATCACCAAGAAGAACGGCAAGCTCTTCGCCCACGTCTTCACGTGGCCCACGGGCGGCACCCTGCAGATCCCGGCGGTCCACAACACGATCAGCCGCGTCTACTTGATGAACGATCCCTCGGTTTCGCTCGCCTACACGGTCAGCGGCGGGCAGATCAACGTCAGCGTGCCGCCCGCAGCACCCCACGCGAACGACTCCGTGGTCTGCGTGGAGGTCAGCGGCATGCCGGCGGTCCTCGCGGGCGGCGTCTACCGGCTGGTCAGCGCCCAGAACGGCAAGGCCCTCGACAACGCCAACACCACCACCGAGGGCGGCCAGGTCGCGCAGTGGACCCCCAACGGAGGCTCCCCGCAGCAGTGGACGGTCACCGACCTGGGCCACGGCTACTACACACTGGTCTGTGTCCGCAGCGGCAAGGCCCTCGACGACAACGGCAGTACCTCCGACGGCGCGGTGATGGTGCAGCGCACCGTCAGCGGCGGTCGGGGGCAGCAGTGGTCGGTCACCGCGCTGGGCGGGGGTGCGTTCCGGCTCACCAACCGGTACAGCGGAAAGGTGCTGGACAACGGCTACGCGAGCGGGGACGGAATCCCGGTCATCCAGTGGTCCGTCAACGGCGGCCCCGCGCAGAACTGGAACATGACCAGGATCGGCTGAGCGCCACGGGGTGGCGTGCCGAGGGCACACCACCCCGGCGCATGGGATTGATGCGGACCTCAGACGGAGAAGGCGACGCGTGCGAGCCGCACCGGGCCGCGCAGTCCGAGGCGGACTCGTGCACACCGGCAGCCGCGACGAGGGGTGCGCTCACCGTGGCGTAGTCGTGCCGGCCGTACCCGGGGAGAGCGTGAGCACGGCCAGTACCGGACCGTCACCCAGCGAGAGTTCGACGGTGCCCTCGCCCGCGGCCTCCACCGTGATCCCGGCAGCCCCCTTTCCGAAGTCACAGTCACGGAACATGACCGGCCGGGGGAGGGACGGTTCGCCGTCAAGGCCGACGGTCCCGGCCAGGCGGACCTCCTCGCTGGACGCTCAGACGAGGATCTCGTAGAGGCCCGGTGCCACCCGATGACGTCCCTGCGCCACGTCCCAGAACGCGAACGCCGACACCGGCACCCGGAAGGCGACCTCCGTGACCCCGCCGGGCGCGAGCGTCACACGCCGGTGCGCGGCCAGTTCCCTTCGGGGCCGCGGCACCGACGGCTCCACGGCCCGGGTGGAGAGCTGGGCGACCTCGTGCGCGGTGACGCCACCGGTGTTGGCGACCGTGAAGGACACGTGCAGCGTCCCGTCCTCGACGCGAGTCGTGAGGCCTTCATAGGAGAAGGACGCGTACGACAGGCCGCGGCCGAACACGAAGAGCGGCGTGCCCTCGAAGTAGAGGTACGTCTGGCGGGCGCCGATCACGTCGTAGTCGAGAGCGCCAGAACCGTGTTCGGGTTGGCCGCGCGGGCCGCGCGCAGGAGGCGCTCCTGGCGGGCGGGCAGGGCCAGGGTCGTACGGTCCTCGGTCTCGCCTCCGTTGATGTGCGGATCGTTGCCCGCGACCACCAGGACCACGTCCGCCTGCGAGGCGACCCTGTTCACCGCGTCCTCGCCCCTTTCGACGACGACCTCGAAGATCTCCCCGTTCCCACCGGCAACCTTGAGACCGTCGGCGGCGACAGAAGGTCGTCGATGCGCTTCGCGAAAGGCAGTTGCGGATCGCGGAAAGGCGGTGGTGTATGCGGCGTGTGTGCGGACACGTGGGGTCTCCTTGAGATGGAGCGGCGAATCTTTCGAAGCGCTTCGATGCTCAGCAGACGCCAGCGCGAGTGTCAAGAGACCAGCGCCCTTCAACACTCTTACCTCAAGCAGGACATACGGGAGAGTTCCCCTTCAGGCCTCGGACGAATCTTGGAAGCGACCCTTGTGCGTCTATGGGTGTTCACTTAACCTCACTGCAACATCGAAGCGCTTCGACTGTCATTGCGTCGCAGTGATTGGATGTCCGCTTTCAGCTCAGTCAGTTCCAGTCACGACACCGCAGCCGACGGCCCACCGCCGGCCGTCCTGGTGCGCCATGAAGGGTTGACGCAATGACGCCGAATGCCGCCTCCTCCGGACCGAGCCGGAGAAGCTTCCTCGCCTCCACGGCGGTCGCCACCGTAGCGGTGGCCGGGGGAATGCCGCTGCTCACCGCCTGCGGCGGCCCGGACGGCGAGTCGCGAGAGGGCACCACGTCGGGCAAGGCCGCCGACAAGCTGCTCCCGACATACGTCGCCAGCACGCTCGCCAAGCCGGACCTTCCCTCGAAGAACGGTTCGTCGGCCGGCTACATCGCCAAGGTCGACCTCGCGGCCCTCGCCACCTCGGTCCCGGCCAAGCTCGGCACCGGAGCTCCCTTCAAGATCATGTCCCCGCTCTGGGGCACCCCGCCGAAGGCCGGGTGCGCGTATTACGAGGCGGTCGACGCGGCGGCGGGCACCAAGGTCACCTGGCAGAACCAGGACGGCATCACCTACGGCGAGAAGCTCGGCGCCGTCCTCGCCTCCAGCTCCGTACCCGACATGGTGGTCGTGGCCAACTGGCATCTGGTCGGCAAGATCGCGAACGCGGTCACCGCGAAATTCATGGACCTCGGCCCCTACCTGGCGGGCGACAAGGTCAAGAAGTACCCGAACCTGGCCGCGATTCCGTCCGACGCCTGGCGCATGGGCATCTTCGGCGGCGCGCTGCGCGGCATCCCGATGTCCGCCGCTGCCGCGAACTTCATCGTGCCCTACTACCGCAAGGACCTCTTCGACCAGAAGGGATACTCCGTCCCGAAGTCGGCCGATGAGTTCCTCGGTTGGGCCAAGGACGCAACCAGCGCCAAGGCCAACGTGTACGCCTGCGGTGACATGAGCTGGATCTCGGCCGGCATCTTCGGCGTCCGCCCCTCGGGGACGCTCGGCTGGAACATCGGGGACGACGGCAAGCTGACGTACCGCATCGAGCAGCCCGAGTACCTCGAGGCCCTGGAGTGGAGCCGCAAGGTGTTCGACGCCGGCGTGGTCCATCCCGACGACAAGGCGCGCCAAGGCGACGCGGGCCAGCGGTTCACCTCCGGACAGATCCTGGTCTTCAACGGCGACATGTCCGCCTGGTACGTCAAGACCGCCGAACAGGCCCAGTCCAACCCGGACTTCCAGATCGAGGGCATGGACTACTTCGGCGCCGACGGCGGCAACCCCGCGCTGTGGTCGTCCCAGCCCGCCACCATCTGGTCGCTGATCAGCAAGGGCGCCTCGAAGGAGACCGTGGAGAACGCGCTGGCCGCCGCCAACTTCTCGGCCGCGCCCTACGGAACCAAGGAGCGGATGCTCGTCGACTACGGCGTGGAGGGCACCCACTACACCGTCAAGGACGGCGTCCCGGTCAAGAACGACCAGGGCAACTCCGAGGTGATCAACGCCTGGTCGATGCTGGCGACCCCGGCTCCCTACTACGCCCACCCCGACTTCCCCGACGTCGCCCGCAAGCAGGTCGAGTGGCAGCAGCGGATGGGGGCCTTCATGAAGAAGACGTCCACATACGGCATGACCGTCGTCGAGCCGACCCAGTACGCCAACATCGCCAGCCAGTTCGAGCAGCTGGAGATCGACTACGTGCGGGGCAACAGGAAGCTGTCCGACGTACAGGCGGCCATCTCCACCTGGAGGTCCTCCGGCGGCGACAAGCTGCGCGACTGGTACAAGGAGCTCATCGACAAGAACGGCAGCGGCAACTGATGTCCCTGGTGGCCGGGAGCAGGCCCGACGGGACCCGTCCCCCCGCGGCCGTCGAGGAGCCGACGGCCGGGGTCGCCACCGCCACCGCCGCGGCGAAGGCGCGGGCGCGAGCGCGAGCGCCGCGAGGGACGGGCAAGGCCGGCAAGGTTCCGTTCGGGATCCGGCTGCGCCGCGACCGCGCGCTCATCCTGATGACCTTGCCCGTCATCGTCCTGCTCCTGCTCTTCAACTACGTCCCGCTGCTCGGCAACATCGTCGCCTTCCAGGACTACGACCCGTACGTCTCCAGCAACGGCGTCACGGCGATCTTCCACAGCCCCTGGGTCGGCGTGGAGCAGTTCTCGCGGACGCTCGACGACCCGCTGTTCTGGAGCGCCACGAAGAACACCCTCGTCCTGTTCGCCCTCCAGCTGGTGCTGTTCTTCCCGGTCCCCATCGCCCTCGCGCTGGTCATCAACAGCGTGATCCGGCCCCGGGTGCGGGCCGTGGCGCAGGCGATCATGTATCTGCCGCACTTCTTCTCGTGGGTCCTCGTGGTCACCGTGTTCCAGCAGATCTTCGGAGGCGCGGGCATCATCGCCCAGACCCTCCAGGACCACGGGTGGAGCGGCTTCGACCTGATGACCAACGCGGACCTTTTCAAGTATCTGGTCACCGCGCAGGCCGTGTGGAAGGACGCCGGCTGGGGGATCATCGTCTTCCTCGCGGCCCTGTCCGCCGTCAGCACCGACCTGTACGAGGCCGCCGCCATGGACGGCGCCGGGCGCTGGCGACGCATGTGGCACGTGACGCTGCCCGCGCTGCGCCCGGTGATCGCACTGCTGCTCGTCCTGCGGGTCGGCGACGCGCTGAGCGTCGGATTCGAGCAGTTCCTGCTCCAACGGGACGCGGTCGGCGCGGGGGCCAGCGAGGTCCTCGATACGTACGTATGGAACATGGGCATCCAGAACGGCGACTTCAGCTACGCGGCCGCGGTCGGCCTGGCCAAGGGACTCATCGGAGTCTGCCTCGTCCTGGGGGCGAACAAGTTCGCGCACCTGCTGGGCGAGCAGGGGGTGTACAAGAAATGAGCCTCAACACGCAGCTCGTCCGCAGCCTCAAGGCTCCCGCCCGCCCCGCGTGGGAGGAGCCGCCGAGCAAGGCGGGACTCACCGCCAAGGGCGGCCTCCTCCTGCTCTGCTGCCTCGGGGTGCTCGGCCCGCTGTGGATCGTGATCGTCACCAGCCTCTCTCCGAAATCCGTGATCGACCGGGTCGGCGGCCTCGTCGTGATCCCCCAGGGCATCACCTTCGTCAACTACACCGAGCTGCTCAGCGGCGGCCAGGTCAGCCGGGCGATCATGGTCTCGGTCGGTGTCACGCTCTTCGGCACGCTGTTCTCGATGGCGGTGTCGGTGCTGGCGGCCTACGGCCTGTCGCGGCCGGGAAGTCTGGGCCATCGGTTCTTCCTGATGACCATGATGGCGACCATGTTCTTCGGGGCAGGCCTCATCCCGACGTACCTTCTGGTGCAGTCGCTGGGCCTCACCGACACCTATCTGTCCCTGATCCTGCCGAGCGCGGTCAGCATCTTCAACATCCTCGTCCTGCGCGCCTTCTTCATGGGGATCTCCCCCGAACTCACCGAGTCCGCCCGCATCGACGGGGCCGGCGACCTGCGCATCCTGCTGACCATCATCCTGCCGCTGTCGCGCGCGGTGCTGGCCGTCATCTCGCTGTTCTACGCGGTCGGCTACTGGAGCGCCTGGTTCAACGCCTCCATCTACCTCACCGACCAGGAGATGATGCCGCTGCAGAACGTGCTCATCCAACTGGTCCAGAAGAACACCGAGGCGCCGACCGGTCTCCAGCAGGCGGTCCGCACCGGACAACTCTCCGCGCTGGGCCTGCAGATGGCCGTCATGGTCCTGGCGCTGATCCCCGTCGCGGTTGCCTCCCCCTTCGTCCAGCGGCACTTCAAGAAGGGCATGCTCACCGGAGCCATCAAGGGCTGAAGCCCTGTGGATCCCCGCTCGACCTCCCCCTTCGTCAAGACCGAGGTATGCCATGAGCACGTTTGACCTCAGCAGGCGCTCCGTTCTTGCCGGTTCCGCTGCCGCCGCCGCGGTCGTCTCCCTGCCGACCGTTCCGGGGCAGGCTCAGGCCGCTCCCGCTCCCGCCGCCGTCGCGAAGAGCGGCTACCGGTGGCGCAACGCCGTCGTGGGCGGCACCGGGTTCATCACCGGGGTGCTGTTCCACCCGTCGGTGCGAGGGCTCGCCTACGCCCGGACCGACATCGGGGGCGCCTACCGCTGGGACGACCGGACCGACCGCTGGACCCCGCTGACCGACCACCTCGGCTGGGACGACTGGAACCTCCTCGGCGTCGAGGCCATGGCCGTGGACCCCGCGCACCCCGACCGTGTCTATCTCACCCTCGGCACCTACACCCAGTCCTGGGCCGGCAACGGGGCCGTGCTGCGCTCCGAGGACCGGGGTGCCACCTGGAAGCGCACCGACCTCACCGTGCAGTTCGGCGGCAACGAGGACGGGCGTGGATGCGGTGAACGACTCCTCGTCGACCCACGGAACGGCGACACCCTGTGGCTCGGCACCCGGAACGACGGGCTGCTCAAGTCCACCGACCGGGGCGCGACCTGGAAGGCCGTGAGCTTCCCGGCCACCCCGAGCGCGACCGGCCAGGGCATCACCCTCCTCGTTGCCGCGGGCCGCAGCGTCTACGCCGGCTGGGGCGACTCCGACGGCACCGCCGACAACCCCCACCTGTACCGCACGTCCGACGGAAAGACCTGGGAGCCCGTCCCGGGGCAGCCCACCGGCACCGCCGCCAAGGTGCCCATCCGCGCCGCGTACGACCGGCACACCCGCGAGCTGTACGTGACGTACGCCAACGCGCCGGGCCCCAACGGACAGTCAGACGGCAGCGTACACAAACTGCGTACCGTCAACGGCCAGTGGACCGAAGTCACCCCGGTGAAGCCGGGCGGAGCCACGACTGGGGGAGGGTCCGCCGACGCCTTCGGCTACGGCGGTGTCGCCGTCGACGCCCGCCGGCCCGGGACGCTCGTCGTGTCCACCAACAACCGCTGGGCCGAGATCGACACCGTCTTCCGTTCCACCGACGGCGGCCGCACCTGGACGTCCCTGAAGGACAAGGCCGTCCTCGACGTCTCCGAAACCCCCTTCCTCAACTGGGGCGAGGACAAGCCCAAGTTCGGCTGGTGGATCCAGGCCGTCGGCCTCGACCCGTTCGACTGCGAGCACGTCGTCTACGGCACCGGCGCGACCCTGTACGGCACGCACGACCTCCAGCGCTGGGCTCCGCAGGTCCGCGGGCTGGAGGAGGCGTCCGTGGTGGCGATCGTGTCGCCGCCGACGGGGGAGGCCCACCTGATCAGCGGATCGCGGGACATCGGCGTGCTCTACCACGAGCGGCTGACCGCCTCGCCGTCGCGCGGCTTGGCCACGAACCCCGTGTTCGGGTCTTCCATCGGACTCGCCCAGGCCGCGGCCAAGCCCTCGTACGTCGTGCGCACAGGCTCGGGCGACCAGGCCAACGGCGCCTGGTCGAACGACGGCGGAAGGACCTGGGCTCCCTTCGCGTCGCAGCCGGCCCTCGCCAAGGAAGCGCCCGGGCCGATCGTCACCAGCGCCGACGGCAGTGTGCTTCTGTGGTCCCTCGCGCACGGGGACGGCACCGTCCATCCGGCGCACCGCTCGGCGGACAACGGCGCCACCTGGGCCGAGGTCGCCTCCCTCCCCAAGGGCGCCGTCCTGGTCGCGGACCCCGTGGACCCGGGGTGCTTCTACGCCTTCGACACGAGCGCGGGCACGCTCTACGCCAGCATCGACAGCGGTCTGACCTTCACCGCCCGGGCCACCGGCCTGAGCTCGGGCGACGCGGGGTTCCAGCTGGCCGCGGCCCCCGGACGCTCCGGTGACCTGTGGCTCAGCGCCAAGGCGGACGGGCTCTACCGCTCCACCGACGGCGGCGCGACCTTCACCAAGGTCGCCGGCTGCCGGGCCTCGCACACCCTGGGCTTCGGCAAGGCCGCCAGGGGCGCCTCCTACCCGGCGATCTACATGGTCGGCGGGATCGAGGAGTTCAACGCCGTCTACCGCTCCGACGACGAGGCCGGGACCTGGACGCGGATCAACGACGACCGGCACCGGTGGGGCTGGACCGGCGCGGCCATCACCGGCGATCCGCGCGTCCACGGCCGGGTCTACCTCGCCACCAACGGGCGCGGCGTGCAGTACGGGGAGCCCGTCTGATGCCCGACCTGAGTGACGCGACACGAGGCCGTCTGCTCTTCGGCGGCGACTACAACCCGGAGCAGTGGCCCGAGGAGACCTGGCACGAGGACGTCCGGCTGATGAAGGAGGCCGGGGTCAACTCGGTCACCCTCGGCGTCTTCTCCTGGTCGACGCTGGAACCGGAGCCGGGCGCCCGGGAGTTCGGCCCGCTGGACGCGCTGATGGACCTGATGCACGGGAACGGCATCGGCGTCGTCCTCGCCACCCCGACCTCCTCGCCCCCGCCCTGGATGGGCCGGCTGCACCCGGACACCCTGCCCGTCACCGAGGACGGCCGCACCGAGTGGTGGGGCGGCCGGCAGCACTTCTCGCACTCCAGCGCCACCTACGGGCGCTACGCCGCCGCCATCACCGAGGACCTCGCCGCCCGCTACGGCGGCCACCCCGCCCTGACGATGTGGCACATCAACAACGAATACTGCACCTTCGACTACGGCGACGAGGCCGCGGCCGCCTTCCGCCGCTGGCTCCACGAGAAGTACGGCACCCTCGACGCCCTCAACGACGCCTGGGGCACCGCCTTCTGGAGCCAGGGCTACGACACCTGGGACGGCATCCTGCCGCCCCTCCTGCCCCACTACATGCGCAACCCCACCCAGGTCCTGGACTTCCGGCGCTTCACCTCCGACATGCTCCTGGAGTGCTACCTCGCCGAGCGGGACATCGTCCGCCGCCACACCCCGCACCTCCCGGTCACCAGCAACTTCATGCCGCTGTGGATCGGCCAGGACGCCTGGCGCTGGGCCGAGGAGGAGGACGTCGTCTCCGTCGACATCTACCCGGATCCGCGCGACCCGCTGGGCGCCCAGAGCGGCGCCCTCGTCCAGGACATGACCCGCTCCCAGGCGCGCGGGCCCTGGATGCTCATGGAGCAGGCCGCCGGGCCCGTCAACTGGCGGGGCGTGAACCACCCCAAGCCCCGGGGCCTGAACCGCCTCTGGTCCCTGCAGGCCGTGGCCCGGGGAGCCGACGCCGTCTGCTACTTCCAGTGGCGCCAGTCCCGGCAGGGCGCGGAGAAGTTCCACTCCGGCATGGTCAGCCATGCCGGGGAGGAGGGCCGGACCTACCAGGAGGTCAAGCAGCTCGGCGCGGACCTGGAGCGGATCGCCTCCGAGGTGACCGGCCGGAACGTCACCGCGGACATGGCGGTCCTGCACGACTGGCACGCCTGGTGGGCCGGCTCCCAGGACGGCCGCCCGTCCCACCAGGTGGACTACCCGGACGTTCTGCGGGCCTGGCACCGAGCCCTCTGGCAGGCGCACCTCACCACCGACTTCGCCCACCCCGAGCACGACCTCACGCCGTACCCCGTCGTCATCGTGCCGCAGCTGTACGCGCTCACCGACGCGGCGATCGAGAACCTCCTCGCCCATGTCCGCCGCGGCGGCACCGTCGTCTGCGGTTTCCAGACCGGCGTCGCCGACGAGGACGACCGGGTCCGCGCCGGCGGCATGGACCCCCGGCTGCGCGAGCTGTTCGGCATCCGCACCCTGCACGAGTGGTGGCCGCTGGACGCGGGGGAGACCGTCACCTGCGAGGGCTTCAGGGCGTCCCTGTGGTCCGAGGAGCTGGAGGCCGACGGCACCGCCGAGGAGACCCTGCCGTACAAGGGCGGCGAACTCGACGGACTGCCCGCCGTCCTGCGCAAGGGCCGGGCCTGGTACGTCTCCACGCTCCCGGAGCCGGAGGCGCTGCGCGCGCTGCTGGCCCGGATCGCCTCCGCCGCGGGCGTCCGGCCGGTGCTCGACGGCCTCCCCGAGCAGGTCGAGGCCGTTCACCGGGGCGGGGTGCTGTTCGTGCTCAACCACGGCCGCGAGCCGGTGACCGTCGAGGTGCCCGGCACCCACCACGACCTCCTGACGGGGACGGCCGTCACCGACCGGGTGACCCTCGGCCGCTACGGCGTGGCGGTGCTCCGGCCATGACCGCGGTCAAGGGGCCCGTCCACGGCCCCGGGGGCCGCACCGGCCGTCCGCGGGGAGGACCCAGACCGCCCTCCTGCCAGTGCCCGCCCGCCCCTCCCGGCGGGCCGGCTCACGGGCGTACGAAGTGACTTCTTCCGGCGACGCTCAGCCGAGCGATCCCCTCGCCGGAGAGGACCACGTCCCCAGCCAGGGGGCCGTGGTAGCACCCCCCGTATTTCCCCCCACCCATGGAAGGGACACCATGGCCAAAAGCACGGTACGCAAGATCACCACGGCGGTACTGGCCCCGGCGATGGCTCTCGGTGCCATCGTCGGCCTGGCCTCCGCCCCCGCTTCGGCAGCAGTCTGGAACTCCTGCGACCAATGGGGCAACACCAGCCTG
This sequence comes from Streptomyces sp. LARHCF249, assembly GCF_052871255.1. Taxonomy (NCBI): domain Bacteria; kingdom Bacillati; phylum Actinomycetota; class Actinomycetes; order Kitasatosporales; family Streptomycetaceae; genus Streptomyces; species Streptomyces sp. LARHCF249. Next base: position 287,615 of record NZ_JBIXJQ010000004.1, read on the forward strand.
GACGGCTACAAGCTCTACAACAACATCTGGGGCTCCGGCGCGGGCAGTCAGTGCGTCTGGGCCAACTCGGGGAGCGGCTGGGGTGTCTGGGCCAACCACCCCAACACCGGCGGCATCAAGTCCTACCCCAACTCAACGAAAACGATCAACAAGACGATCGACTCCCTCGGCCGGCTCACCAGCAACTACAACGTCAGCGTCCCGTCGTCCGGCGCGTACAACACGTCGTACGACATCTGGGACACCGACCACCAGTACGAGATCATGCTCTGGGTCAACTCCAACGGAGCCGTCGGCCCGATCGGCACCTGGCAGGCCAACGTCACGCTCGGCGGCCACAGCTGGAACGTCTACAAGGGCACGAACGGGTCGAACCAGGTGTTCTCGTTCCTGCGGACCTCCGACTCCAACTCCGGCACCGTGGACATCAAGCCGATCCTCAACTGGATCGCGTACACCAAGGGCTGGATGCCCGGCAACGAGACCATCGGCGAGGTCCAGTTCGGCTATGAGATCACCTCGTCGTCCGGCGGCCTCAACTTCACCACCAACAACCTGACCGTCACTGGCGGCTGACCGACATCAGGGCCGAGGCCGGTCCGCGTCCCTCCTCGGGCGCGGTCGGCCTCGGCCCGCTGCTGTCGGGGTCAGGGGGCGGTGGAGGGCGCCGGCCCCGTACTCTCCCGAACCGTCAACTCGGGTGCGATGAGCACGACCTCGTCGGTGCCGCGGCCGTCGAGCTTGGCGACCAGGCGTTCCACCGCGTTGCGGCCCATCTCCTGCGCGGGGATGGAGACCGACGTCAGCCGTACCGAGGCCTGCACGGCCACCTGGTCCGGGCAGACCGCGACCACCGACACGTCCTCGGGCACGGCGCGGCCCTGCCGGCGCAGCAGGGCGAGCAGCGGCTCGACCGCCTGCTCGTTCTGCACGATGAACCCGGAGGTGCCCGGGCGCTCGTCGAGGATGCGGGCGAGGGTGACGGCCATCGCGTCGTAGCCGCCCCCGCACGGCCGGTGCAGCACCCGGATGTCCAACTCCCGTGCTCGGGAACGGAGTCCGTCGAGGGTGCGCTCGGCGAAGCCGGTGTGCCGCTCGTAGACCGCGGGGGCCTCACCGATGACGGCGATGTCGCGGTGGCCGAGCATCGCCAGATGCTCGACGCACAACGCGCCGGTCGCCTTGAAGTCGAGGTCGACGCAGGTCAGTCCCGAGGTGTCGGCGGGCAGTCCGATCAGCACGGACGGCTGGTCGGTGCCGCGCAGCAACGGAAGCCGCTCGTCGTCGAGTTCGACATCCATCAGGATCATCGCGTCGGCGAGCCCACTGCCGGTGACGCGGCGGACGGCGTCGGGCCCCTCCTCGCCGGTCAGCAGCAGCACGTCGTACCCGTGCGTCCGGGCCGTCGTGGCGACCGCGATGGCGATCTCCATCATCACCGGCACGTACATGTCGGTGCGCAGGGGAACCATCAGCGCGATGATGTTCGACCTGCTGCTGGCCAGGGCCCGGGCGCCCGCGTTCGGGTGGTATCCCAGCTCGCGGATGCTCTGCTCGACCCGCAGCCGGGTGGTCGTGGAGATGGACCGCTTGCCGCTGAGGACATAGCTCACCGTGCTCGCCGACACTCCGGCGTGCCGGGCGACCTCGACGAGGGTTACCATCCATCTCTCCCGGTTCGTGAAACGCTTCGATAGCGTGCGCATGACATTGACGTGTGAAATGTACGCTGACCATAGCGTCGGCCTGGGCGCGTGTCCATCCATGTGTCGAAGCGCTTCGACAACGCTTGCCCTGGCCGCCCGGGGGAGCGGGCGGCCAGGGCGAGGGTGCGGCACGTCAGGAGAGCGTGCCGGTGACCGAGCTTCCGGACTTGGTGACGTGGTAGGTGGCGGTGGCGCCGCTGTAGAAGTGGAAGACCAGCGTCGCCGCTTCGCCGTCGCGGAGCGCGTTGAGGAACTCGGGGGTCAGGATGATGGTGCCGTTCGGGTTGTCGGGCGAGAAGGCCTTGTTGAACTCCTGGAACGGAGTCCAGTCGGTCGGGCCGGCATTGGTTCCGTCGGCGTACGTGGCGTGCATGGTCGCCAGGTCGTTGCCCCGGTACTGGGTGGGAACGGTGAACGAGTCGGTGGTGCCGGTGGCGGCCGACACCGTCGGAGCGTCGTTGGTGACGATGTCGATGTTCCAGGGCAGCCCACTGGTGAACCGGGCCTGGAGCGTCGCATTGACACCGTAGGCGCGGTTGCCGACCAGGCGGGTCAGCGCCTTGGCGGTGAAGGTCAGCTGGTTGCCGGAGACGGTGTAGTCCCGTCCCGCCATGAGCCTGGTATCGCCCTGCCACACACCGCGGAAGTAGGTGCCGTTGAGGTTCAGGGTCAGCGATTTGGCCGTGACCGGGCTTGACTTCGGCACGAAGACCTTGTCGAAGGAGGCCGTGCCCGAGCGGGTGGTCCAGCTCGACTTGATCGCGGCGAACAGGGCCGGGTCACGCCACTGCAGGGTCTCGCGGTTCAGGTAGGAGAACGGGTCCCACAGGGCGGTGGTGATGCCGTACTTGCGCGCCCCGTAGCCCGCGTGCTCGTAGTACTTCAGCGCCTCGCCCCGCTCGACGCGGGAGGGGTGGAAGTGGTTCGGGTAGTCGAGCAGACCGTACTCGCCGAGATAGACCGGGATGCCCTTGGCGACGAAGGTGTTGTGGATGTTGGCGAAGGTGTCGTCCAGGTGCTTCTGCGCGACGGCGTCGTACAGGGTGCCGCCCGCGACGTTCACGCTGAACGGGTACCAGCTGTAGAAGTGCACCTGCGCAATGAGCTGGCGGTCCTTCAGCGCGGTGACAGTGGTGTACAGGTCGTCCATGAAAGCCTGGTCGGGGCTGCCGGCCGGCGTGGTCAGCGACAGCATGCGGCTCGTGTTCGCGCCGCCCGAGGCGCGGACCACGGAGTGGAACGAGGTCTGCAGCTCCCTCAGGTACTGGAACTTCTGCGCGGTCGTGGCGCCGGCGAAGCTCGGCTCGTTGATGCCCTCGAAGACCAGAGTGCGCGGCGCGTCACGGAAGGTCGTGGAGATCTGGGACCAGGTGGAGTTGAACCGGGCCATCACGTTGTCGTGGTCGCTCGTGATCTTCTCGACCCACATCCACGAGTCGTGGTGGACGTTGAGCACCACGTACAGGCCGTCGGCCAACGCCCAGTCGACGAGCTGCTTGACCCGGGCCATGTAGGCGGCGTCGACGGTGTACGGCGCGGTGGCGGACTGGTGGTCGGTCCAGGTCACCGGGATGCGGACGCTGCGGAACCCCTGCGCGGCGATGGTGTCGAACGTCGCCTTGGTGGTCTGCCCGTTGCCCCAGGACGACTCGTTCGGGATGGCGTCCAGGGTGTTGCCCAGGTTCCAGCTGGGCTGCATCTGCGCGACGGCGTCGACGGGGTTGTCCGGAACCCGGACCACCGGCCTCGACGGCTTCCGGTCGGCGTCGGGCGCGGCCAGCGCGGTGCCGCCGCTCAGCCCCAACATGACGACCAGCGTCAGCAGCAGGGCGGCCAGGCGGCCCGGGCCCCGGCTGCGGTGTTGCGCGGAGTGCCGTATGTCCTTCATGTGTCCTGCCTTTCGGTCGGTCGTGCGGGTGATCCGATCCGTGGTGGGGGCCTGGTTCAGCCGTCGAGGGGCTCGTAGTCGAACCAGTCGAAGCGGACGGTGCCTTCCGCGGCGTACATGCCGATGACGCGGCCGGTGAAGCCGCCGGCGACCTCGGTCGACAGGTAGCGGCCGTCGAGGGTCGCGAGCTCGGTGAACGTGCCGTCGGGCTGCTCGACCCCGAGGGAGACGACGTCGGGTCCGGTGCACGGTCCGTGCGAAGACGGCGGCCGCGTGATCCTGACGGCGAGGACCACCGGCCCGACGGGCAGGGGCCGTGCGGCCACGACCGTGCGCAGGGGGCCGACGCGCGCGATGACCCGTACCTCCGTGCCGGACACCTCGATCGCGTAGTGGTGACGTTCGTCGAGCCGGACGGCGAGGCCGCCGCGCCCTTCCGACGCGTCGGTCAGGGTCCGTGCCCGGCACGCGAGGTGCTGCTGGCGCCGGCCGGTGAACACCACGTCGGGTTCGTCCAGGGAGCTGCCCCGCGCGCGGAGGGTCAGCCAGCCGGGGCGCTCCTTGGTGGTGCAGTGTTCGGCGGGCCGGTCGCGCAGGGAGATCCAGGACGGTCGCAGGTCGGCGGGCTCGAAGTCGTCCCGCTGCTCCTCGACAGGGCCGGGGGCGAGCGGCCACGGGACCCCGGGCAGGTCCAGGGCGACCTCGCCGACGACAGGCCAGCCGTCCACCCAGGTCACGGGGGTCAGGAAGGTCTCCCGGCCGAGCACGTGCCAGCCCGGTGTGCCGCCGCCCGGTCGGACGCCCAGCAGCACCATCCACCAGGAGCCGTCGGGGCCTTGGACCAGGTCGGCGTGCCCGGTGTTCTGGACGGGGTGGTCGGTGCCGCGGTGGGTGAGGACCGGGTTGGCCGGGCACGGCTCGAACGGGCCGGCAGGCGTGGGGCCGCGGGCGATCGACACGGCGTGGCCGCGTTCGGTGCCGCCCTCGGCGATGAGCAGGTACCAGTAGTCGCCGATCCGGTACAGGTGCGGCGCTTCCGGGGCCTTGGCGCCGGGCCCGCCGGACCAGAGCCTGCGCGGTGTTCCGTACGTCTGCCCGGTGGACGGGTCGATACGGACCTGCGAGACCCCGGCGACCGTGCACCAGCAGGTGCCGTCCTCGTCCCAGACCAGGTCGGGATCGATGCCGGGGACGCCCGGTGCCGGGATGGGGTCCGACCACGGTCCGGCGGGGTCGGTGGCCGTGACGATCAGGTTGCCGCCGCCCTCGCTGCAGTTGGTGACGATCAACCAGAAGCGGCCGTCGTGGTGGCGCAGGGTGGGGGCGTAGATCCCGCCGGAGGACGACATGGAGGCGGGCAGACGCAGCTGGTCCGGCCGGTCCAGGGCGTTGCCGATCTGCGTCCAGTGCACCAGGTCGCGGCTGTGGAAGAGGGGTACACCGGGGAAGTACTCGAAGCTGGAGCAGGCCAGGTAGTAGTCGTCGCCGACGCGGCAGACGCTGGGGTCGGGGTGGAAGCCGGGGATCACGGGGTTGGCGGAGCGTCCGTCCGGCCGGCGCAGCGGGGGCACCCGATGGGTCCTCTCGTCGATTCGTGATGCGGGCGTGGGGCGGTCAGAGCCCGTGTCAGCGAGCGCCGGGGTCCGTGGGGGTGATGCGGAGCAGGACGGCGGACGGCGCGGTGGGCAGGGTCAGGCTCAGCTCGGCCGTGTCGGGCGTCCAGGCGGGAACGGCTGCCCGGCTCACCGAGGGGTAGAGCAGGTCGACACGGACGGCGGTGTCCCGCAGGTGGGGCAGGTGCAGCGTCGCCGTGGCGTCGGTTCCGGGACGGCGCCAGGCGGTGAGGTAGGTGGTGGCGGGAGTGCGCAGGGCCAGGGCCATCCAGGGGTCGTCCCAGGCGGGAAGGCCCAGTGGCCAGGACGGCACGGCGTGCGGCAGGTCGGCGCGGATGGCCTTGTACACCGCTACCGCCTCGTGGACCAGGGCGCGGGCCTCCGGCTCGAGTTCGGGAATGCGGCCGGAGAGATGGATCCGGCCGAGGAGCGCGTTGGCCATGGTGAAGGCCACCTCGTCGAGGGAGTCCTCCGGCTGGGGGTACGCCCAGACGGCACCCTGTTCCGGGGTGACGGCGGTGGGCGCGGAGGCCGCGATGGGCGCGTAGTGGTGGAGGTTCTGCTGGTCGCTGGTGGACTGCAGCTGCATCCGGGAGAGCAGGGCGTGGTCCCAGCGCATGCCGCCCGAGGCACAGTTCTCCACCACCAGGTGCGGGTACCGGTCGAGGACGCCGTCGAGCCAGTCGAGGTGCGCCCGGTTGTGGCCGAGCAGGCCGGCGCCCGGGCTCTCGCCGGGGTGGGCGCTGGTGCCGGAGCCGGGATCGATGTTGTGGTCGAGTTTGAGGTAGCCGACGCCCCACGCGCCGACCAGGCGGTCCACGACCTGGTCCAAGTGGGCACGGGCGGCGGGGTGGCGCAGGTCCAGGTGGTGCCGGCCGGCCTCCGTGACGCGGACCCCGCCGCGGCGGAAGAACGCCTCGTCGGGCAGGGACGCGGCCATGGGGCTGCGTACGCCGATCACCTCGGGCTCCAGCCACAGGCCGGGGACCATGCCGCGCTCCCGGATACGGTCCAGCACCTCGTGGATCCCGCGCGTCCCGGGGAACCGGGAGGCGGCGGGCTCCCAGGCGCCGACGGTGGTCCACCAGCCGCCGTTGTCGCCGTCGTACCAGCCGGCGTCGATCACGAAGTATTCCGCGCCCGCATCGGCCGCCGCGTCGACGAGCGGCAGCAGCTTCCCGGTCGTGGGGTCGCCCATCAGGCAGTTCATGTAGTCGTTGAAGATGACGGGCAGGCGCTGGTGGTCGGCATGCGGGCGGCGCTGGGCGCGGCGGTAGCGGGTCAGCGCGGCGAACGCGGCGTCGGGGCCGCCGTCGGCGCTGAAGGACAGGGCGGCGGGTACGGTGCGGAAGACGGCGCCGGGTTCAAGGGAGTGCCGCCAGCCGTGGTGGATGTCGGTGGGGCCGAACAGCGCCGCGTAGGCCGCCTTCTCCCGCTCTTCGCATTCCCAGCGCCAGCCCCCGCCGTTGTGCTCGATCTGCCACACCCAGGTGCGGCCGGTGCGCCGGTCCGTCAGGCCGCCCATGGGGAGGCGTCCGCAGCTGGACCAGGTGCCCTGTCCATTGAGGGCGAAGCCGGCCCTGCCGTGCCCGTTGCTCACCCGTCCACCGTGGGACGGTGTGCTCAGGCGCATCGGCTGTCGCTGCCAGCGGCATTCGGCGAGCCAGTCGTTCTGCGCCCACAGCAGGTCCGCGGCGTCGACGGCCGCCGGATCCTGGGCGGTGAGGCAGCCCACCGCGAGCGAGCTGACCGACTCCAGGTGCAGCGCGGCCTGCCCTTCGTTGCGCAGGGCCACCTCGCTGCGGAGCACGGGGATGCCGTTCGGTGACCGGTAGGTCACCTCCGCGGCCAGCCCGGTGTCCGGATCGTGGAGGTGCACGGTCAGTGTGTGCCAGTCGCCGTCGCGGGCGGCGCGGTGGCTCCGGTGGCGCAGCCGCCCGCCGAGATCGGTTCCGATCAGGCGGTCGCCCGACCAGCCGCGGCCGTGACCCGCGGCCGTCACCTCCACCAGGGGCAGGGACGCGCCGGGGATTCTCCGCGCTTCGCCGGGCAGTCCGAGGTGCGAGAGGCGCGGGCTGCCGTCGTCATCGAGGACGATCTCGAGGTGAAGGGCCTCGTGCCCCCAGCGGAAGGTCGTCTGTTCCTTGGTCATGGCGGCCCTTTCGCGATCAGTGCCCGCGGAGAACCGCGCAGCCGCCGGGCGGCAGTCCGTGCAGGAGGGCGTCGGTGAGCAGGTCGTGGGCGGGGTCCGGCAAGGGCACGGCCTCGGGGTTGTGGTTGATCAGGACCAGCCAGCGGCGGCCGTCGGGTGCGCGTCGGGTGACGGCTTCGACACCGGCCGGCAGGCCCGGCACCTCCGGTTCGACACCGGCCTCCTTCAGCAGGCGGCCGACCAGGGCGGCGTAGTCGGCGCCGTCCAGGCGGGTGGAGAGGTACCAGCCCTGTCCGGTGCCGGAGCGGTGCCGGGTGAGGGCGGGGCTCCCCGCGAGCATGCCGTGGGTGTAGGTGGCGAGGCTCTCCGCGCCCTCGGTGCGCAGGGACTCGCTCCAGACCGTGCCGTGCGACCCGTCCGACAGGGCGATGCGTTCGTACGTCCGCAGCGGCCGGTGCTCCTCGACGCGGACGCCCAGCGCCTCGCGCAGCGGGCCCGCGGGATAGCCGCCCAGCCGTGCGTGCATGCGGTCGTCTACGAATCCGCTCGCGTGCTGGACGAGGAGCGTGCCGCCGCCCTCGACGTAACGGCGCAGGTTCTCGGCGCCCTTGTCGGACAGCAGGAACAAGGACGGGGCGATGACGAGCCGGTAGCCGCTCAACTCGTGCTGCGGGTGGGCGAAGTCGACCGTGACGCCCGCGTCCCACAGCGCCCGGTGCGCCTCGGCGAGCGGCGCGTGGTAGTCGAGCCGGGCGGAGGGCAGGCCGTCCACCTCCAGCGCCCACATGGCGTCCGGGTCGTCGAGCACGGCGACCGGCGCGGTGACCGTGGATCCCGCCAACTCGCCGAGCCGGGCGACCGCCCCGCCGGTCTGGGTGACCTCGCGGAAGATGCGGCTGTCGGGACCCGCGTGCGGCAGCATCGCCGAGTGCCAGGTCTCGGCACCGGCCCGGGACTGGCGCCACTGGAAGAAGAGGGCCCCCTCCGAACCCCGCGCGATGTGGCCGAGGCTGTGGCGCAGGATCTCGCCGGGCTCCTTGCCGAGAACCTGGTCGCCGTCGTAGACGGTGCTGGTGCCCTGTTCCATCAGCAGCCACGGTCGGCCGCCGGCCAGGGAGCGGGAGCGGTCGGCGTAGAAGGCGACGTGGGCTGCGGAGTCCGGGCCCGTCTCGGACGGGTACTGGTCGGAGGTGATGACGTCGAGTTCACGTGCGAAGGCCCACAGGTTGAGCCGCAGGTAGTAGGGCAGCATCAGGTTCGTCGTCACCGGGCGGTCGCTGTGCTCGCGGATCGCGTCGCGCTGTTCGCAGTACGCGGCGATGATCTCATCGCCCCAGAAGCGGTGGAAGTCCACTGTCTGGCCGGGGTTCTTGTGGTAATTCGTCGCGCGCGGCGGCAGCACCTGCTCCCAGGAGGTGTAGCGCTGGCTCCAAAAAGCCGTGCCCCAGGCCTCGTTGAGGGCGTCCAGTGAGCCGTGGCGGGCACGCAGCCACACCCGGAACGCGGCCGCCGCGTGGTCGCACCAGCAGAGCGTGCCGTACTCGTTGTGCACGTGCCACAGTGCGAGGGCGGGGTGGCCGCCGTACCGCTCGGCGAGCGCGGAGGCGATCCGGCGGGCCGCGCTGCGGTAGGCGGGGGAGGCCAGGCAGTACGTGTCGCGGCTGCCGTGGACGAGGCGGGTGCCGTCGGCCCGGACCGTCAGCGCATCGGGGTGGGCCAGGGTGAGCCAGGGCGGCGGGGAAGCGGTCGGGGTGGCCAGGTCGACGGCCACGCCGTTCGCGTGCAGGCGCTCGATGTGGGCGTCGAGCCAGGTGAAGTCGTAGCGTCCCTCCTCCGGTTCGAGCAGGGCCCACGAGAACACGCCCACCGTGGCCAGGTTGACCTTGGCCCGGCGCATGAGCTCGTCGTCCTCCTTCCAGACCGGCTCGTCCCACTGCTCGGGGTTGTAGTCCCCGCCGAAGGCCAGGCCGCCCAGGCGGTCGGTGATGCTGCGAGTCGTCATGACCGGTTCCTTCGTTATGGAGAGTCGCGTCGCGTCTTGACCGGCCGTCAGGGGCCCCCGCCCTCTGTGCGGGGCGGGGGCGAGCCACTGTCGAAGCGCTTCACTTCCAGGCGCAAGGTAACGGACAAGTTTCGTGCGAAACAAGGGCACCTACTGCGGTGAACGCTTGCACCGCCCGGCCATGGCTCAGGCGACCAGGGCAAACGGGATAGTCGAAGCGCTTCGAGAATCATGCTTCGGATTCATCCGGCGGTCAGAGTGGTCCATTTCTGGTTGGAGCCGCCGTGGCAGTCCCACAGGTGGAGCTGCGTGCCGTCGGTCGTGGCGAAGCCCGGATCGTCGAGGCAGCGGCCGGAGGCGGGGTTGCGGTAGCCGCCGTTGTAGGGCTGCCAGACCTGGTTGGGGCCGCCGTGGCAGGTCCAGATCTGCACCTTGGTGCCGTTGGCGGTGCCCCCGCCGGCGGCGTCGAGGCACTTGCCCATGGAGCGCAGGGTGCTGTTGGTGTAGGCGGACCAGAGCTGGTTGACGTTGTTGCCGCAGCTCCAGATCTGGACGGCGGTCCCGTCGGCGGTGCCGGCGCCGCTGACGTCCAGGCATTTGCCGGTGGTGCCGGACTGCACGCGTGCGGCGGCGGGGGCGGGGTTCCTCAGCCATCCGGCGCTGTCCGCGGCCTGGATGCCGCGGTGGAAGGCGTCTGCCATCTTCCGGTAGCCGGTGTCGTTGGGGTGCAGGGTGTCGGCCAGGTCGGCTGTGGTCAGGCTGCTCATGTCCACGTACGCGACGTGCTTGCCCGCGGCCTGTGCCTCGCTCACGATGTGGGGAATGGCCTGGTTGTACGCGGCCCTGTATTGCTCCTCCGAGCCGCTGGTGGACACGACCAGGGAGGCCACGAGGACGGTTGCGTCGGGCGCGGCGGCGGTGATCTGGTTGACCAGTGACTTCAGGCGGGTGGCGGCGGTGGAGGGCTGGTAGCCCCCGTTGAGGTCGTTGGTGCCGATCTTCAGCGTCACGACGTTGGGCCGGTAGCGGGTCAGTGGGGCGTCGGCGAGTGCGGCGATCTGGTCGATGCGGTATCCGGAGTGGCCTTCGTTGTCGGGGTCGGACATCGAACCGCCCCGCAGCGTGCCGACGAAGTCCAGTGGATGGCCGTCCGCCGCGAGCTTGTCCCGCAACGGACCGCGGTAGCCGTTGCCCGTACTGCTTCCCACACCCCAGGTGATCGAGTCGCCCAACGGCATGACCCGCAAGGGCGTGGTCGAGGCGGCGGAGGCAGGGGTCACACCGGCTGCCGTCACCCCGAGCACGGCAGCGACAAACGCGATCAGGGACAGAAGCCAAGGCTTTCTCATGCAGGCGTCCTCTTCTACGAGTGAGTGCGGGTTCGACCCGACCGGCCTCTCGAGCGCCATCCACCGTCAGCCCGCCGGTGAGCCGCCCGGCGGGGTGCGCGGGTGTGTGGGTGCTCGATGAGGGTTCGGGTGGTCAGCAGGCGGAGTTGGTCTGGGTGAGCAGGCCCATGCGCCGGGGCAGGCGGATGTAGTCGGCCCGTCCCTGGGGTCGATGCCCTGGTATACGTACTGCAGCCGGTCCAGAGACGCCGGGGAAGGTGACGTTGTCACGGCTGGCGAAGGGTTGGTTCTCCGTGGCGGCCGGAGGGGCCAGCTGCCGGTGAGGCCGGGCACACGCGTGAACTCAGCTCTGACCACGGGGACTCGGCGACCAAGGACAGGGCTTCCGGTCGGTGGAAGCTGTTCTGCTCCGTCGCAGGACAGTAGGCATGCGGAATGCCCCCGTCAATAGTTACCCCAAGGTAATACATCCCATGACCAGTGGTCAGGTTGCCAGGAGGAGGCCCTCAACTCCTGCGAAGGTTGGACAGAGTCCCCTCTGTGTGCACTCATGCATCCCATGTGTGGGGGAGTGTGACGACATGCGGCTCACCGACCGGCGCCCTCCCTGGGCCCGGGACCGTGCAGGCGCGGCACCCGCCGACCGGAAGGGTTCGACCCGCTGCCGCATGTCGCCCCGTCACCTGCGCGCTGTCGTCCCGAAGGGCAGGGGTTCGCCTGAGCCCAGGTATTCCCTCAGCCACTGCTCGGTGTTGCTCACGTGCAGCAGTGCGGCGGCCTGGCTGAGGGCGGCGTCGCGGGTGGACAGCGCGTTGAAGATCGCCTCGTGCTCGGCGAGAGTGCGGCCCGCGGCCTTGTCGTCGACCAGACCGCGCCAGATGCGGGCGCGCAGGGTGCGGCCGGAGATCCCTTCCAGGAGGGTGAGAAGGGTTTCGTTCCCCGTGGCCGAGACGACGGCGCGGTGGAAGGCGGCGTCGTGGGCGTTGAGCTGTTCGATGTCGTCTCGGGCCGCGCGCATGGCGTCCAAATGGGCGCCGACGTCAGCCAGTTGGGCGTCGGAGATCCGGGTCGCAGCCAGCGCCGTGGCGACCGGTTCCAGGAGTCGCCGTACCTCCATGAGGTCCTGCAGGGCGACCGAGTCGCCCTGTAGCAGTTCCACCGCGCCGCCGAGCCCCTCCAGTAGGAGACTCGGCTGGAGGCTGGTCACGTACGTACCGTCGCCCCGCCGGACCTCCAGGACCCGCGCGACGGACAGCGCCTTGACCGCTTCCCGGGCGAGGTTGCGGGACAGTCCCAGCTGCGCGGCCAGTTCCGGCTCCGGTGGGAGCTTCGAGCCGGGCGGCAGGGCGCCGGTCCGGATCAGCTCACGGATCTGCTCGATGGCCTTGTCCGTCAGAGACACCGCTCATCCCTCCCCCCGCCGCGCCCCGTGAGCACGTCCGAATGTTCCGGAGCCCGCATGCCGAGGGTGGCGTTGATGATACCTGCGATGCGCGTACGGGAAGGTGGTCGCGGCGGCGGTCGGAGCGTTCCGTGCGCCGCGCAGACCTCGGCGATCGCCCGAGCCCTGGTTGACATCCCAAGGCGACATGGCCGACCTTCATGCGGGGGCCTGCATTCCCGTCGACGCCGGCGCCATGCTCGCCGGCCCCGGCACCCATCAGCACTGGACCCGTGGCAGCAGCACCAACCTGCCGTGGACGTCCATCGCGCAGTGAAAGGGACCTGAATGCGCAGGGGTGGCATGTATATGACATTAAGTGCGTGGGGGCGACGCGGGAGGCGTGCGGGGGTGCTTGCCGCGGTGACCGCCTTGGCGTCGGCCCTCCTGACCGGTTTTGGTGCCGCGGGGACGGCGCAGGCGGCCACTGTGGATACGAGCGCGTCGTACGTGCTGGTCAACCGTGGCAGTGGCAAGGCGCTGGACGTGTCGGGAGGCAGTACTGCCGAGGGGGCGGCCCTGTCGCAGTGGGTCCGTCATGACGGGGCCAATCAGCAATTCCGGTTCGTCGACTCGGGCGGCGGCTACTACCGGCTGAAGGCGCAGCATTCGGGCAAGGTGCTGGATGTCTACAGCTACTCCACCGCCGACCACGCGGACATCGTGCAGTGGAGCGATGCGGGTGGCGCCAACCAGCAGTTCCGGCTGGCCGATTCCCCTGACGGTTACGTCCGGCTGATCAACCGCAACAGCGGCAAGGCCGTCGAGGTCCAGAACGCCTCCACCGCGGACGGCGCCAAGGTCGTGCAGTACGCCGACTGGGGCGGGGCCAACCAGCAGTGGCAACTGGTCCGCGCATCGGGAGTACTCGCACAGGTGCACACCGCGGGGCGTGTCAAGGACGCCGGAAACACGGTGCAGTACAGCTGGCCCGGCGTGTACTTCGAGGCCCGCGTCAGGGGCACCGGCGTGGGCATCGTGCTCAACGACTCGGCCGCCGATTACGACGTCCAGGTCGACGGAGCCACTGTCGCCACGCTCGTCACGCCCGGCGACACCACACACTGGATCAACGGGCTGCAGGACCGTGAGCACACCGTCCGGCTCGTCAAGCGCAATGACAGCCCGGGCAACACCAGCACGTTCGGGGGCTTCTTGGCCGCGCCCGGCGGTGCCGTGCTGAGCAAACCGTCGGCCCGCAGTCGTCAGATCGAGTTCATCGGCGACTCCCTCACGGTGGGCTACGGCAACCTCTCGACCTCGCGCACCTGCACCTGGGACCAGGTCAAGCGGAGCACCAACTCCGACGTGAGCTACGGCGCCCTCACCGCCCGGCAACTGAATGCCGACTACCAGATCAACGGCTATTCCGGCCTGGGCATGGTGCGCAACTACAACGGAGGCCTGCCGGACGTCACGTACCGGACCTTCTACGACCGCGCCCTGTTGAACGTGTCCGGCGACGTCTGGCAGAACCCGGGCACCTGGCGCCCTCAGCTCGTGGTGGTCAACCTTGGCACCAACGACTTCTCGACCGCCGTCAACCCCGGTGAGCCGTGGACGCCCGACAGCCTCGCGGACGGCTACCGCAGCGCCTACGGCGACTTCCTCCAGAAACTGCGCACGCGCTACGGGGCCGGGACGACCATCGTGGCAGTCGGCGCCGGCCAGTACGCCGGCCATGTCCAGCAGGTGGTCAAGGCACGCAACGACGCCGGCGACGGCGGGGTCCGCTACTGGCTCCTCGACGACTCGGGCCTGGATTTCCTCGGCTGTGACTGGCACTACTCGGCCCATGACGACCGACTCATCGCCGACCGGCTCACCTCGTTCATCGCCGGTCTGCCGACACGCTGGTAGCCGCTAGGCCAGGGCCTGCGCGCACCAGATCGTCTTGCCGCTGGTGGTGTGGCGGGTGCCCCACCCCTGGGTGAGCCGGGCGACGAGCAGCAGTCCCCGGCCGCCCTCGTCGAAGTCGCGGGCCCGGCGTAGGTGCGGAGCGGTGTTGCTCGCGTCGGAGACTTCGCAGATCAGGGAAGTATCGCGGATCAGCCGCAGTCTGATCGGCGGCTCGCCGTATCTGATGGCGTTGGTGACCAGCTCGCTGACGACCAGTTCGGTGACGAATGACGCCTCCTCCAGGCCCCAGGCGTCCACTTGGTCGACGGCGAACTTCCTGGCCTGCGGCACCTGGGCGGGGTCGGGCTCAATGTCCCAGTCGGCGACGTGGTGGGGATCCAGCGCGTGAGTGCGGGCGAGCAGCAGGGCGGCGTCGTCGGTGCGGCGTTCGGGGAGCATGGCGTCCAACACCGTGTCGCACAAGGCCTCCAGTGAGGTGGCCGAGTGGTTCAGGACCCGCTGCAGTTCCGCGATCCCCTCGTCGACGTCGCGCTCGCGGCTTTGCACCAGTCCGTCGGTGTAGAGGGCGAGCAGGCTGCCCTCGGGCAGCTCGAGCTCGGTCGCTTCGAAAGGCAGCCCACCGATGCCGAGCGGTGGTCCCGGCTGCGCGGGTACGGGTGTCCTGGTGCCGTCCGGGGAGATGATCAGCGGCAGCGGATGGCCGGCGCTCGCCAGCGTGAAGCGCCGGGAGACGGGGTCGTAGACCGTGTACAGGCACGTGGCCCCGGACTCGCCGGTCGGCTGGAAGTGGCCGGCGGGCCGGAGGTCGCTGGCCAGGTGGAGGACCAGGTCGTCCAGGTGGGTCAGCAGCTCGTCCGGCGGCAGGTCTATGTCGGCGAGGGTGCGGACCGCGGTGCGCAGCCGGCCCATGCTGGCCGAGGCGTGCAGGCCGTGGCCGACGACATCGCCGACGACCAGGGCGACCCGGGCGCCGGACAGCGGAACGACGTCGAACCAGTCACCGCCCACTTCCGCGCCGGTCCCGCCGGGCAGGTAGCGGGATGCCACCTCGACCGCCTCCTGGTTCGGCAGCCCTTGCGGGAGCAGGCTGCGTTGCAGCGTCAGCGCCCTCGTGCGCTCGCGCGAGTACCGGCGGGCGTTGTCGATGGCGACCGCTGCCTTGGCGGTCAGCTCTTCGGCGAGGATCAGGTCGTCGGCCGTGAAGGCCTCGGGCCGGTCGCGGCGGGAGAAGGCGACGACGCCGAGCAGCGCGCCGCGCGCCCGGAGCGGCACGGTGATCCGACCGGTCAGCCCGTCCGCGGCGATGGACCCGTCGATCAACGGGTTGCCCGGTGGCCAGTGGGCCGGGTCGGCGGCGAGCCCTGGCCCGAAGGCCCATTCGCCGCCCTGGCCGGGCTCAGCGGCGAGCTCGACCGCGGACGTGCCGGTGGCCATGCAGCGGGCGGCGATGGAACCGGGAGTGTGGCTGACCGGCGGCGTGGGCCCGGGCGCCCGGTCGGTGTCCTCCTTCGCGCTGTGCTGGGCGGCACGGTTGAGTGCGATGGCCTCGCCGGGGGTGAACGCGGACGCGGAGGGCGGTTCCTCTCCGCGCAGCACCTCGTCGAAGAGGTCCACGCTGACGAGGTCGGCAAATCCCGGCACCGGGGTCCTCGCCAGTTCCAGGGCGGTGCCGATCACGTCGAGTGTCCGGCCGATGCCGCCGCTGGCCTTGTTGAGGATGAGCAGGCGTTGCCGGGCCCAGTACTCGGCGCTCATGTCGAATCCCCAGTTGGCGACCGCGCGGATCCTGCCCGCGGCATCCCGTACGGGCCACATGCTGGTGGCCCAGGCGTTGGCGTAGTTGCTGCCGAGGGGGCGGAAGACGGTGATCAGACGTGCGGGCTCGCCCGTCCTGGCCACCTCGGAGAGCTGGTCGGTGTATGCCATGTCGTCCAGTTCGGGGAACAGCTCGCGGTACTTCTCGCCGAGCACCTGCTCCTCGGAGTGCGCCATCACCCGGCACGCGGAGGCGTTGACCCACAGGAACCGCAGCTCAGGGTCGTAGACGCCCAGAGCGAAGGGGCACTGCTCGAAGGCCCGGTCGGCGATCACAGGGCGGCGTCCCCACGGTTGGACGGTCACCACGTGGCCCAGCGCACGGCCGTCCGCGCCGTGCAGCGGATGAGCCGTCACCACGGCGTCCACCGTGGAACCGTCCCGGTGGTGCAGCGGGACGACTCCCGTGGAGCCGGAGCCGATGCCGTGGTTCTCGGGGAAGCCGGGCGGGGGATCGACCAGCAGGTCGGCCACCGGCCGCCCCACGGTCTCCTCGGCCGTCCAGCCCAGCAGCAGCCGCCCGCCCTCGCACCAGCCGCTCACCACACCGTCCGGAGCCACCACGACAGCGGCAGTCGGGGCATCCTGCTTGTCACCCATCTCCACGCGCCACGCCTCCGTCCGGACAGCGGTGCTCGCCAGGACCGGTTTCCAGCGGCTGCTTCCAGCCTAGGTCCGCTCCGTCGGGCGCGCGCCCCGGTCACGGCTCGTGCCAAGCGGCGAACAACGCGTAACCGACACGGTGGCGCCGCTCCTGCCGGCGCTGCAGTCGAAAGTATTGACACGGTAATTGTGAGCGTTAACACTCATGCAACAGGCGGGTGCCGCACGGAACCCCCGGGGCGCGACGCATGCCCACGCACAGGACTACGGCTCCACCATCGGCATTGGCTCCGACGGCAGGGCCGGCACCGGGATGTCCATCGACGACATCGAACTCTGCGAGCTGTAGTACCACCCCTGCGGCAGCCGGTTGAGGACCAACTCCCCCTACGTGCAGACCTATTGGCCGCCATACTGCCCGACGTCCGTCACCACCGGCCCCGTCCCGCAGCAGGACATGACTGCCGTGGGGCGCAGCGAGCGTGAGACGAGACGCGACCGCTCGAAGGCGGCCCGCATCGCCGTGCAGCGCCTCCTGCGCCGCCCGGCGACCCCCATCCCCGACTTCTTCTCTTACGGACCACGGAGTTCGCCATGCCGGCTCACCCCTTCAGCCGCCGCGCCATGATCAAGGCGACCGGCGCCGCGGCCGCGGCCGCGGCCGCCGGCCCCGTCCTCGGCTTGGCCTCCGCCGCGGCGGAGACATCCCCGGTCAGGTCCGACGTCGGAGTGTCGACGTTGCCGTTCGACCTGGGTCAGGTCCGGCTCACCAGCAGCCGATGGCTCGACAATCAGAACCGCACCCTGGCCTACCTCCGCTTCGTCGACGTCCACCGCCTGCTGTACAACTTCCGCGCCAACCACCGGCTCTCCACCAACGCCGCAGCCCCGACCGGAGGCTGGGACGACCCGGCGTTCCCCTTCCGCACCCACGTGCAGGGCCACTTCCTCACGGCGTGGGCCCAGGCCTACGCCGCACTCGGGGACACCACCTGCCGCGACAAGGCCGACCACATGGTGGCCGAACTCGCCAAGTGCCAGGCCAACAACTCCACCGCGGGCTTCTCCGCCGGCTACCTCTCGGGCTTCCCCGAGACCGACTTCACGAGCCTCGAAGCAGGCACGCTGAACAACGGCAACGTCCCGTACTACTGCATCCACAAGACCATGGCCGGTCTGCTCGACGTGTGGCGCCTCATCGGCAACACACAGGCCCGCGACGTGCTCCTCGCGCTCGCCGGCTGGGTCGACCGACGCACCGCCCCGCTCAGCCACAGCAGGATGCAGTCGTTGATGGGCGTCGAGTTCGGCGGCATGAACGAGGTGCTGGCCGACCTCTACCAACAGACCGGCGACGCACGCTGGTTGACCACCGCCCAGCGGTTCGACCACGCCGCGGTCTTCGACCCCCTCGCCGCGAACCTGGACCAGCTGAACGGCCTGCACGCCAACACGCAGGTGCCCAAGTGGATCGGAGCCGTCCGCGAGTACAAGGCCACCGGCACGACCCGCTACCGCGACATCGCCTCCCACGCATGGACGATCTGCACCACCTCGCACACCTATGCCATCGGCGGCAACAGCCAGGCGGAGCACTTCCGGGCCCCGAACGCCATCTCCGGCTTCCTCCTCCGCGACACCTGCGAGCTGTGCAACTCCTACAACATGCTCAAGCTGACCCGGGAACTGTGGCAGCTGGACCCCGGCCGGGCGTCGTACTTCGACTTCTACGAGAAGGCGCTGCTCAACCATGTCATCGGCGCCCAGAACCCGGCCGACCCGCACGGACACGTCACCTACTTCACCCCCCTCAACCCGGGCGGCCGCCGCGGCGTGGGCCCGGCTTGGGGCGGCGGCATGTGGAGCACCGACTACGGCACCTTCTGGTGCTGCCAGGGAACAGGCATCGAGTCCAACACCAAGCTGATGGACTCCATCTACTTCCGCGACGGCACCACCCTCACGGTGAACCTGTTCCTCCCCTCCGTCCTGAACTGGACCCAGCGGGGCATCACGGTCACCCAGACCACCTCCTACCCGGCCGGCGACACCACGACGCTCAAGGTCGCCGGCAGCGTCGGCGGGACCTGGTCGATGCGCATCCGCATCCCCGCATGGACCTCGGGCGCCACCGTCAGCGTCAACGGCGCCGCCCAGACCGTCACGGCCAACCCGGGCACCTACGCCACCCTCACCCGGTCCTGGGCCTCCGGCGACACCGTCACCGTGAAGCTCCCCATGCGTGTGGTCCTCCAGGCCGCCAACGACAACCCCGGCGTCGCGGCGATCAGCTACGGCCCCGCCGTCCTCGCCGGCAACTACGGCAGCACCACGCTCTCCTCCCTCCCGGCCCTGGACCCCTCCTCGATCACCCGAACCAGCAGCACCGCCCTCGCCTTCACGGCCACCGCCAACGGAACGAAGGTCGACCTCGCCCCGTTCCACGACGCCCAGGGCTTCAACTACACCGTCTACTGGCGGACCGACAGTGCCGGCTTCCGTCTCGTCAACGCGGCCAGCGGACTCGTCCTCGGCATCCGGGACATGTCCACCGCCGACGGGGGCCTCGCCCTGCAGTGGACCGACTCCGGCACCGCCGACCACAACTGGCTCCCCGTCGTCGACGGCACCGCACTGCGGCTGCGCAACCTCCACAGCGGCAAGGTCCTCGGCGTGAAGGACATGTCCACCGCCGACAACGCTCCGATCCTCCAGTGGGCCGATACCGGCACCGCCGACCACCGGTGG
Source organism: Streptomyces sp. LARHCF249 (assembly GCF_052871255.1). Taxonomy (NCBI): domain Bacteria; kingdom Bacillati; phylum Actinomycetota; class Actinomycetes; order Kitasatosporales; family Streptomycetaceae; genus Streptomyces; species Streptomyces sp. LARHCF249. The sequence goes on from NZ_JBIXJQ010000004.1 coordinate 306,792, forward strand.
ACCGTCGTCGACGCGGGCAACGGCTACCACAAGCTTCGGAACGCCCACACCGGCAAGCTGCTCGGCATCGCGGACGGCTCCACCGCCATCGGCGCCGCAGCCGTACAGGTGCCGGACGCCGGCGCCCCCGCCGGCCAGTGGCAGTTCGTCCCCGACGGTGCCAGGCGCATCCAGAACGTCGCCAGCGGGCGGGTCCTCGGTGTGAAGGACATGTCCACCGCCGACGGCGGCCTCGCCATCCAGTGGGACGACAGCGGCACCGCCGACCATCTCTGGACGGCCGTCGTCGACACCGGTGGCTACCTGCGCCTGCGCAACTTCCACAGCGGCAAGGTCCTCGCCGTGGAGAACGGCGGCACCGCCAACGGCGCCCGGATCGTCCAGTGGTCGGACAACGGCACCGCCGACCACCGGTGGCGCCTGCGGCACGGCGGCGGCGACACCTTCAGGATCCAGTGCGCCAACAGCGGCCGCGTGCTCGGCGTCTCCGGCGCCTCCACCGCCCAGGGAGCCCAGGCCGTCCTCTGGGACGACAACGGCACCAGCGACCACCTGTGGCGCTTCATCTGACCCGCGTCACCCCGGGCCGGTTCACAGTCCCTGCGCCAGCCGGTAGTACGCCTGGCTCCAGCGGAGATCGCGCCGGAACTGCTTCGGGGTGGTGGCCTCGTCGATGAGGACGAGTTCCACGCGGAGCATTTCCGCCAGGTCGTCGAGGTGGTCGGAGGTGAGGGCGGTGCTGAGGACGGTGTGGTGCGGTCCGCCGGCCGTCAGCCAGGATTCGGTGGAGGTCCGCAGGTCCGGGTGGGGCCGCCAGACCGCGCGGGCGACGGGCAGGGCGGGCAGCGGGTGAGGGGGTGCCACCACGTCGATGTCGTTGGCGATCAGGCGGAAGCGGTCGCCGAGGTCGGCGAGGCCGACCACCACGGCCGGGCCGGGGGCGGCGTCGAACACCAGCCGCACCGGGTCCTCCCGCCCGCCGATGCCGAGGGGGTGGATCTCGCAGCTGGGCCTGGCGGTCGCGATGGTGGGGCAGACCTCCAGCATGTGTGCGCCGAGGATGAGCTCGTTGCCGGGGGACATGTCGTAGGTGTAGTCCTCCATGAAGGAGGTGCCGCCCGGGAGGCCGGCTGCGGCCACCTTGAGGGCGCGCAGCAGGACGGCGGTCTTCCAGTCGCCCTCTCCTCCGAAGCCGTGTCCCTGCGCCATGAGCCGCTGGACCGCGAGGCCGGGCAGCTGGCGCAGTCCGCCCAGGTCCTCGAAGTTGGTGGTGAAGGCCCCGAAGCCGCCCGTTCCGAGGAAGGTGCGCAGGCCGGCTTCGATGCGGGCCGCGTAACGCAGCGAGGCGTGCCGTTCGCCTCCCGGTCGCAGTTCCGGCGCCAGGCGGTACAGGTCCCCGTACTCCTCGACGAGGGACGTCACCTCGGTTTCGTCCGCGCCGTCGACGACCTCCACCAGGTCGTTGACGCCGTAGGTGTTGACGGAGACGCCGAAGCGCAGCTGGGCCTCGACCTTGTCGCCCTCGGTGACGGCCACGTCGCGCATGTTGTCGCCGAAGCGGGCGACCTTGAGGGTGGCCAGTTCGGATCGTGCGGCGGCCGCCCGCGCCCAGATCGCGACGCGTGCGGTCGTCACCGGATCGGTGACGTGGCCGGCCACGGTCTTGCGGGGTACGCCGAGACGGGCCTGGATGTGCCCGAACTCGCGGTCTCCGTGAGCGGCTTGGTTGAGGTTCATGAAGTCCATGTCGATGGTGTCCCAGGGCAAGGCCACGTTCGACTGGGTGTGGAGGTGCAGCAACGGCTTGCGCAGTGCGTCCAGTCCCGCGATCCACATCTTGGCCGGCGAGAACGTGTGCATCCAGGCGATGAGCCCGATGCACCGGTCGTCGGCGTTCGCCTCGAGGCACACCCGGCGGATGGCGTCGGCATCGGTCAGTACCGGCTTCCACACCACACGCGCGGGAATGCCGGAGGTGTCGGCCAGCGCGGTGGCGATCTGCCGCGACTGTTCGGCGACCTGCTTCAGCGTCTCCTCCCCGTACAGGCCTTGGCTGCCGGTGAGGAACCAGATTTCCTGGGCGGGGGACGTTTGGCTGGACACATGGACTCCTGAAGGTGACGTCCCGCAACGGTGGCGAGAGCGCCGTGCGGGTGGGGAAGCGGGAACGAACAGCGGGCGGGATCAGCCCGCGGTGTGGGCCGTGTCGCGGATGCTCCTCAGGCGGTGCAGCAGCCCGCCGGCGGCGAAGTGGTCGTGCAGGAGCCGGTACTCGGCGAAGAGGGCGTCGTAGGCATCGGCTCGGGAGGCGTCGGGCGTGTAGACGGCAGGTCGCCGGCGGCCCATGGCGGCGGTGGCCGTTCGCACGTCGGGGTGCGCGCCGGCGGCCACGGCGGCGTGGATGGCCGACCCGAGGGCGGGGCCCTGGTCGGACGCGGCGAGGGAGACGGGGCGGCGCAGCACGTCGGAGTAGATCTGCATCAGCAGCTCGTTCTTGGCCAGTCCGCCGGCGACGATGAACTCGTGCACCGGTACGCCGCCCGCCTCCAGGGCCTCCACGATGACGCGGGTGCCGAACGCGGTGGCTTCGAGCAGCGCGCGGTAGACGTCCTCGGGGCGGGTCGCGAGGGTGAGACCCGCGATGACTCCGGAGAGGTGGTGGTCGACGAGGACCGAACGGTTGCCGTTCAGCCAGTCGAGGGCGACCAGTCCGTGGCCGCCGACCGGCTGTCGGGCGGCTTTCCGGGTCAGCAGGGTGTGCAGGTCCTCGCCGCGGTCGGCGGCCTCGGCGAGGTAGTCCGACGGGACGCCTTGGTCCAGTACCCAGGCGAAGATGTCGCCGACCGCGCTCTGGCCGGCCTCGTAGCCGTAGGTTCCCTCGACGATCCCACCGCTCACGACACCGCAGATGCCGGGGACATCGGCGAGGACGGGAGCGTTCACGACGTGGCAGGTGGAGGTGCCCATGATGGCGAGCAGCTGCCCGTCCCCGACGGCCTGGGCCGCCGCTGCGGTGACATGGGCGTCGACGTTGCCCGCGGCCACGGCGATGCCGGGGCGCAGCCCTGTCCACGCTGCTGCCTCGGAACTGAGCGAGCCCACTCGTGAGCCCAGTGCGGAGAGGGGGAATTCGAGGCGGGTGCGTGCGAAGTCGGCGAACCGGGGGTTCAGCGCGGCCAGGTACTCCTCGCTCGGGTAGGCGCCGTCCTGGTGGATGCCCTTGTAGCCGGCCGTGCAGGCGTTGCGGGACTCGGTTCCGGTGAGCTGCCACACGATCCAGTCGGCGGCCTCGATCCACCGCGCGCAGGTTTCGTAGACGAGCGGATCCTCCTCCAAGACCTGGAGGGCCTTCGCGAACTGCCACTCGGCGGAGATCCGGCCGCCGTAGCGGGCGATCCATTTCTCCCCGCGGGCGTGGGCGAGTTCGTTGATGCGGTCGGCATGCGACTGGGCCGCGTGGTGCTTCCACAGCTTGGGCCATGCGTGCGGCCGTCCGGCGAGCTCCGTCTCGGCGAGGGGGGTCCCGTCGGCCAGCGCGGGCAGGACGGTGCACGCGGTGAAGTCGGTGGCGATGCCGATCACCGCGGCGGGATCGATCCCGGCCGCCGCCACGGCCTCCGGCACGGCGCGACGCAGTACGTCCCGCCAGTCCTGGGGGTGTTGCAGGGCCCAGTCCGGAGGCAGTTGCGCACCGCCCTGCGGCAGGTGCCGGTCGATGACGCCGTGCCGGTAGGCGTGGACCGCCGCGGCCAGTTCCTGACCGTCGCGGACCCGCACCACCACGGCGCGGCCCGACAGCGTGCCGAAGTCGACGCCGACCGTGTACTGCTCCGCTTCCTCGGAATGCGGGGTCGGCGCGAGGGGATGGGGTGACGTCAACAGAATGCCTTTCGAAAGAGCCGTGGGGCGGCGGGCGGCCCGGGCAGGCGGAGTTGCCGCCCGCAATCCGGGCGGCCACCCGGGTGGTCCAACGCAGTGTGAGCGCTAACAATGTCGAGAGGCAAGAGGTCTGCGCGAGTCATATGTGAGCTCCATCGGCGCAGCGGCCTCCGTATACGCCGGACGCGCGGGTCGATCTGCCGTGGATGCGGCGCGGGTTGGCACTTCATCCGGGTGGTGGGGCCGGTGGTGTCGAGAAAAGGGGGGAGTCCGCCTCGATGCCGCACGCGACGCGGTAACAGTCAGGTAACGCGCGCAAGGGGGTTGAGAACCTGGCTTGTTAGCGCTCACAATGCGACAGCGCCCCGTTCGTGAGGGGATCCCTCTCCTGCCGACCGCGACCGCGACCGGCCCCCCGACCCCATCCCCGCCGCCGGCGGCTTCGGCCGCCGTGCACCGCGGCACTCCTGTGACTCCTCGGCAAAGCCCGGCCCCGGCCGTGCGGCGCCTCTTCCGTACACCCTGAAAGGACACTCGACATGGCTCGCAGAGCAGCTCTCGTCCTCACCGCCGCCCTTCTCGTCTCCTCGGCGCTGACCGCCTGCTCGACGCAGGGCCCCGCTTCCGGCTCCTCCTCGGGAGCCAAGGCGGGCTCCGACGGCACGATCACGCTCGGCTTCGCCCAGGTCGGCGCCGAGAGCGGTTGGCGTACCGCCAACACCAAGTCCGTCCAGGAGGCGGCGAAGAAGGCCGGAATCACCCTCAAGTTCTCCGACGCGCAGCAGAAGCAGGAGAACCAGATCAAGGCGATCCGCACCTTCATCCAGCAGAAGGTCGACGTCATCGCCTTCTCGCCGGTCGTGGAGTCCGGTTGGGACACGGTGCTGAAGGAGGCCAAGGACGCGGGCATCCCGGTCATCCTCACCGACCGCGCCGTGGACACCAAGGACACCTCCCTCTACAAGACCTTCCTGGGCTCGGACTTCGTCAAGGAGGGCAAGTCCGCGGGCGAGTGGCTGACCGGCGCGTACGCCAACGAGCAGGGCCCGGTCAACATCGTCGAGCTCCAGGGCACCACGGGCTCCGCGCCCGCCAACGACCGCAAGGCGGGCTTCGCCGACGTCATCCGCGCCGACGACAAGTTCAAGATCGTGGCCTCGCAGTCGGGCGACTTCACCCGCGCCAAGGGCAAGGAAGTCATGCAGGCGTTCCTGAAGTCCCAGAACGACATCGACGTCCTCTACGCCCACAACGACGACATGGCCCTCGGCGCCATCCAGGCCATCGAGGAGTCCGGCAAGAAGCCCGGGACGGACATCAAGGTGATCTCGGTGGACGGGATCAAGGACGCCTTCGTCGCGATGACCGAGGGCAAGATCAACGTCGTGGTGGAGTGCAACCCGATGCTCGGCGACCAGCTGATGGAGCTGGCCAAGAAGGTCGTGGCAGGGGAGAGCGTGCCGACTCGTGTCGAGACCCAGGAGGGTGTCTTCACCCAGGACAAGGCCGCGGCGGCGCTGCCGTCCCGGAACTACTGAAACAGCGCGTTCCGGTAATGGAGGAGGCCCGGCCCCGGCGCCTCCTTCACCGTCCGGAGCCCGCTCCACCACCCCACCCATGAGAGGAGGGCGGATGGCATCACCGTCCACCCCGCGGCCCACGGACGTCGGCGGTCCGCGGCCGGTCCTGGAAGCCCAGGACATCCGCAAGCAGTTCGCGGGCGTGCTCGCCCTCGACGGAGTCGCCCTGCGGCTCTTCCCCGGTGAGGTGCACGCCCTGATGGGCGAGAACGGCGCCGGGAAGTCCACCTTGATCAAGGTGCTCACCGGTGTCCACCCCGCCGACGGCGGCACCATCCTCGTCGACGGCCGGCCCCACACCTCTGCAGACCCCCTCCAGGCGCAGCAGGCCGGAATCAGCACCGTCTACCAGGAGGTCAACCTCTGCCCGAACATCTCGGTCGCCGAGAACATCCTCATCGGGCGCGAACCGCGCCGGTTCGGTCTCATCCACTGGTCCGCGATGCGGCAGCGGGCGGCCGAGCTGCTGACGGAACTGGACCTCGACCTCGACGTCACCAGTCTGCTCGCTTCGCACTCCCTGGCGGTGCAGCAACTGGTCGCCATCGTCCGGGCGGTGGACGTCTCGGCGAAGGTGCTCGTCCTGGACGAACCCACCTCCAGCCTGGATCGCGAGGAGGTCGCCCAGCTCTTCACCCTGGTACGGCGCCTGCGGGATCGCGGTGTGGCCATCCTGTTCGTCACGCACTTCCTCGACCAGGTATTCGATCTCTGCGACCGCGTCACCATCCTGCGCAACGGCCGCCTGGAAGGCGAGTACCCCATCGGCGAACTCACTCCGGTGACGCTGGTCCAGCGCATGATCGGCGGAGAACTGGCCACGCTCGACCAGCTGTCCGACCGTGCCCGAGAGGAAGCGGCCGAACGGGCGACCAGCGAGCCCTTCCTCCGGGCACGACAACTGACCCGGACGGGCTCGATCGAACCGTACGACCTCGACATCCATGCCGGCGAGGTCATCGGACTGGCCGGCCTCCTGGGCTCAGGCCGCACCGAGCTGGCGCGCCTCCTGTTCGGCGCGGACAGCGCGGACGCCGGAGAGGTGAGCATCGAGGGCAGGAAGGTACTCCTGCGCACCCCCCGCCACGCCATCGCCCGAGGCATCGCGTTCTGCTCCGAGAACCGCAAGTCCGAGGGACTGGTGGGCGAGCTCACGGTCCGCGAGAACATCATCCTCGCTCTGCAGGCCGCCCGCGGCTGGACCAGGCCGCTGGCCCGTGCGAAACAGGACGAACTGGCACGGCACTGGATCGACGCCCTGGACATCCGCCCCGCCGACCCCGAAGCGCAGGTGCGCCACCTCAGCGGAGGCAACCAGCAGAAGGTGCTCCTCGCACGTTGGCTGCTGACGGCACCCAGGCTCCTGATCCTCGACGAACCGACCCGGGGCATCGACATCGGGGCCAAGGCGGAGATCCAGAAACTCGTGTCCCGCCTGGCGAGCGAAGGCACCGCCGTGCTGTTCATCTCGGCGGAACTCGACGAGGTACTGCGCCTGAGCCACCACATCGCCGTGCTCCGTGACCACCGCATGGTGGCCACCCTCACGAACGACGACAGCGTCACGCCCGAACGCATACTCACGACCATCGCCACCGGAGCGGACTCATGACCCCCCAGCCCGCCACGACCAAGGCAGCCGGCGGAATCGGGAGACGACTGGCCGGCCACCGCCTGCTGTGGCCAACGCTCATCCTGCTCGCCCTTCTCCTCGGCAACCTCGCGTTCCACCACGACTTCTTCTCCGTCCGCGTACGCGACGGCCACCTCTACGGCAGCCTCATCGACATCCTCCAGTTCGGCGCCCCGCTCACCCTGGTGGCGCTCGGCATGACCCTCGTCATCGCCACCCGCGGCATCGACCTCTCGGTGGGCTCCACCGTCGCCATCGCCGGTGCCCTCGCCTGTGGGCACCTCTCCACTGCCGCACATCCCGGCAGCGTCGCCACCATGCTCACGGCCGTCGCCCTCGCGCTCGGCGTCGCGCTCGTGCTGGGCCTCGCCAACGGCTTCCTGGTATCCGGACTGGGGGTGCAGCCCATCGTGGCCACCCTGATCCTCATGGTCGCGGGCCGCGGCGTCGCCCAGCTGATCACCGACGGCCAGATCATCACGGTGACCAGCGCCCCCTACAAGATGATCGGAGGCGGCTACTGGCTGACCTTCCCGTTCGCCGTCCTCCTGGCAGCCGCCCTCTTCGCGCTCACCGCGTTCATCACCCGCCGCAGCGCACTCGGCATGCTGATCGAGTCCGTGGGCGGCAACCCCGCCGCCAGCCGCCTGGTCGGCATCCGCGCCGGCGGTCTGCTCGCCCTGGTCTACGTCTTCAGCGCGCTGTGCGCCGCCGTCGCCGGGCTGATGATCAGTTCCAACGTCTCCAGCGCCGACGGCAACAACGCCGGCCTGTGGATCGAACTCGACGCGATCCTCGCCGTCGTCGTCGGCGGCACCGCCCTGACCGGAGGACGCTTCTCCCTCGGCGGCACCGTCCTGGGCGCCCTGATCATCCAGACCCTGTCCACCACCGTCTACACCCTCGGCGTCCCACCCGAGACCACCCTCGTCTTCAAGGCGTTCGTCGTCATCGTCGTCTGCCTCGTGCAGTCCCCGGTCTTCCGGGCCAAGGTCCTGCGCCGCAGCAGGACCGCCCCTCCCCGATCCCACACCACGGCGGGCGCCGCCCCGCAGCAGCAGGAGGTACGCGCATGAGTACCGGCATCGCGAGCGCCGCCGCGCAACTCACCCGCCCCTTCGCGACCATGTCCCCCCGCACCCGCACCCGTATCCCGCTGATCGTCACGGCCGTCCTGCTGGTCGTCATGTTCGGCGTCGGATCGGTGCGCTACGAGGGCTTCCTCTCCGCGCAAGTCGTGCTGAACCTGCTGATCGACAACGGATTCCTGCTGGTCGTCGCGGTCGGGGCGACCTTCGTCATCCTCACCGGCGGCATCGACCTGTCCGTCGGCTCCATGGTGGCCCTGTCGACCATGCTCACCGCCTGGCTGGTCGAGTCGCACGGCTGGCCCCTGGCCACCGTCATTCCACTGGTCCTGCTGGTCGGCGCCGCGAGCGGGACGCTCATGGGCTGGATCATCCACACCTTCGAGATCCAGCCGTTCATCGTCACCCTGGCCGGCATGTTCCTCGCCCGCGGGCTCTGCTACACGATCAGCACCGAATCCATCACGATCAGCGACCCCACCACGGCGGGAATCGCGCAGGCCCGGCTGTACGGCCCGGGGGGACTGTTCGTCTCGATCCCGGTGGTCATCGCCCTGGCCGTGCTGGTGATCGCCTTCGTCGTACTCCACCACACGCGCTTCGGCCGCAACGTGTACGCGCTGGGCGGCAATGAGTCATCCGCACGCCTGATGGGTCTTCCGGTGGGCTCCACCAAGATCGCCGTATACGCCGTCAGCGGCCTGTGCTCCGCGCTCGGCGGCCTGCTGCTGACCTTCTACATGCTCTCCGGCTACGCCCTCCACGCCATGGGCATGGAACTCGATGCGATCGCCGCCACCGTGATCGGCGGCACGCTGCTGACCGGAGGTTCCGGCTTCGTCATGGGCACCGCCCTCGGCGTGCTCGTCCTCGGCATGATCCAGACGGTCATCAACTTCCAGGGGACGCTCAGCTCTTGGTGGACCCGGATCGTCATCGGCGCCCTGCTGCTCGTGTTCATCGTGCTGCAACGCCTGATGAGCGGCCGCCGCCCTGCCGTCGACTGACTCCCGGCGCCTCTGCCGTCATGGAACACACATGCGCATCTGCCGGCCAGGAGGCCGAGCCAGGCAGACTGCCGCCCGTCCGCGGACGGGCCGGCCCCTCCGCCTGACCGATGAAAGAACGGGGGAGGGGCGGCGGTTGGGCTTCCCCGGGCGAGGCCGCGCGGAGGTTCACGCGTGCGGCGCCCGCCGCCACTCCCTGACCTGCCGGACCGCCGGGGCCACCCTGCCGATGTGGTGCTCGCCGCCCGGGAACCCCGCCGCCTTCGAGGGCTGTGCACGCTACTTCGGTGCGACGGCGGGCCGTTACGCCGGCCGCATTGCGCGCGGCCGGCTCGTCGTCGGCACCGTCGCCGGTGCCGGTGTGCCGGCCGCAGGTTCGCGCGGGCGCCGCCGTACCGCGGCGGCGCTCCCTCGAACGCCGCCGGATGCCGCTGCCGCGCCCACGCGTCCGCTCTCCTGCGCGGAGAGACGTGTCGAAGGGGCACCGGACAGCGGCTTTTCGCGCCCGCGGACCTTCCCCGTCCGCAGTGCCATGGGCGCCCGGGGGCCGGCTCCCCCACGGGGAGGAGCCGGTCCCGGGGCGGTGGGGGTCATTCCCCCGGGGGAGAACTCCTGCGGGCCGTACTGGCGCGCACGATGAGCTCGGGCGCCACCACCAGGTGCGTCGACTCGTCCGTCCGGCCTTCGATGTGGTCCAGGAGCAGCCCGATGCTGTCGCGGCCGATCGAGGCGAAGTCCTGACGAATGGTCGTCAGCGGGGGTGGGAAGAACTCCGCCTCGGGGATGTCGTCGAAGCCGGCGACCGCCACGTCCTCCGGCGTGCGCAGGCCCGCTTCCCGCAAGGCCCGTAGGACGCCGAGGGCCATCTGGTCGTTGGCGACGAACACCGCGGTGAGGCCCGGGCCCTGCCCTCGTGAGGCCCGGACACGGCCCGCGAGCTGCTGGCCGGCCTGGTATCCCGACAGCGGACTCCAGTCGCCGCGCAGCAGGGGTGGCACCTCGGCCCCGGCCTCTCGTAGCGCGTCCTCCCAGCCCTGCGTGCGGGCCTCGCTCTCGAGCCAGTCGGGAGGGCCTGCGACATGCCACACGGTGGCGTGGCCCGACGCGAGAAGATGCTCCGTGATCATGCGGGCGCCGAGGTTCTGGTCGAGCGACACCCCTGGCAGGTCCAGGGTGTGGCCGCCTTCCACGGTGACCACCGGGCAGGGTGCTTCCAATGCCGCCAGGGCCCTCACCGCGTCGCGTTGGGGAGTGACGGCGACGATGCCCTCCACGCCCCATCCGGCGAGGTGCTGCATGGCTTCGGCGAGGGCTGTCTGCGTCGCGGTCCGAAGCGTGACGGCGGACGTCAGATAGCCGCGGTCCCGAGCCGCCTCTTGAACTCCCGCCACGGTGCTGGCGGGCCCGTGCAGAGTGGTGTTCACCGCGATGACGCCCAACGTGTGGGTCCGGCGAGTGGCCAGAGCCCGGGCTGCCGAGTTACGGCGGTACCCCAGCTGCTCGATGACCTGTGTCACCGCGGCCCGGGTCTTGGCGCTGACGTTCGGGTGGTCGCTGAGCACCCGTGAAACGGTCTGATGGGAGACGCCTGCGACGCGCGCGACGTCCGTCATCGTGGGCGCTCGCGAGACATCTGGGAGCTGGGTCAACTCTCTTCCTTTCCTCATCGAGCGGCCTTCCCTCAAGGTACCGAACCAGCCGCGGCCCGCACACGTCTCGGACCGATCGGGAGATTGTCGACGGGGTATAGATGTTCGCGTTCACATTATGCAGCGATGGCTGCATGTTATGGGCAAGAACCTTCTCTTGACCTCTTGAGATTTCTCCTTGTTAGCGCTCACAATCTGATCGGGGTAGCTACGGTCGCGCAGCCGCGATGCCTGGCGCGGCCCCCGATCAGTCCAGCCCACTCATGCGCGACCGCGGGGCCTGCCGGACGCCGGCCCCGAGAAGCCGCCGCGCATGTCGGAGAGACGGTGAGAGCGTAGTGAGCAAGACCATCCTCAAGGACCTCCGTCGCGAGGTCCTCGCGGCCAACCTGCGCATCCCGGAGGCCGGTCTGGCCACCCTCACCTGGGGAAACGTCAGCGGAGTAGACCGAGACGCCGGCGTCTTCGTCATCAAGCCGTCCGGGGTCTCCTACGCCGACCTCACCGAGGAGGACCTGGTGGCGGTGGCACTGGACGACGGACGGGTCGTCGACGGGCACCTCAGGCCGTCCACCGACTCCGAAACCCATCGGTGCCTCTACCGGGCCTTCCCCGCCATCGGCGGCGTCACCCACACGCACTCGACGCACGCCGTCGCCTTCGCCCAGGCGCGCCGCCCGATCCCCGTGCTCGGCACGACACACGCCGACACCTTCAACGGGCCCGTCCCCGTGACGGCGGACCTCACCGCCGAGCAGTGCGCGCGGGACTACGAGTACAACACCGGACAGGTGATCGTTGCCCGGCTCGACGGCGACCCCCGTCGGGCCGACGAGGTCCCCGGAGCGCTCGTCTCGCGACACGGCCCCTTCACCTGGGGCGCCACCGCGAAGGCCGCGCTGGAGAACGCCATCGTCTGCGAGGCCGTGGCGGAGATGGCGCTCCACACGCTGGCGCTGGGGTCCCGCCTCGGGGACGCCTCCGAACCGCCGAGGCACCTGCTGGAGCGGCACTTCACTCGCAAGCACGGACCGGACGCCTATTACGGCAACACCCCTCACACCCCGGGCATCTGAGGCCAGCGCACCGCCTGGGTGACGCGTGATCCGGCCAGGCCGTCCGACCGTCGCGGCTCGCAAGACAGCGGAACCTTGCGCGCATCCGGCGACGCGGCTCACGTGCCCGAGGGGATCGGCGAGGAGGAATACCGCAGGTCGCCGCGGACGGCCAGGCACTCGAGCGGCCGTGCCCTGCGCCGGGCCACCGGTGGCCGCCCGCAGCGTGGGTGAGGCTTCCCTGATCCCCCACCCCACGTTCCGGATGGTGGTCCAGAGTCGCCCATAAATCGGCAAGAGATCCCGTTCAGCCGGAAGGCTGGCGGGATCTCGGCGTTTGTGGGCGTCTTCGGGGTCTTGTCCCAACGTGGCGGGTTCCGAGGGCGGTTGCCGGACATCCCGTTGGCACGCCCCCGCCGTCGTGTCGGGCCCGCCATGGCCTGGTCGGGGGCCGGAAGAGGCGCTACCGGCTCCGATCTTGAGGCAAGCCGGCCTCTTGTTTAACTTACGGGTCGACCCGTAAGTTAAATCCCATGAACTCCTCCCCGCCCTCCAGGGGGCGTCCCAGGGATCCCCGATCGCACGAGGCGATCATCGGCGCGACCGCAGAGCTGGTGGCCGAGGTCGGCTACGCCGCGACATCGATCGGGGCGGTGGCCGCGCGGGCCGGTGTCGGCAAGGACACGATCTACCGGCGGTGGCCGGGCAAGCCGGAGTTGGTCTTCGAGGCCGTCTTCACGACCACCGATGATGCTCCGATCCCGGACACCGGAACGCTGGCCGGGGATCTGGCCGTACTGCTGCAGGGCCTGGTCGACGAGTTCCACGCGCCTGCCGCAGCGGCGGCACTCCCGGGGCTGCTCGCCGACTTCGCAGCCGATCCGGAACTGAAGGCGCGCATCCGCGGCGACTTCCTGGCCCCGTCGAAGGAACGGCTGCTGGTCGTCTTCGACCGCGCCGTACTGCGCGGGGAGATCGCGGCCGAAACGCCCGTGGACCTGGTCCTGGACACCCTGGCTGGGGCCGTGTTCTTCCACGTGGGACTGGTCGGGGAACACCCTGACCCGCAGCTGGCCGCACAGCTGGCCGCTGTCGTGGCCAAAGGAATCGAGGTCCGATGAACGGCTGGCTTCTCGCGGCGGGGATCACCGCGCTCGGCGTGGGCGCGGTACACATCGCCGGCGGGCACCGCGATGTGGTGCGCCCACTGCTCTCCTGTGGGCTCGCGGACGAACCCAAGCGGGTCCTGCACGCCGTGTGGCACATGGTGAGCGTCGACCTGGTGCTCTCCGGACTCGCTCTGCTCTACCTCTCCCTGACGGACGGTACGCCGGGGACCGGCCTGGTGGCGTGGTTCGTGGCCGCGCACTTCATCGCGTACGCCGCAGCCTTCCTGGTCGTCACGCTGTCCGTCGGCTGGCCCAGACCCCTGCTCCGGCTGCCGCAGTGGATTCTGCTCCTGCCGGTCGCGGTACTGGCAGCGGCGGGCGCCGCGTAGCTGCCCCTGAGAGACCCCGCGGCCGCCGCGGTCCCCCCGGTAACGATCTTCAGCGGCCGGCCGTCATCCCAGGGCGAGCCATCGGATTCCGAGCCGCTTGATCTGCGCGGCCTCCGGTCCGTCCAACGGCTCGCGGCCGGTGGCTCTGCGCAGGAAGTGCGGCCGGCTCCAGCCCAACGTGTCGACGGCCGCCATCTGCTCCCTACCGAGAAGCAGTTCCAGCACGGCGTCACCTGCCGGCGCGGTCAGCCAGGGTTCGCGTCCGAGCGCATCCGCCAGGTCGAGGCCGTGGACGGCGACTTCAACGACTCGGGTGAGCAGAAACTCCGACAGGAGCATGGCGTCACCATGACGCGTCCGCACGGTACGGCCGGCCGGCTGAGCCCGGGACAGCCGGTCGACTCGTCGCCAGACCGCGGTGAAATCGTCAGCGAAGGCGCCGCCGCCCGCCGACTCCGCGGCCCGGTCCTGGGCCAGAGCGATCCGGGCACTGTTGGTCTGGGGTGAGAAGCGGTCGTCCGGGCGGTAGTACTCCACCGCGGACACCTCGGCCTGGCTCGGGGCCGGTCCGTCCAGCATCCCAGGAAGCCAATCGAGCACGACGCACACGTGCCCGAGCAGGTCGCGGACGGTCCACGGGATGCAGCGTGTCGGGAGTTTCCACTCGGCCTCGGACAGCCCTGACACGGCATCAGTGAGCGCCTCGGACTCCCGGCGAAACGCTTCAACCACCTGGTCGTGATTCATGGCGGTGACGCTACCCCGTCCTGTCGGGGTCCAGGCGCACGCCATTCTCCCCGCTCAGGCACCGCCAGTGCGTCGACCTCCCGCGCGCTGCCGTACTGCCGCGGCGTCCGTTGTGGGTTGTGGCCGATGAGTCGTACCGGTTGCATCACGAGGCACGTCTGTTCCCGGCGGCTTTGCGGGACATGGGCAGGTCGTTCAGCACGGAGAAGGCGTACGGCATCCGGGCGGCACTGCTGCTGACCTGGTGCTCCGGGCGGGGTCCGGACTGGCAGCGGGTCACGCTCCTGGACCTGGCCCGGTTCCTGCGGTGGCTGGTGGACGAGCCGCTGCCGCCGCGCAGCACGCGGGTGGCCTCCCCTCCGCAGTTTCGGACGGAGAAGTCGGCGAACGCGGTGATGACGGGGGTCTGCGAGTTCCTGCGGTTCTGCTCGCGCAACGAGTGGGTGGACGCGGAGCTGGCGGCCCGGTTGGCGGAGGCTCGACCAGCCTCATCGTGTCGGGGTGAAGCCGCCCCAGACCGAGAGGGCGCCCTGGGGACCGTTGGCGTCGGCGCGGTAGCCGTCGTGCTTGGCCTCGCGCTCGCCGGTGGCGTGGTTGTACTGGCCGGCGAAGACGTGCTGTCCGACCGGGACCGTGCGGCCCGGCTTGAGGATCCAGCGGTAGACCAGTGCTCCGCCCTCGTGCTGCGCGGTGACGGTGAAGTCGTCGGCGGGCAGGGTCCGCCAGGTGCCGGTGCTCTGCACTCCGCCCGTCTGGCTGATGCGCAGTTCCACGGTGAGTGCGGTGAGCGGCTGGGTGGTCTTGAGGGTGATGTTGCTCTGCGCCCAGTAAATGTTGCTGTTTGAGCCCAAGGCGCCGGCCGACGACAGGGACCCGTCCTGGACGCGCGCGCCGCCGGGCCGGGCCGAGCCCGTGCCGCCTGACGCAGCGGGGCTGGGGGTCGTCGAGGACGAGCGGTCCGGCGCGGTCGTCGGGCCGCCGGTGGTGGGGGCCGACGGCGTCGGGCGGGGAGTCCCGGTCGCGGACGGCGCGGCAGGGGTGGTCGAGATGTCCGGCCGGGCCGGCGGGGGGGACTGGACGATGGCGGCGACGGCGAAACCGCCGACCCCCAGAACGCAGGCCGTGGCGAGGGAGGCGAGCGCGACCCTGGGCCAGGGCCTCGCGCCCGACGACTCGCGGTGGCGGGCGGGGGCGTCGGACATGCCGCGTTCCACGCGTGCCAGGATCCGGGCGCGGTCGGGCTGGTGGGCCTCGGCGGCTGCGCGCAGCCGCCCGGTGAGCTCCTCGTTCAACGGTTCCTCCTCCCCGCCATCAGTTCCCCGGCCGCTCCTGTGCTGCCCAGCGTCCGCTCCAGTTCGGCCATCCCCTTCGAGGTCTGGCTCTTCACAGTACCGACCGATATTCCGAGTGCCAGAGCGGTGTCCTTCTCCGACAGGTCGAAGGCGTGCCGCAGGACCACGCACGCCCGCTTCCGGAACGGCAACCGGGCAAGAGCGGTACGCACGTCCACCACGGCGGCCACATCCGGACCGTCCAGCGGCTCCGCACCGCGGGACCAGAACAGGGCGATCCGGCGGCGCTCGCGCACCGCGCTGCGGATCCGTGACCGGGCCAGGTTGGCGACCACGCCACGGGCGTAGGCGAGCGGGTACTCGGCCTGGCGCAGCCGGTCCCAGCGCTGCCACAGTGCGATCAGGGCGTCCGCGGCCAGATCGTCGGCACCGTCCGCCTCGCCCGTCAGGAGATGGGCGAACCGGGCGAGTTCGGCGTAGTGGCGTTCGAAGAAGTCGTGGAACTCCGCGGAAGCGTCATCGAGGACCATGTCCGGCGGTCGCCCCTTCCGCAAATGTGTGCGTTAACATCCGGGCGGCAGAGTACCAGTGCCCGGTGCGCCCTCTGGCGCTCGGATGCGGCGTACCCCCCGATCCGCCACCGGCCGAGCTGCGGTTTCAGTGCGGGGCGAACTGGACCCGGGCCGGTTGTACGACGTCCGGCAGCAGTGCGGTCCCGTCGACCGTCAGCTGCTCTCCGTAGATGTCGGTGATCCTTATCGCGCCGCCGCACCCGCTGCCGTCGGCGGAGAGGAAGTGGTTGTAGTCGGTACGAGGCAGTCTCCGCCAGCCCTTGGCGGTGCGTACCTCCAGCCCTGCGACCGGATTCCGGTGGTTGATCACCTGGATGCCGCACCAGTGGGGGTTGGACCCGGTCTTGTACCGGATGGAGATCGGGCCGGACGTGTGGGGGCTCAGCAGGCTCCAGGTGATCGGGATGCGGCCGACCTTGGGATCGGCCAGCTTCGCGAAGGCCTGTTCGCTGAGGTCCAGTTGTCCGGGTGCGCACGGCAGCGGGCATTCGTTGGTGATCCGGACCGTGATCGAGGCGCCGTTCGCGGCGCGGACGCGCACGTACGCGCCGCACGCCCGGGACGACTCGTAGTCGGTGGTGTTCATCGCCGCGATCATGAGGTCGTCGCTCGGGCCGAACAGGCAGGCGCCGTTGCCGTCGCCGGCAGCGTAGGCGGTGGCGACGCCCTTGTAGGTGGTCCCGGGTCGGATGCGTCCTGCCGACGGTGCCGTGGTGGACGCCGCCTGCGGGGTTCCTTTCCCCGAAGGCTCTGGCGCCGCGGTCGTCGTACCGGCGGACGCGGCCGGCGTTTCCGCGGCAGGCGAGCTGTCCGCCGGCGCGGGGCTCGTCGGGGCCGAGGGAGTGGGAGTGGTTCCCGCCTGGGTGGCGGCGGGGGCCGCCACTTCGGCCCCGGCCCCGGCCCCGGCCTTGGGGCCGGGGAGCATGGCTGTCACCAGGCAGACGAGGACGCCCGCGGCGGTCAGCGCCACCGTCGTTCCGATCATCCGCCTGTGTCTGTGCCTGCGCTGCCGCGCGGCCTGCCGTGCAGTCTGCATGTCCGTCCGTTCGAAGATTCGGTCGAGGTGCACTGCTTGGTTGCCGCAGGATGCGAAAAGGTTGCCGACGGTTCCGGCCGGGGATGACGAGGAAGCGCGGCGCGCGGCGGTCCTCCGGGCGGGCCGGGCAGCTGCGTCCCGTATCGGTCGTTCACGGGGCGGGGGAGTGCGGGGAAGTGGCCTGGGCGGCACGGATGCCGCGCGGAGACGCTCCGAATGCGCGGCGACAGGCCTTGTTGAACGCCTGTAGGTCGGGAATGCCGACCGATGCGGCGACGGCGGGGACGGAGAGCGTGGTGGCCTGCAGGAAGTGGCGCGCCCGTTCCATCCGCCGGGCCCGGGTGTAGCCGACGACCGTCTCCCCCGTCGCGGCGCGGAAGAGCCGCGTCAGGTGGTTGTGGGAGACGCCGGCCGCCGCCGCGATGTCCGGTACCGCCAGAGGTTGCCCCAGCCGCGCCTCGATGAGGGTGACGGCGGCTGCGACCGCCGGATGAACGGCCTGCGCGTTCGGCTCCCGCGGAGGGGCGAGCTGGGCGACCCGCCACAGCGCGGCCCACACCTCGGCCGCGGCCCGTGCCGGGGTGTTCGGCCAGGCGGCCAGCGCCTGCTGCAACTGGGCGGTGAGCAAGGCGAGATCGGGGCCGGCGTGCTGGACCATCGGAATGCTGAGGGGAGTTCCACCCGAGCCCAGGCGGAAGTGGACGTAGAGGTGTTGGGAGCGGCCCCGGTAGCGATAGCGGACCTCGGCGCCGGGCGGTACGAGGCTGACCCGGCCGGGGCGGATCGCGTACTCCGTGCCGTTCACCGTCAGGTCGGCCGCGTAGTCGTACAGATGGAGCTGCCAAAGGTCCGGCAGTGAGAACACGTCCACGTGGCCGGCAGGCCCGTGCACGCCGATGCCGACGGCGGCGAGAGCCGGAGGCTCGTCGAGGTGGGCCAGAGCCGTGTGCACGGTCACGTCTTCCCCCACTGTGTCCGCAAGCCCGCTCCGGGGCCGCAGCCCCCAACCCGGCGTGCCGGGCACCGTGGTGAGAATCGACCAGTGGAGGGTGAACGCGGCCCACGCGGCGGGCGGCCCCCGGCCCTAGCGTGGCCGCCATGGAGAACAGGCAAGAACTACTCGATTCGGTGCAGATGGCGCGGTTCGTGGCGCGCGGGTCGCTGCGACTGGACGCGGTGGTTCCGGCGGAAATGAACACGGAGGGCTTGGCGGTACTGGCCGACGGGGTGCCGCCGGTGCGGTACGGGACGCCGCTGTCCGAGGCCTATCCGGAAGGCTCCTTCGTCCGGGGGCTGCTGGCGCTTCCGCAGGTGGCAGGGGCCCTGCACAGCCTCGTCGGCCCGGAGCCGTGGGTGGACCACCACTTCGTGCACACCCGTGAGCCCCACGGCGGCGACGCGCAGCCGCTGCACGGGGACGCCATCATCGACGTCCGGCCGGACGCCTTCGACGTGCAGTTGATGTACTTTCCGCAGACGGTGACGCTGGAGATGGGCGGAACGCTCACCGTGCCGGGCAGCCACCTCCGGCGGATCAACGAGTCCGACACCGGCCGCTACCAGAACCTGCGCGGCCAGGACCGACTGGTCTGCCCGGCCGGCACGGTGGTGTTTCTGCACCACGGCGTCTGGCACGGGGGCCGGCGCAACGACAGTGGCACGATGCGCTACATGTTCAAGATCCGCTTCAATCCCCGGGTGCGTCAACAGCGCCTGTGGAACACCTCGGACCTCGACGACCGCCAGGTGGCGGCGGAGCTGGACACGATGTTCCCGTGGTACGAGGGGGCGGCCGGTCGACTGGAGCGGTACAACCGCATCCTGCTGTGGCGGGTGCTGACCGGCGACGAGGACTTCGACCTCGACCACTGGGTGACCAGGGTCTCGAATCGCCCCACGGAGGCGCAGTCATGACGACCGAAGCGACCCTCCCCGAGCGGGCGCGAGGCACCGCGCCGGTGCTCCGGCAGCAGGTGCTGGTCCTGTACCTGGCCACCTCGGCGCTGGACTCCCATGTCGTGGGCTGGTCGCTGTACGACGGCACGGGCCGCACCTCGCCCACCACGGGCGACGGCGACGAGCCGCCGTACGGGTCGGGGGTGGCGGCGCTCCGGGCGGGCTGGCGGCTGATCCAGGCCGCTCAGCTGATCCCGCCCTACCCGGGTCATGAGTACGACGTCTCCTTCCTCAAGCACGAGTTCTTCTTCGAGCGGATCGTCGACGCGCGAGCGGAGCCGCAGGAGGCGGCCTCCCGGTAGGCGAGTCGTTCCTCCTCCTGCGGGCGGCGGCGCCGGGCCCAGGAGGGGCAGGGTCAGCCTCCGGCCTTGCGCTTGTTGTAGACGTCGAAGCCGACGGCCGCCAGCAGCACCAAGCCCTTGATCACCTGCTGGTAGTCCGTGCCCACGCCGACCAGCGACATGCCGTTGTTCAGTACGCCCAGCACCAGACCGCCGGTGATCGCGCCGATGACGGTTCCCACACCGCCGCTCGCGGACGCCCCGCCGATGAAGGCGGCGGCGATCGCCTCCAGCTCGAAGTTGATGCCGGCCTGCGGGGTACCGGCGTTGAGCCGCGCGGCGAAGACCATCCCGGCCAGGGCCGCGAGGACGCCCATGTTCACGAAGGCGAGGAAGACGACCCGCTTGCTCTTCACCCCGGACAGCCTGGCCGCCGCCTCGTTCCCGCCGATGGCGTAGGTGTGCCGGCCCAGGATCGAGTTGCGCATCACGTATCCGAAGCCGACCAGCAGGACGCCGAGGATCAGCAGGACGATCGGCACCCCGTGATAGCTGGCCAGCAGCAGGGTGAAGGCCACCACGGCCGCGGTGATCGCGCCGAGCTTCACCAGGAACAGCCCGGCCGGGAGCGGTTCCAGCCCGTACGAGCGGGCCCGCCGCCGTCCGCGCACCTCTTGGAGGATCGCGATGACGAGCACCACGAGGCCCAGCAGCAGGGTGAGGTTGTGGTAGTTGGTGTGGGGGCCCACCGCGGGGAGGAAGCCGCTGCTGATGTTCTGGAAGCCCTTGGGGAACGGCGCCACCGACTGGCCCTGCAGGAGGATCTGGGTCCCGCCGCGGAACAGCAGCATGCCGGCCAGCGTGACGATGAACGAGGGGATCCCGAGATAGGCGATCCAGAACCCCTGCCAGGCTCCGGCGAGCGCCCCGATCAGCAGCGCGGCCACCAGCGCCACGGGCCACGGCACCTGGTGCTTGACCATCATCACCGCGGCGGCCGCCCCGACGAAGGCGGCGAGCGACCCGACCGACAGGTCGATGTGCCCGGCGATGATGACGATCATCATGCCGATGGCCAGGATGAGGATGTAGCCGTTCTGCTGGATCAGATTGGTGATGTTGAGCGGCTGGAGCAGGATGCCGTCCGTCCAGATCTGGAACAGCAGCACGATCAGCGCCAGCGCGAGCAGCATCCCGTACTGGCGCAGGTTGCCGCGCAGGGCTCGGGCCAGTACGGCACCGGCCGACGGTCGCGGGCCGGTCTCCGGTGTGACGGGCGTGGTGTCTGGGGTGGTTTCGGTCTGGGCCATGCCTCACACCTGCTTGTCGGGGTATGCCGCGCTCATGGTCATGAGCCGCATGAGGGATTCCTGGGTGGCTTCCGCACGGTTCACCTCACCGGTGATCCGGCCTTCGGCCATGGTGTAGATCCGGTCGCACAGGCCCAGGAGTTCGGGGAGTTCGGAGGAGATGACGAGTACCGTCTTGCCCTGGGCGGCGAGTTCGGCGATGACGGTGTAGATCTCCGCCTTCGCGCCGATGTCGATGCCCCGGGTGGGTTCGTCGAGGATCAGCACCTCCGGCTCGGCGAAGATCCACTTGCTGAGGACGACCTTCTGCTGGTTGCCGCCGCTGAGCTTGCCGGCCTCCGCGAACACCGAGGGGGCCTTGATGTTCATGGTCCGCCGGAACGATTCGGCGGTCCGGGCCTCCTCGTGCCGGTTGACCCAGCCTCGCCGGGCGACCTTGCCGAGGGAGCTCAACGAGATGTTCCGGCTGATGTCGTCGTTGAGGTGGAGGCCGAACTGCTTGCGGTCCTCGGTCACGTACGCGATGCCGTGCCCGATGGCCTCCGGCACCGTCCGGGTGCGGATCTCCCGGCCGTGCAGCAGCACCCGGCCTCCGGTCCACCGTCCGTACGAGCGGCCGAAGACGCTCATGGCCAGTTCGGTGCGGCCGGCGCCCATGAGGCCGGCGATGCCGACGATCTCGCCTCGACGGGCGTTCAGCGAGGCGCCGTCGACCACCCTGCGCCGGTGGTCGATCGGGTGTTGGACGCTCCAGTCCTCGATTTCGAAGGCGACCTCGCCGATCTCCGGGTCTCGCTCGGGGTAGCGGTGTTCCAGGTCGCGGCCGACCATGCCACGGATGATCCGCTCCTCGGAGATGCCCTCGGAACCGATCGCGATGGTCTCGATGGTCCGCCCGTCGCGCAGGATGGTGACGGCGTCGGCGACCCGGGCGATCTCGTTCAGCTTGTGCGAGATGAGGATGCAGGAGATGCCCTGGGCCTTGAGTTCGAGGATCAGGTCGAGCAGCTTGCGGCTGTCCTCGTCGTTCAGGGCGGCCGTCGGCTCGTCCAGGATGAGCAGCTTGACCTTCTTGGCGAGCGCCTTGGCGATCTCGACCAGCTGCTGTTTGCCCACGCCGAGATCGGCGATCCTGGTGTGCGGGCTCTCGTCGAGTCCGACCTGCCGGATCAGTTCGGCGGCGTGGGTCAGCGTCCGGTGCCAGCTGATGACGCCCCGAGTGGCGTGCTCGTTGCCGAGGAAGATGTTCTCGGCGATGGACAGGTAGGGCACCAGCGCGAGTTCCTGGTGGATGATCACGATGCCGCGCTGCTCGCTGGCCCGGATGTCCCGGAACCGGCAGGTATCGCCCTCGAAGTAGATCTCGCCCTGGTAGCTGCCATGGGGGTGGACCCCGCTGAGTACCTTCATCAGTGTGGACTTGCCGGCGCCGTTCTCACCGCAGACGGCGTGCACCTCACCGGCGGCGACGGTCAGGTTGACCTCGGAGAGAGCCTTGACACCGGGAAAGGTCTTGCTGATCGACCGCATCTCGAGAACGGGTCGGGCCATGGTTGCGCATCCGTATCGTCGGGGCGGTGCGGTGCCGGGCGGTCTCCCGAGCGTCGCACCGCCGGTTCGGCGTCGCCGGACCCGTCGGTCGGGCCCCGTGGGCTACTTGAGCTGGTCCGCGGTGTACTGGCCGCTGTCCACCAGGACCTTCTGGTAGTTCTCCTTGTCGACGCTGACCGGCTGGAGCAGCTGCGCCGGTACGACCTTGACGCCGTTGTCGTACTGGCCGGTGTCGTTGACCTCGGGCTTGCCGCCGGTCAGCAGCGCGTCGCCCATCTGGACTGCGGCCTTGGCCAGCTGGCGGGTGTCCTTGTAGACGGTCTGGGTCTGCTCGCCCGCGATGATCGACTTCACCGAGGCCAGCTCACCGTCCTGGCCCGTGACGATGGGCAGTGGCTGGCCGGCGCCGTAGCCGACGCCCTTGAGGGAGGAGATGATGCCGATGGAGATGCCGTCGTACGGCGAGAGCACGGCGTCGACGCGGGCGGCGGTGTACGACTTGCTCAGCAGGTTGTCCATCCGGGACTGGGCGAGACCGCCGTCCCAGCGCAGTGTGGCGATCTGGTTGAGGGAGGTCTGGCCGCTCTGCACGACCAGCTTCTTGTCGTCGACGTACGGCTTGAGGACGCTCATCGCGCCGTTGTAGAAGAACGCGGCGTTGTTGTCGTCCGGCGAGCCGGCGAACAGCTCGATGTTGAAGGGGCCCTTGCCGTCCTTGAGACCGAGCTTGTCGACGATGTAACTGCCCTGGAGGACGCCGACCTTGTAGTTGTCGAAGGTCGCGTAGTAGTCGACGTTCCCGGTGCCGCGGATCAGCCGGTCGTAGGAGATGACGGGGACGTGGGCGTCGGCGGCCTTCTGCAGCACGTTGGTCAGCGAGGAACCGTCGATGGCGGCGATCACCAGCAGCTTGGCCCCCTTGGTGATCATGTTCTCCACCTGGGAGACCTGGTTCTCCACGACGTTGTCGCCGTACTGGAGGTCGGTCTTGTAGCCCTTGGCCTGGAACTCCTTGACCATGTTGTTGCCGTCGTTGATCCAGCGCTCCGACGACTTGGTCGGCATCGCGATGCCGATGAGCCCGCCTTTGGCATCCCCGCCGGCCCCGCCGCCGCTCCCTCCGTTGGCGCTCTGGCCGCAGGCTGCCAGCGACAGCGTCAGTCCCACGGTGACAAGGCCCGCTGAAAGCTTCCGCACAGTTCCTCCAGTGATGTTCCGCGACCGGCACGGTGCGACCCGGCTGGGCGGCCGGGAGCGGTCGAGCGGAGCCGGCCGGGAGTCGCGTCCTCGCGCTGTGCAAAGTCGGGGTTGCAGCCCCTCCGGCCTGGCGATACCTGAGTGTTAACGCTCACAAGAGTGTCGTCAAGGGTCTGTTCGGATCACCATTGGGTTAACAACAGCGCAGGCGATCAGCCTCCTCGCCGGGCCCCTGGACAACGAGCCCGTCCGGGCACGTTGACCTCGAGCGGCTTCTGCGGCCCCGGGTGAGGCGTTGGTCGGCGAGCGGTCCGCGGGGACGGGCGCGGGAGGCCGGGGGATCGCGGTCCCGGGAAGCCGCGCGCCTGGGCGGCCGCGTGCCCTGTGACCGGCGGACGTGGGGAAAATCGGCGGCTCCGCGCCGCCGGCGCCGCCCGCGACCGACGCGGTCCGGCCGGCGCGTCCCGCTAAACGGTGTCCCGGACGCTCGGCGGCGCCCGCATGTGCGGCCCGGCACCGAGAGCGGGTGCTCGCCGCCATCAGAGAGCTCGGCTACCGGCCGCATGGCGCTCGGCCTGCTGTGCGCACTGCACGAGGCCGGCGCTCGATCCCCGGCGACATCGGCACGGTCGGCTTCGACGGCATTCCCGAGGCTGCCTACTTCAACCCCACCCCTGACCACCGTGCGACACGCGTGGGCCCCGGGCCGACCGCCGCGGCGGGCCCACGCTCTCCGCCGCGTCGGCCGCACTCGGCCGCGGGTTCCACCGCGTCCTTGACAGGTAGATTGTTAACGCTAACAATATGGCCCACCAAGAAAGACGCCCCCTTCAACTCGCCAGCAGCCCATGCCGGTTCCCGTGCGAAGGATGAGAAAGTGACCGTGATCCCTGCCGTCCGGGGCTCGGACAGGTACGCCGTCGGCGTCGACTTCGGCGCCCTCTCCGGTCGCGCCGTGGTGGTCCGCGTCCTTGACGGACAGATGCCCGTGACCCTCGTCCACGGCTACCCCGGATCCCCGCCGCGTCGAACGGAGTAGTCGCGTGTCGCGAGACGCACTCGTATCCCATGGTGAACTGACGGTGACCCAGGAGACCGCCGCAGAGCTCCCGGACGGGCGGCGCATCACCCGCTGGACGTTCGGCTCCCCGGAGGGGGTGACGGCGGAGGTCCTCAGTCAGGGCGCCCGCTTGCAGGCCCTGCACGCGCCGGACCGGGACGGGCGGTCGGCCAACGTCGTCCTGGGCTGTGAGAGCACGGCGGATCTGTTCGGAGAAGCTGCCTTCTTCGGCGCGACGGTCGGCCGCTACGCCAATCGAATCGCCGGCGGAACGCTGCCCCTCGACGGCGCGACGCACCGGCTGGCGACCCAGCAGGGCGGCCACACCCTGCACGGCGGACCGGACGGCTTCGCCACTCGCCTCTGGGACGGCGTCCCGGTCCGCGTGGGCAGGCGGGCCGGCGTCCGTCTCCGCATGGACAGCCCCGACGGCGATCAGGGATTCCCGGGCGCCCTCACGGCCGAGGTCACATACCTGCTCGGCCCCGACGGCGACCTCTCCCTCACCTACCGGGCGACCACGGACGCCCCGACGGTCGTCAACCTCACCAACCACATGTACCTCAACCTGGCCGGCGAGGGCTCTGGGACGGTGCTCGGCCACCTGCTGCAGGTCGAGGCCGCCCGTTACACCCCGGTGGACGCAGAACTGATACCGCTCGGTCCGGCCGAGTCCGTCACCGGCACGCCGTTCGACCTCCGCGAGGCCCGTACGATCGGTGCCCGCATCACCGAGGAACACCCGCAGATCCGCCGGGCCGGCGATGGCTTCGACCACAACTGGGTGCTCGACGGCACCGGGCTCAGGCGGGCCGCCGTCCTGAGCCACCCGGCCAGCGGCCGGCGCGTCGCGTGCCTGACGACGGAGCCGGGGCTCCAGGTCTACACCGGAAACCACTTCGACGGCTCGCTGACCGGCCGCTCCGGTCGCCCGTATTTCGCGTACGCGGGCATCGCGCTGGAGACCCAGCACTTTCCGGACTCGCCCAACCGGCCCGCGTACCCCTCCACCCTCCTGCGCCCGGAGGAGGAGTACCGCTCGACGACGGTATACCGCTTCTCGGCGGAGTAGGGAAGGCCGAGGCGCCGTCCAGCACGCCGGTCAGAGCCGTGGACGCCCGGGCACCTGCGCGCCGGCCGGCTGTCGGCTGCCGGCTCCCGTTGTGCACCACGTGGACGCGACACCCGTCCGGGGAGTTCCCGGTCGTCGCGGTGGCCGACGCGGGCAGCTCGTGCCGCCGCTGCGCGGGCTGGGCGCCGAGCCGGGTGGCCAACGCCCGTGCGAGGTCGCGCCCCGGCACGTTGCCGGCGTCCGCCCCGGCAGTCTCGGTCCCCATGGTGGAGCGACCCCTTCCCCATCAAAGTGTCGAAGCGCTTGGACGTCATGGCGTGACCAGTGACGCGTTACCCGTTCGGCACGCGCATGAACAAATACAAACCTGGCTTCACCAGGGACAGTTGACAGTGGCACCGGTTCGTGTCAGCGTCGAAGCGCTTCGACGAATGGTCGTAACGCTCAGCCTGCCGAGGGGTCGTCCACGTGAGTTCCCTGTCCGCGTCCGCAGCCGGTCTGCTTCCTTTCCGCGATCCAGCGCTACCCCTGCGCAAGCGCGTCGACGACCTGCTCGAACGGCTCACGCTCGACGAACGGATCGCGATGCTGCACCAGTGCGCACCGGCCGTCCCGCGCCTCGGCGTCGGCTCCTTCCGAACCGGCAGCGAGGCCCTGCACGGGGTCTCGTGGCTGGGGGTGGCGACCGTCTTCCCGCAGGCCGTCGGCCTCGGCGCCACCTGGGACGAGGACCTGGTCCACCGGGTCGCCGAGGCGGTCTCGATCGAACTGCGCGCCTTCCACCGCCACCGCCCGCCCGTCGTCGGCAGCGCTCCCCACAGCCTCCAGGCCTGGGCGCCCGTGCTGAACCTGCTGCGCGACCCGCGCTGGGGTCGCAACGAGGAGGGGTATTCCGAGGATCCGCTGGCCACCGGCCGTCTCGGGGAGGCGTTCTGCCGTGGCCTGTCCGGCGACCACCCGACCTACCTGCGGGCGGCCCCGGTGCTCAAGCACTTCCTCGCCTACAACAACGAGGACGACCGCTGCACCACCTCCTCCGGGCTGCGCCCGCGTGTGCTGCACGAGTACGACCTGGCCGCCTTCCGCCCCGTCGTCGCCTCCGGAGCCGCGACCGGCGCCATGGCCGGCTACAACCTCGTCAACGGCCGTCCCTGCCACGTGAGCCCGCTCATCGAGGCGGAACTGCGCCGTTGGGCGGAGCCGACCGGCCACGAGCTGTTCGTGGTCAGCGACGCCGAAGCCCCGTCCAATCTGGTCGACCTGGAGGAGTACTTCGACGACCACGCCGAGTCCCACGCGGCGGCGCTCAAGGCCGGCATCGACAGCTTCACCGACCATGGCGAGGACAGCGCGACGCCGGTCGGCCGACTGCGCGAGGCCCTGGAGCGCGGCCTGATCGACGGCACCGACGTGAACCGCGCCGTCCGGCGACAGCTGGCACTGCGCTTCCGGCTCGGCGAGTTCGACCCCGAACTGGACCCCTACGCCGGCATCGGGTCCGAGGTCATCGACTGCACCGAGCACCGCGAGCTGGCGCGGCATGCCGCGGCCGAGTCGGTGGTGCTGCTCAAGAACGACGGCCTGCTGCCCCTCGACGCGGCGCGGACACCGCGGATCGCCGTCATCGGCCCACTCGCCGACACGCTGTGCGAGGACTGGTACAGCGGCACCATGCCCTACCAGGTCGGCGTCGCCGCCGGACTCGCCGCGGCGCTCGCCGTCCACGGCGGCCAGGTGGTCTGCGAGGAGGGCGCCGACCGGATCGAGCTGCGCTCCGGTACCA
The DNA here is from genome assembly GCF_052871255.1 of Streptomyces sp. LARHCF249. Classification (NCBI taxonomy): domain Bacteria; kingdom Bacillati; phylum Actinomycetota; class Actinomycetes; order Kitasatosporales; family Streptomycetaceae; genus Streptomyces; species Streptomyces sp. LARHCF249. Next base: position 334,038 of record NZ_JBIXJQ010000004.1, read on the forward strand.
CCGGGGAACTCCTGGGCAAGACCGCCTTCGACGTGGCCGACTGGGGCCGCGGCGTACTGACCCTGCGCGCCGCCGACACCGGCCGCTACCTGAGCCTCAAGGACGACGACTCACTGGCGGCCGACCAGGAGGTGCTCAAGAGCTGGGAGATCCACGAGACCTTCCGGCTCGAACCGGCCGGGGACGGTGCGGTGCTGCTGCGCTCCGTGCTCACCGGACGCTACGCCGCCGTGGACCCGGCCGACGGCCGGGTGACCGTCACCGCCTTGACCCCGGACGCCGCCGAGCGCTGGCAGCGGGAGCTGCTGCGCGACGGCGCGGCCGGGGCAAGGGCGGCCGCGGAGACGGCCGACGCGGTGGTCGTCGTCCTCGGCAACCACCCGATGGTCAACGGCCGCGAGACCGAGGACCGCGCGGGCCTCGACCTGCCCGAGAAGCAGGAGGCACTGCTGCGCACGGTCGCGGCCGTCTGCCCCGAGACGGCGCTGGTGGTGATGAGCAGCTACCCGTACGCCGTCGACTGGGCCGATGAGCACCTGCCCGCCGTGGTGTGGACCTCCCACGGCGGGCAGGAGACGGGGCACGCGCTGGCCGCGGTGCTGCTCGGGGAGGCCGAGCCCGCCGGCCGCCTGCCGCAGACCTGGTACCGGGGCGAGGACCCGCTGCCGGACCCGCTCGACTACGACATCATCAAGGCCGGCTGGACCTACCAGTACCACCGGGCCGCGCCCCTCTATCCCTTCGGGCACGGGCTGTCCTACACCGACTTCGCCTACCGCGGCCTGAGCCTGTCGCAGCCGTCGGTCGGCCAGGACGGTTCGGTCGACGTCACGATGACACTGGCCAACACCGGCCGGCGGACCGGCAGTGAGGTGGTCCAGCTCTACGTCCGGGCGCGGGACGCCCGCTACGAGGCCCCCCGGCGGCGCCTCGCCGACTTCCGCAAGGTCCGCCTGGAGCCGGGCGAGAGCCGGGAGCTGACGTTCTCCCTCGCGGCCGGCCGGCTCGCCCACTGGGACGTCGTGACCGGCGCCTTCACCGTCGACCCCGGCGGATACGAGATCACCGCCGGCCGCTCCGCCGAGCACCCGGTCCTCACCGCACCGCTCACGGTGACCGGGACGGCCCCCGCGCCCCGCGTGGTCGTCGGCCGTCGAACCCTGACCGTCGACTTCGACGACCACGCGGACACCACCATCGTCGACGCCGCCCGCACCCGCGGCGACGCCGTGACCCCGACCGATCCGGCGCGGCCCGCGACGCTCCTCTTCCGCGGCGTCGATCTCTCCGGGGCGGTCCGGGTGGAGGCCGAGACGGCCCTCGAGAAGGCGGGGTGCGGGGAGGCGCGGCTGGAACTCCGGGCCGGTGACCGGCTGCTCGCGGAGATCGGTGTTCCGGTCACCGGCGACCGCTACACGTGGACGACCGTCGCGGCCGAGCTCGCCGCTCCGCTGGACGGCGTCCACGACCTGCGGCTGACGCTGCACGGCGGCTTCCGTCTGGCCGCCTTCAGTTTCACCGCGTCCGGCGGGACCGACTGAGGCCCGCACCTGCGAGACCGGCGGCCCGTCCGGGGGGCGGGCCGCCACCATTCCCCGCCCCGGTGCCCGTACCTGCGAGGCAAGCTCCCTGGGGCCGCCAAGCTCCGTTACCCCGTCGCCTCTCCGACCGGAGGAAGCCCCCATGCCGCTGACAGACATCGGCGCGGACGAACTCGTACGCTATCGGCCGGAGTTGTCCGATCCGGCGGATTTCGACGCCTTCTGGCGGCGGACCCTCGCCGAAGCCCGGTCGCACGACGCGGCGCTGAAGGTGGAACGGGTCACCGCCCAGCACCTGCTGCGCACCGTCGAGGTCGACGACGTGCGCTTCCCCGGCTGGAACGGCGAGCCGGTGGCCGCCTGGCTGCTGCGCCCGCGCAACGCGGCCGGACCGCTGCCGGTCGTCGTCACCTACATGGGCTACGGCGGCGGCCGAGGCCTCCCCACCGACCACCTGTTCTGGTCCGCCGCGGGGTACGCCCAACTCGTCGTCGACAGCCGGGGCCAGGGCCACGACACCCCGGACCGGGGCATGGGCGACGGCACGCAGTGGGTCGAGGGCTTCATGACCCGCGGCATCGACGCTCCCGACACCTACTACTACCGGCGACTGATCACCGACTGCGTGCGAGCCGTGGACGCGGTCGCGGAGCTGCCCGGACTCGACGGCCGCCGGATCGTGGTGGCCGGAGGCAGCCAGGGCGGCGGTCTGGCGCTCGCCGTCGCCGGTCTCGCCGGGGACCGGGTGGCGGCGGCGATGCCGGACGTCCCGTTCCTGTGCCACTTCCGCCGCGCTGCCGAGATCTGCGGCGACGGCCCGTACCAGGAGATCGCCAAGTACCTGCGCTGGCACAGCCGCCACCGCGTGGAGCCGGCCTTCGCCACCCTCGACCACTTCGACGGCGTCCACTTCGCCCGGCGGGCCACCGCGCCGACGCTGTTCAGCGTGGGCCTGATGGACCCGGTCTGCCCGCCCTCCACGGTCTACGCCGCCTTCAACCACTACGCGGGCGAGGACCGCACCATGACCGTCTGGCCCTTCGCCGACCACGGCGGCGGCCACGGCTCCAACCCGCCCGTCCAACTCGCCTGGCTGCGCGAGCGCGGGCTGGCGCCGGAGCTCTGACCGCCCTGCACCACCGGACGGGGCAGACCGCGCGAGGGCGGCCCGCGCCCCCGGCCCCACCCGCGCACCGAGCCCCGCCCCCGATACCGAGGAGCCCGACAGACCCATGAAGTACCGCCCATGAGCACTCCGGCCTTCCCGGAACTGCCCACCGGATTCCGTTTCGGTGCCGCGACCGCCGCCTACCAGATCGAGGGCGCCCACGACGAGGACGGCCGCGGCCCGTCCATCTGGGACTCCTTCAGCCACACACCCGGCCGTACGCTCGCCGGTGCCACGGGCGACACGGCCTGCGACCACTACCACCGCTACCGCGAGGACGTCGCCCTGCTGCGCGGGCTCGGCGTCGACGGCTACCGCTTCTCGATCGCCTGGCCCCGCTTGCTGCCCCAGGGCACCGGGCCGGTCAACGCCAAGGGCCTGGACTTCTACGACCGGCTGATCGACGAGCTGCTGGCCGCCGGAGTCGCACCCGCCGTCACCCTCTACCACTGGGACCTGCCCCGAGCCCTGGAGGACCGCGGAGGCTGGCGCGTCAGGGAGACCGCCGAGGCGTTCGCGCAGTACGCGGCCCTCGCGGCCGAGCGCTACGGGGACCGGGTGGAGCGCTGGATCACCCTGAACGAGCCGTACTGCTCCGCGTTCGTCGGCTACGCCGAGGGGCGCCACGCACCCGGTGCCGAGGAGGGCCGCGGCGCGCTGGCCGCCGCACACCACCTGCTGGTCGCCCACGGCCTCGCGATACGGGAGCTGCGCGCCGCGGGCGCCCAGGAGGTCGGGATCTCACTCAACCTCGACCGCATCCATCTCGGCTCCGCCCTCCCCGAGGACCGAGCCGCCCTGCGCCGTGCCAAGGTCCTCCACAACGAGGTCTGGACGGAGCCTCTCCTCGCCGGGCGCTACCCCGCGCACGAGGCCGAGACCTGGGCCGGCCTCGCAGACGGTCCCTGGCGACTGCCGGGCGACCTTGAACTGATCGGTGCCCCGCTGGACTTCCTCGGAGTCAACTTCTACCGCCCGATCACCGTCGCCGCCGCCCCCCATCGCGCCGACGACCTCGAACTGCGCACCGCCGTGGACATCGGCGTCACCGAGCGGGACCCGTACCGGGCCCGGCACACCACCATGGGATGGCCCGTCGTCCCGGACGCGCTCACGGAGCTGCTCCGCGAACTCCACGCCCGCTACCCGCGGCTTCCGCCGGTCTGGATCACGGAGAACGGCTCCGCCGAGGCCGACACCGTCGGCCCCGACGGCCGGGTCCACGACACCGAGCGGATCGCCTACCTCGCGGACCACCTCGCCGCCGTCGCCGACGCCGTCTCCGCAGGGGTGGACGTGCGCGGCTACTACGTCTGGTCGCTGCTGGACAACTTCGAGTGGGCGCGCGGCTACGGCCAGCGCTTCGGCCTGGTCCACGTCGACTACGACACGCTGACCCGAACGCCCAAGGACAGCTACCACTGGTACCGGGGCCTGATCACCGCGCACCGCGCGCGGACGGAGGAAGCCACCCGATGAAGTTCACCGACGGCTACTGGCTGATGCGCCCGGGCGTCACCGCGCGTTACGCCACCGAGGTCGCGGACGTCCGGGCGGACGAGCACCGGATGACCCTCTACGCGCCGGTGAAGCAGGTGCGCAGCCGCGGCGGCATGCTCAACAGCGCGCTGTTGACGATCGAGTGCTGGTCGCCGGCCGAGGGCGTGATCGGGGTCCGCGTCACCCACCACGCCGGTTCGGTGCCGCGGGGGCCGGAGTACGCGCTGCCCGGCGCGCAACCGGACGTGGGAAAGGTGTACCGGGACGGCGCGGTGGTCGAGCTCAGCGCGGGTGAGCTGTCGCTGCGGGTGGACACCTCCCAGCCGTGGCGCCTGGAGTTCGCCGCCGGCGGGCGGACGCTGACCTCCGTGGGCGAGCGAGGCACCGGCTTCGTCACCGACGCCGACGGCCGCCACCACATGCTCGGGCAACTCTCCCTGGGCGTGGGCGAGTCGGTGTACGGGCTGGGGGAGCGGTTCACCCCGTTCGTCAAGAACGGGCAGGTGGTGGACATCTGGCAGGCTGACGGCGGCACCAGCAGCGAGCAGGCCTACAAGAACATCCCCTTCCACCTGACCAACCAGGGGTACGGGGTCTTCGTCAACCACCCGGGCAAGGTCAGCTACGAGGTCGGCTCCGAGTCGGTCGGCCAGGTCCAGTTCAGCGTCGAGGACCAGTCGCTGGAGTACTTCGTCGTACACGGGCCTGCCCCGAAGCAGATCCTGGAGCGCTACACCGCGCTCACCGGCCGCCCCGCCCTGCCCCCGGCCTGGGCGCTCGGCCTGTGGTTGACCACCTCCTTCACCACCGACTACGACGAGGCCACGGTCAACCGCTTCGTCGACGGCATGGCCGAGCGCGGCATCCCGCTGAGCGTCTTCCACCTCGACTGCTTCTGGATGCGCGAGTACCAGTGGTGCGACTTCGAGTGGCACGCGGACACCTTCTCCGACCCGGCCGGCATGCTCACCCGCCTCAAGCAGCGGGGACTGCGGATCAGCGCCTGGATCAACCCGTACATCGCGCAGAAGTCGGCGATGTTCGAGGAGGGCGTGCGCGACGGCCACCTGGTGCGGCGCCCCGACGGCAGCGTGTGGCAGTGGGACCTGTGGCAGCCCGGCATGGCCCTGGTGGACTTCACCAACCCGGCCGCGCGCGACTGGTACACCGGCAAACTGAAGACGCTGCTCGACCAGGGCGTGGACTGCTTCAAGACCGACTTCGGCGAGCGCATCCCCACCGACGTCGTCTGGCACGACGGCTCCGACCCGGAGCGGATGCACAACTACTACACCCACCTCTACAACCAGGCCGTCTTCGACCTGCTGCGCGAGGTGCGCGGCGAGGGCGAGGCGCTGCTCTTCGCCCGCTCGGCCACCGCCGGCGGCCAGCAGTACCCCGTGCACTGGGGCGGCGACTGCGAATCCCACTTCAACGCCATGGCCGAGTCGCTGCGCGGCGGGCTCTCCCTCGGCCTGTCCGGCTTCGGCTTCTGGAGCCACGACATCGGCGGCTTCGAGGGCACTCCGACCCCCACCGTCTTCAAGCGCTGGGTGCAGTTCGGTCTGCTCTCCTCGCACAGTCGCCTGCACGGCAGCAAGTCCTACCGGGTCCCGTGGGACTACGGGGAGGAGGCCGTCGACGTCACCCGCGAGTTCACCCTGCTCAAGCACCGCCTGGCCCCCTACCTCCAGCGCGCCGCCCAACAGGCCCACGCCACCGGCACCCCCGTCATGCGCGCCATGGTGCTGGAATTCCCCGACGACCCCGCCGCCGCCGCGCTCGACCGGCAGTACATGCTCGGAGACGACCTGCTCGTCGCCCCGGTCTTCACCGACGACGGCACGGTCGAGTACTACGTACCGGAAGGAACGTGGACGAACGTTCTGACCGGTGCTCAGACCACCGGTCCCCGCTGGGTCCGCGAACAGCACGGCTTCCACACCCTGCCGCTGCTGGCCCGCCCCGACTCCGTCATCCCGCTCGCCGCAGACGACCAGCACCCCGTCTCCGCCTGGGCGGACGGAGCCGAGCTGCGGGTACACGCCTTCGCCGACGGCGCCGAGCGCACCGTCGTGATTCCGCGCACCGACGGCCCCGGTGAGACGGCCCGCTTCAGGCTGCGCCGCCATGGCGACCGCCTCCATGTGACCACCGACAGCCCGCATCCCTGGCAGCTTCGGTTCGGCGGGCCGGCCGGAACCGTCCACGCCCAGCCCGCCGGCACCCTGGAGGCCGGCCTCGCCTACCCGGCCTGAGCGGGGCGGCCGGGCGAAGGTACCGGGCCGCTGCCGCTTGGTGGCGGAGCCGGGCCGTGGAACGTCACGGCCCGGCTCACGGGCGCGCCGGTTCAGCGGGCGCCGAGGAGGTGTTCGAGGGCGAGCTGGTCCAGGTGCTCGAACGCCATGCCGCGACCGGCGGCGGCATCGACGTCGAACTCATCGAAGGCGGACCGGTCGGCCAGCAGCCCGGCCAGGCCGTCCTCGGCGGTGGGCAGGGCGAGTTCGGGCAGTCGGGAGGCGGCGAGCGCGGCCTGGACCTCCGGATCGGCCCGGAAAGCGCGGGAACGCTCCGCCAGCAGCAGGTAGTTGCGCATGCAGGCGGCCGCCGAGGCCCAGACGCCGGCGGAGTCCTCGGTACGCGGCGGCTTGAAGTCGAAGTGGCGGGGGCCGTCGTAGCCGGCCGACTCCAGCAGGTCGACCAGCCAGAAGGCCTGGCGCAGGTCGCCCGCGCCGAAGCGCAGGTCCTGGTCGTACTTGATGCCGGACTGGCCGTTGAGGTCGATGTGGAACAGCTTGCCGTGCCACAGGGCCTGGGCGATGCCGTGCGGGAAGTTCAGCCCGGCCATCTGCTCGTGGCCGACCTCCGGGTTGAGGCCGACCCGCTCGGGCCGGTCCAACTCGTTGATGAACGCCAGGGCGTGGCCGATGGTGGGCAGCAGGATGTCGCCGCGCGGCTCGTTGGGCTTGGGTTCGATCGCGAAGCGCAGGTCGTAGCCCTGGTTCTCGACGTACTCGCCCAGCAGGTCGAAGGCCTCCTTCAGCCGGTCGAGGGCGGTGCGCACGTCCTTGGCCGCGCCCGACTCCGCGCCCTCTCGGCCGCCCCAGGCGACGTAGACAGAGGCGCCGAGTTCCACGGCCAGGTCGATGTTGCGGATCGTCTTGCGCAGCGCGTACCGGCGTACGTCCCGGTCGTTGGCGGTGAAGGCGCCGTCCTTGAACACCGGGTGCGTGAAGAGGTTGGTGGTGGCCATCGGCACCTTCAGCCCGGCCGTGTCGAGTGCGGTGCGGAAGCGCTTGACGGCCTGCTCGCGTGCGGTCTCCCCGGCGGCGAAGGGGATCAGGTCGTCGTCGTGGAAGGTGACGCCGTAGGCGCCGAGTTCGGCCAGCCGCTGCACGGTCTCGACCGGGTCGAGGGCGGGTCGGGTGGCGTCGCCGAAGGGGTCCCGGCCCTGCCAGCCGACGGTCCACAGGCCGAAGGTGAACCTGTGCGCGGGAGTGGGGACGAGCGGGTCGCTGGTCATGAGGCGCTCCGGATCAGGGCCGAGGGCTATTTGTAATGACGAAAAACAAATTAGTATGCCGAGACGCCAGACGGAACCCCACCGGAGGAACGCATGTCTGCACAGCGTGTCGTGATCGGTGTCGACAGCTCGACCCAGTCCACCAAGGCCCTCGCCGTCGACCTGGAAACCGGCGCCGTCCTGGGCGAGGGCCGCGCCGCGCACGCCGTCAGCGCGGGCGCCGGACGCGAGAGCGACCCCGAACAGTGGTGGCGGGCGCTCGGCGAGGCCACGGCCCGCACCGGCTGGGCCGATCGCGCAGCCGCCTGCTCGATCGCCGGCCAGCAGCACGGCCTGGTCACCCTCGACACGGCCGGCAGGCCGGTGCGCCCGGCGCTGCTGTGGAACGACGTCCGCTCCGCCCCGCAGGCCGCCGAACTCGCAGCCGCGTTCGGCAGGGCAGAGCTCGCCCGCCGCACCGGAAGCGTCCCGACGGCCGCCTTCACGGCCGCCAAGTGGGCCTGGCTGCACGCGAACGAGCGTGCAGCCGCCGACCGCGTCGCGGCCGTCCGGCTTCCCCACGACTTTCTGACGGAGCGGCTGACCGGCGAGGCGGTGACGGACCGCGGTGACGCGTCGGGAACCGGCTGGTGGGGTCCGGACGGCTACGACAAGGACGTCCTCGGCCGGATCGGCCTCGACCCCGGGCTGCTGCCACAGGTCCTGCCGCCCGGCGCCCGGGCGGGCGCGGTCCGAGCCGGGATGCCACTGCGCGAGGGCGCGCTGGTGGCCACCGGGACCGGTGACAACATGGCCGCCGCCCTCGGGCTGGGCCTCGCCCCCGGACGCCCGGTGCTGAGCCTCGGTACCTCCGGCACCGTCTACGCCGTCGGACGGACCCGGCCCGCCGACCCGAGCGGAACCGTCGCCGGCTTCGCCGATGCCCTCGGCGGCTGGCTGCCGCTCGCCTGCACGCTCAACTGCACCCTCGCCGTCGACCGCTTCGCCGCCCTCGTCGGCCGCGACCGCGAGGACGTCGAGGGAGGCGGCACGGTGGTGGTCCTTCCCCATCTGGACGGCGAGCGCACTCCGGACCTCCCGGATGCCTCCGGCCTGGTCCACGGCCTGCGCCACGACACCACGCCGGGACAGCTGCTCCAGGCCGCCTACGACGGCGCCGTCCAGGCCCTGCTCGCGGCCCTGGACGACGTGCTGCGCGCCGGAGGCGAGAACCCCGGCCCCGACGAACCACTGCTGCTGATCGGCGGCGGAGCCCGCGGCAGCGCCTGGCAGCGGACCGTCCTGCGGCTGTCCGGCCGAGCGGTTCAGGTGCCCGCGGCCCGAGAACTGGTCGCACTCGGAGCCGCCGCCCAGGCCGCCGCACTGCTCACCGGCGAGCCCGCCGACGCTGTCGCCCGGCGCTGGCGGACCGCCGAGGGCCAGGTGCTGGAACCCGTGACCCGTGACGACGACACGCTCGAACGGATCAGCAGTACGCTGCGGCGGGCGCGGGCGTTGCAGGAGGTCCCGCCGGGAGAGCGATAGGAGAGTCGGCCCAATGACCGGGATAGGCCGGGCGAGCGGGGGAGTGGAGGCCGCTCCCGCCTCGCAGCAGGGCATGCGTCGGCAGAACCTCGCGGTGGTGATCGGCGCGGTCGCCGCGCACGGCCCGCTCTCCCGGGCGGACGTCGCCGGGCACACGGGCCTGACCAGGCCGGCCGTCTCCTCCATGGTCGACGAGCTCATCGGTCGCGGAGCGCTGACCGAGACGGAGACCGCGCCCAGCGGACGGGTCGGCCGCCCGGGACGGGCCCTGGCCCTGAACGATCGGGGTCCCGCGGGCCTCGGCCTGGAGATCGGCGTCACCCATCTCGCCGCGTGCGTCGTGGACCTGCGCGGTGAACCCCGGGTGTGGCGTCGGGTGGAGCGGGCCAACGCGGGCCGGCCGGCCGGGCAGGTGCTGGCGGAGGCCGCCGCGCTGGGCGCCGAGGCGGAGGCGGAGGCCGCCGCCCTCGGCCTGCGCGTCGAGGGCCGCGTCCTGGCCGTGCCGGGAGTGGTGCCGAACGAGCCGCGCGGGCTCGTCGCCAACGCGCCCAACCTCGGCTGGCAGGCAGTGCGCCCCGCCGACCACTGGCCCGACCCCGACACCGTGCCCGAGCCGGAGAACGAGGCCAACCTCGGGGCGCTGGCCGAGCAGTGGCACCAGGGCCACCCCGCCGAGACCTTCGTACACGTCTCCGCCGAGGCCGGAATCGGTGCCGCACTGGTCATCGGCGGGCAGCTGTTCCGGGGCGCCCGCGGCTTCGCGGGCGAACTCGGCCACCTGCCCGTCCACCCGGAGGGCGCCCGCTGCGCCTGCGGGGCGCGCGGCTGCCTGGAGCAGTACGCGGGCGAGGCGGCCGTGCTGCGCGAGGCCGGGCTGGGATGCGTCGGCGACCCGGTGGCCCTGCTGGCCGAGCGCGCGGGCGCCGGGGACGCGTCGACCCTGCGCGCCCTGGACCGCGCAGGACGCGCCCTGGGCCTCGCCCTCGCCTCGGCGGTGAACCTGATCGACCCGGACGGCCTCGTTCTGGGCGGCGCCTACGCCGAACTCGCCGACTGGCTCCTCCCGCCGCTACGCGCCGAACTGGCCGCCCGGGTCACCGTCCGGCCCTGGACCCCGGAGGCGGTACGACCCTCCGCCCTGGGGCGGCGCGGACCGGTGCTGGGCGCAGCATGGTCGACCGTCCGGCAGATCATCGCCGATCCCACCCGGCTGCCCGCCCGCTAGTGCAGATCGTGCCGGTACCGCACCGTCTCCGTCACCCCTGACGCACAGGGCAGGGCCGTCGTCGTCCGCAGCGCCGCCGCCGCGGGCAGCTCCGGCTACCTCACCACGTACCGCTGGGACAGCGACGGTGACAGCCTGCGCCTGCGGGTGCATGCCGACCCCGTCGGCCACTGGCCGGCGCGAGGCGACGACTTCCACGACACCATGGTGGACCCTGCACTCCCGCCGGAGGAATACCAGGAGCTGGTCCGCCGGGACAGGTCCTGGTCACTGGCCCGCATCGGACTCGACTGGGAGATTTCCGCCGACTGGACCCAGGCGGAGTGGTTCGGCACGGGCGAGGCCTACCCCGACTCGCGTCGGGCAGTTCGCGTCGGACGTTTCCGCGCGACCGTGGACGAGCTGCAGACGCCCTACGTGCGCCCCCAGGAGAACGGCAACCGTGCGGACACCCGCTGGGCCACCTTCACCGACGGAGCCGGGAACGGACTGCGCGTCGTGGGCGAAGAGCCGTTCCATTTCGCCGCGCGCCGATGGACCGACCGACAGCTCGACGCCGCACGGCACCACAGCGATCTCGTCCCGGGCCCGGTGATCCACCTCCACACCGACCATGCCGTCCAGGGCCTCGGCAGCGCCGCTGTGGGACCCGGTGTCCTGCCTCAGTACCGGCTCGAACTCGCCCCGGCGGACGTCACGTTCATCCTGACTCCCCTCCAGCGGACTGAGACCGCCTCACCTACCCCTGACCAGCCGGCGAAGGCATCATGCGTGGACGCAGGACCATGAGCGAGTCCTCCAGGGTCGCCGCCATGGCAAAGGGGAACCGGTCGAGCTCAAGACAGAGTGCAACGTCATCAGCATGGACTCCTTGGCGTACCCCGTTCGCCAGTTCGGCGGCGGCGCGCGACTCGGCAGCGCGGCGAAGGAACCCAGCAGCATCCGTTGCCGCCTCGGTGGCCCTCCGGGCAATGTATTGGGCACACGCCAGATCTTCATCGGCCCGACCCTCTTCGCCGGTGACCACGAACGTGACACTGTCGCTCCCGCGCGTCCGCAAGAGCCGAGCCGTTGCCTCCGCCACCACGAAGCCGGCGCACAGCACCAGCGACGCCTCCTTGACCGCAAGGGCGCCGACCGTCCCCGCCGTGGTCTTCTGCACAACCGTCCGTCCGCCAAGGGCGACAGACCGCAGCAGGCCCGGCGAGTTGACCAAGTCGAAGCCGGGGGCGGGCGGCCCGTCCTTGAGCGCCACCCAATCCGGGTGGCGGGCCTTGAGCGTCAGAGCGTCGTCCAGCGACTCGGCAAGAACGATCTTTTCCGCCCCCTGGGCAAAGGCCCAGGCGGCCACGGTGAAAGCACGCATGACGTCGACCACGACCGCCACGGACGGCGCCTCGACCAGCTCGGCGATGCCAACGAAACGAGTGTCCATGCCGGTCATCATTGCGCAGTCCCGAACCCGAGGCACCGAGATAGGGGGTCACCGGGCCAGTTGGGCGCGCGCCCCCCGTGTCACGGCAACGAGCGTGTGAGCCATACCACTTCACCGTTCTCGTTCGTGGAAACGTGATCCCGCTCGAACCCGAGCTTCTCAAGGACACGCAACGACGGTGTGTTCCACGCGCCGACGGTCGACCAGAGCCGTTTCCGCCCGGTCGCCATCGCGGCATCGAGCACCGCGCGAGCCGCCTCGGTGGCGTAGCCGCGCCCGTGCGCGCGCTGGAACAACTCATACGCGATCTCGGGCTCCTCTAGGGTGGAGCGGCCGATGATCAACCCGCAATAGCCGATGAAGTCGCCTTCCTCGCGGCGCTGGATCGGCAGCAGGGCGATCCCCGTTGTCGCCGTTGTGGTGAGCAGCTTCGCGATCTCCGCCCGTATGTGTTCAACCGTGGGCGTTCCCTTGCCGCGTTCGGCGAGGAGGGCGCTGAACTCAACGGCGTCCGATTCGGCCCACGGCCGAAGTATCAGCCGCTCGGTCTCCAGGTGGAACGACATCGTCTCGTAGGTAGACATGCCCCTACTCTGCCTCACGGACCACGAACTACAGCCCGAGCACCAGGCGCTGGGCGGATTGGCAGCCGGACGGGCGGGGGGAGAAGGCGGGACCGGGACCCGGCCAGCTCCTGGTGAGCTGGGGCTGCAACGGCGCGCGGAGCCAGAGCTGGGACCTCTGAACGCCGGCCCGGCCCGGCACCTCGGGTGCCGGAGGGATCCGCGCAGCCCCGGGAACTGCCGTCCCCGTTCCGATCGGACCGGCCTGGACAGGGTCGCCGCCCGCATCTGCGACAGCGCGCACCCCCGGATCACGAGAGCCCAGTGGGCGCAGTACTTCACGGCGGTCGACTTCAACCCACCGTGCCGTGCCACATGACTCCCTCGCCACCTCGCAATATCGCTCAACGGAGTTGCTGTCAACGGATTGTGACGAATCCTCACTCGGTGTACTTTCGGTGGAGTCGCGGACACGAGCAGTCCGGGGGAACGATGAAGATCGGCCTTGTTCTGCCACTCTCCGAATACCCGTCCGGCCAGCCCTCGTACGCGCAGATCAGATCGCTGGCCCTCCAGGCAGAGGACTCGGGCTTCGACTCGCTGTGGGTCTTCGACCATCTGCTGTTCCGCGGCGACGACGGGACGAGCGAAGGCATCTGGGAGTCCTGGACCGTACTGGCGGCGCTCGCCGAGGCGACCGAGCGGGTCGAACTCGGCTCGCTCGTGACGTGCACGGCGTTCCGCAACCCGGCCGTACTGGCCAAGATGGCCGTGACCCTCGACGAGGTCAGCCGGGGCCGTCTCATCCTCGGCCTGGGCAGCGGCTGGCATGTGCCGGAGTTCGAAGCCTTCGGCGTCCCCTTCGACCACCGTGTGGACCGGTTCGAGGAGGCGCTGCAGATCATCGTTCCACTCCTGCGGACCGGTCGCGCGGATTTCACCGGCCGTCACCACTGGGTGCGCAGCGGCGAGTTGCGCCCCAGGGGTCCTCGGCCCGGCGGTCCGCCCGTCCTGGTGGCCGCGCACCGGCCCCGGATGATGGCGCTGGCGGCACGGTACGCGGACCTGTGGAACTCCTGCTGGTTCGGCTCTCCGTCGGGCGCCGTGGAGGTCCTCTCCAGGGTGAGGGAGAGCTGCCTGAGGGAAGGGCGCGATCCGGCGACGCTGGGCGTCACGCTCGGCGTCAACGTGAGCGTCGAGGGGGAGGACGGCCGCGGCGGGGAAGCCCCTCCGGGCGCCGACGTCCTGACCGGATCACCGCGAGAGGTGGCCCGGGGTCTGCGCCGGTACGAGGCACTGGGCGTCTCCCACCTCGTCCTCAACCTCAACCCGCATCACGGGGAAGCCCAAAGCCGCCTCCGCGCCGCGCTGCGGCGGTACCGAGCCGGGGCCCGGCCGACCACAGAAAAGGTGAACCAATGACGTGGACCGTCGACGAATCACGGGTGCGGCCCTTCCTGTCGGCCGCCGAACGGCGCGATGTCACCGGGATGCTCACGGGAGTCCCGCAGCGGGGCCGGACCTTCTCCGAGCCCGAGGAGGCGGAGGCGGAGGCGGCTGTCGTCGTGGCTTCGCACGAGGCGCGCAAGAGGTGGAAGGACGGCAAGGACCACAAGGACCTCAAGGACGGCAAGGACACCAAGGAGACCAAGGACTACAAGGATTCCAAGGACGGCAAGGACGGCAAGGACACCAAGGACTACAAGGACACCAAAGACACCAAGGACAGCAAGGACGGAAAGGACGGAAAGGAGGCCAAGGACTACAAGGACTACAAGGACTCGAAGGACACCAAGGACACCAAAGACGGAAAGGACGGGAAGGAAACCAAGGACTTCAAGGACGGCAAGGACAGCAAGGACGGAAAGGACGGCTTCGACGGGGCCATGGCCCCACCCGGGCCGACCGCCTTCGTACGGCGGCCGCCCGAGCCCCCCGGCTCGGACCATGGCTCCGACCGTGCCTCGCCCGGGCCCGCATCGGACAACGGCCCCGGCGCCTCCGGCATGTCCCACGCGGTCGAGGCCCTGGCGGAACACCTGACAGAAGAGCAGGAGACCGCAGCGGAGCTGCGGTCCTCGCGGATCAACCGACTGCTGAGGAGGCGCGGTGTCGTCATCTGATGTGCCCCACGCCGGCTTCTCCGGGTTGGTCGTCGTCGCCGACCCCGAAGACCCCGTGGCGACCGAGGTACGCGATTTCGTGGTGGAGAGCGGACACGAGGCCGCGGTCCTCGACGTGTTCGACGCCGCGCAGATGTTCACCGTCACCGTCGACGACGGCGCCGCGCCCGTCGTCGAGCCCGTGCTGCCGATGATGCTACGGCTGCCCGCCCCGCCCCTGCTCAGGATCAGTTTCGACGCCGAGTTCCAGCTGAACGAGTGCCTGGCGCAGCTGTGGGCCGCCGCCGCCCTGACCGCGGCACCCGTGATCAACCGTCCGGCGCCGGGCGGCCTCGGCACCGGTGTCTCCGCGTCCGGAGTCCTCACCGAGCTGCGGGCCGGGCTGCCCGTAGGCTCGGTGGAGGTGTTCTCCTCCCGGCCCCCCGAGCCAGAGGGACCGGCGGAGGCGGCGGGGGAGGCCGGGGCGGGGGAGGGCACCCAGTGGTGGGTGCAGGACCTGGCCTCGTGGACGACACGGCCGTGGCCGGAGCGGCCGGCCGGATCCGGCCCCTACCGCGCGAGGTGGTCGGACCCCGATCCCCTCTTCGAGAACGTGGTGGTCCTCGGCGACCACGCATGGCCCTGCAGCGCCGTCGAACTCGACGGGCTCCGCCTCGAGGAGCGCAGCACCGGGATCGTCGCGCGGCTCGGCCTCGAACTGGCCTCCGTGGTCTGGCGGATATCCCCGGACCTCCACTGCGCGAAGCCGGTCGTGGTCGAGCCGTTCCCCGACGTCGAGCAGCTGCGCATGGTCTGGCTCGGGCTCGGCCCGCAACTCCTGAAGGTGCTCTTCCCGTGATCTACACCATTGGACTCGCCTCCGAGAGCACCATCGCGCACTTCACCGCCGCCGCCGCGGCCCGCGATGTCCACGTCGAGGCCGTCGACCTCCGGGAGGTGGCGCGCCAGGACGACTGGCGGCTGGCCATCGGCGGGGACCGCCCGGCGCGGCTCGGCGACCACACCCTCGACCCCGAGGGGTCGTACTACTGCCGGATCAACGACCTGTCGGCCCTGCAGGAGGACCGGGAACAGGCGCTGCGCTGGCGCTGGCTCACCACGGCCCTCACGGCCTGGCTGGACCACATCCCGGGCCTGGTCGTCAACCGCCCCTCGATCCGCTCCGACAACGGGTCCAAGCCGCTCCACGAATGGTCGCTGACCCGTGCCGGATTCAAGGTGCCCCCCAGCATCACGAGCTCCTCGCCGCAGCGGCTGCGGGCCTTCGCCGGGGCCGGGCCGACCCTCGTCAAGGCGGTGTCGGGGGTACGGGCCACCAGCCGGCTCCTCCTCCCGGGCGAACTGGCCGACTTCGACCCCTGGCAGGGACCGGTGCACCTGCAACGCTACGTCGAAGGCCGGGACGTTCGAGCCCATGTCGTCCACGACCGGGTGCACGCCGAGGAGATCGTCTCCGGCGCGGTGGACTACCGGACCGACCCCGACGCGGTGTTCACCCCGTGTGAGCTGCCCGGACCGATCGCCGCGCAGGTGGTCCGCCACACCGCCTTCCTGGGCATGGCCTTCGCGGGCTGGGACTTCAAGGTCGCCGACGACGGCACGCACTGGTGCCTGGAGGTCAATCCGATGCCGGCGTACGACTGGTACGACCGGCGGCTCGGCGGTGACATCACCGCATCGCTTCTCGCCCTGCTGCAGGGGAGGCACTCGTGATCGACCGGCTGACCGTGCTCACCGAGGCCGACAGCGCCGCGCTCCGCGACGCCGTGCACGGCCTGCGCGAGCACTGGATCCCGCGCGGCCCGGAACCCGCCGCCTTCTTCACCCTGGGCACGCCCAGCTACCTCGACCTCGCCG
Source organism: Streptomyces sp. LARHCF249 (assembly GCF_052871255.1). Taxonomy (NCBI): domain Bacteria; kingdom Bacillati; phylum Actinomycetota; class Actinomycetes; order Kitasatosporales; family Streptomycetaceae; genus Streptomyces; species Streptomyces sp. LARHCF249. The sequence continues at coordinate 350,497 of NZ_JBIXJQ010000004.1, forward strand.
AGAACCCGGAGGCCGGCGAGTACCAGAAGCGGGCCGATGCCTCGAGGCCGCTCCTGTGGGAGTCCTTCGGCCGGCTGTACACGCGGCTCGCGGACGTCCTGGCACGTCACCTCGGCGCACCGGTCCACTATCCCGAGCACCTCGCCATGCCGGGCTTTCACGTATGGCTGGCCGCCGCCGTGTTCACCAAGCCCAAGGCGCCCGTGCACTTCGACATGCAGTACCGGTCCTTCACCTGGCCCCCCGGGACCGACCTGACCCGTCTGCTGTCCTTCACCCTGCCCCTCAGGCTGCCCGCGGCCGGCGGCGGCCTGAACATCTGGGACGCGAGCTACGAGGAGTTCCGCCGGGCCTCGGAGAAGGGCTGGATCGAGGGTGCCTCCGACCTCAAACGCTTCCACACCAAGCAGTACGTCCCCTACACACCCGGCCAGATGGTGATCCACTCCGGCCACACCCTGCACCAGGTCGCGCCCAGCACCCGCGTCGAACCCGACGACGAGCGGCTCACCCTCCAGGGACACGGGGTGTGGTGCGAGGGACGCTGGCTGCTGTACTGGTGACCGGCACCCCGGCTCAAATCCCGTCGGCTACCGGCCTTCACCGTGACGGGCCCGGCATGCCAATCGGCGTGCCGGGCCGGGCTCGGTGACGACGTGGCGCGTCAGCTGACGATGAGTGTCCCCTTCATCTGTGGGTGGAGGGAGCAGAGGAACGGGTAACTGCCCGGCTTGGACGGTGCGGTGAAGGTGCCGGACTCGCCGCCTTCGATCGTGCCGGTGTCGAAGGCATCCCCCTCGGTGGCGGTCAGGGTGTGCGGAGCCGAGTCATCGTTCACCACGGTGACGGTGGCGCCGGCGCGTACCTTGACCTCCGCAGGGACGAAGTTGAAGCCTCGGATGTGAACCTCTGTGCCTTCGACCGTGATGGCAGACGCGCTGGCAGGTGGGGACAGGGGCGCGGCGCTGGTGCTGGTGACGCCGACGATGGTGAGCAAGGCGCAGGCGGCGCCGACCGCTGCTCCCCGAGTACGGTGACGAATGCGGCGGGAACGGGTGAGCGACATGGCCACCCCTCTCACGGATATGTGCTGGTTTTGGCCGGCCCTGACGGTCTCGCCTTCATGACCTGTGCCCGGCCGGTTCACGTCCGCCTGCCGTGGGCGAGGCGGCTCATGCGCCGCTGGTAGTCGGCCGTATCGATCCTGCTGTGGACCAGCAGGCCGACGCACCACAGCCGCGCGATGCCTTACAGCCTGGTGTCGAGAATCAGTGCAGTGCGCCCATGCGTGCTGCCGTTCGGATCTGAGTCTCTTCCCCCAGTGTCCCAGGCCGCCGCCGCCGGGGCACTTCGTGGCGAGGTACCAGGAGCGGCGGCTCCGGTCCCCGCATGCCCGATGAGGGAAGGGAGCGGGCGGCCAGCCGCACACCGGGCGTGCTCTCGACCAGGTCCGAAGCCCGTCGGCCGCCCAAGGTCAACCCGTCTTGGGCAAGATCGCTGCATCGAGGTAATGCGGCGGCTCATCAGGGGTGTCCGGACCCGTCCGCCGATACTGTTTCACCTGATCTAGACGGGTTCCCGGATATTCACCCTCTCTATTCCTCTTTTCCGGTGATGTGTATAAACGCCGATCACCGCCCTTACGAAGGAGAGCTCCCCGATGACCATCGACACCAGCCCGGAAGCGCAGCTGGAGCCGCCCCAGCAGTCCAGCCTGAGCACCGCAGCCGCCCGCAACCTTGCCAGCACGACCAAGTCCGCCCCGCAGATGCAGGAGATCACCTCCCGGTGGCTGCTGCGGATGCTCCCCTGGGTGGAGACGAAGGGCGGCACCTACCGGGTGAACCGCCGGCTCAGCTACACCGTCGGCGACGGACGCATCGAGTTCATCCAGGACGGCGGCGACGTCCGGGTGATCCCGCGCGAGCTCAGCGAACTGGCCATGCTGCGTGGCTTCGAGGACGAGGAAGTACTGACCGCGATCGCCGACCGGTGCGTCCAGCGTGATTTCCGGGCCGGCGAGGTACTGGTCGAGCGCGGCAACCCCGCCGAGCAGATCCACCTCATCGCCCACGGCCGGATCAGCCAGACCTCCGTCGGCAAGTACGGCGACGCGGTCGCCGTCGCCGTACTCGCCGACGGCGACCGGTTCGGCGAGAACGCCCTGCTGGACGCCGACGCCAGCTGGGACTACACCGCCACCGCCGATACCCCCGGCACCCTGCTCACCCTGTCCCGGGCGGACTTCGCCGCCGTGCTGTCCGCGGCCCCAGGCCTCCAGGCCCACATCCGCGAGTTCAGCTCGCTTCCCCACCAGCGGCAGAACAAGCACGGCGAAGCCGAGATCGCGATGTCGGCCGGCCACACCGGCGAGGCCGAACTCCCCGGCGCCTTCGTCGACTACGAGCTCAAGCCCCGCGAGTACGAGCTCTCCATCGCGCAGACGGTGCTGCGGATCCACACGAGGGTCGCCGACCTCTACAACGGGCCGCACAACCAGACCGAGGAGCAGCTCAGGCTCACCATCGAGGCGCTCCGCGAGCGCCAGGAGCACGAGCTGGTCAACAACCGGGAGTTCGGTCTGCTCCACAACGCCGATTTCAAGCAGCGGATCCAGACCCACTCCGGCCCGCCCACCCCGGACGACCTCGACGAGCTGCTCTGCCGCCGCCGTGGCACCAAGTTCTTCTTCGCCAACCCCCGGACGATCGCGGCGATCGGGCGGGAGTTCAACGCCCGCGGGCTCTACCCGGACCACGTCGACGTCGGCGGGCAGCAGGTCCCGGCCTGGCGCGGCGTCCCGATCCTGCCCTGCAACAAGATCCCCATCAGCAAAGAGAACACCAGCTCGATCCTCGCCATGCGAACCGGCGAGGACAACCAGGGCGTCATCGGCCTGCACCAGACGGGTCTGCCGGAGGAGTACGAGCCCGGCCTGTCGGTGCGTTTCATGGGCATCGACGAACGGTCGATCATCTCCTACCTCGTCTCCACCTACTATTCCGCCGCCATCCTGGTGCCCGACGCGCTCGGCGTGCTGGAGAACGTGCAGATCGCGCGCAGGCGCGACTAGCGGCCCGCCCGAGCCGCGACAGCCAAGACAGCCACGACAGCCCGGACCTTCCCGGGCCGGACGAGCACGCCCGGGATCCGGGACAGTCCACCCCACCTCACCAAGGAGCCACGGATGCCCGATCCTGGGCTTTCCCCTCTGCAGTCGAGCCTGCCCGCCGCCGCGGCCCGCTTCGGGGCCCCCGTCCTCGCCAACGCCCAGGCCTCCGGCCTCGAAGCCGCAGTCGGAGCCCGGCCTGTCCTGCCTGCCGGCCGCGCCCTGCCGTCCGGCCCCGCCCTGCCCTTCGTTCCCGTCCCAGCCGCGGGGGCCGTGCCCGTAGACGTGCCGGTACCCGGCGTCGGTCCGGGTGGCGACCTGGTGGCCCAGCACGTACGGGAGGGGGCTGCAGTGGTGAAGCGACAGAGCCCTGTGCTGGAACGGATCCTGCGCGGCCCCAGTGGTCTGGGCACGGCGAGCCTGCACCCGGCCCGGCGCGAGGAACCTCCGGCACCCGTGGAGCCCGAGGCTCCGGCGGGCACTCCGATCCCGGGTCTCTACTACCACCCGGTGCCGGAGCCCGACCCGGCGCGGGTGGAGGAGGTCAGCCGCAGGATCAAGGCCTGGGCGCTGGACGAGGTCGAGTTGTACCCGGAGGACTGGGAGGACGAGTTCGACGGCTTCTTGGTGGGGCGCTACATGGTCGCCTGCCATCCGGACGCTCCCACCATCGAGCACCTGATGCTCGCCACCCGCCTGATGGTCGCCGAGAACGCGGTCGACGACTGCTACTGCGAGGACCACGGCGGCTCACCGATTGGCCTCGGCGGACGCCTGCTGCTCGCACACACCGCCCTCGACCCCCTCCACACGACGAACGAGTACCAGCCGGAGTGGGCGCAGTCGCTCCACTCGGACGCGCCCCGGCGTGCCTACCGGTCCGCCATGGAGTACTTCCTCCAGGAGGCCGGCCCCTCCCAGGCCGACCGGTTCCGGCACGACATGGCCCGTCTGCACATGGGGTACCTCGCCGAGGCGGCCTGGGCCCAGACGGAGTACGTGCCCGAGGTGTGGGAGTACCTGGCGATGCGGCAGTTCAACAACTTCCGTCCCTGCCCCACCATCACCGACACCGTCGGCGGATACGAACTGCCGGCGGACCTGCACGCCCAGCCCGCCATGCAGCGGGTCATCGCGCTCGCCGGCAACGCCACCACCATCGTCAACGACCTCTACTCGTATACCAAGGAACTCGCCAGCCCCGGCCGACACCTGAACCTGCCCGTAGTGCTCGCCGAACGCGAGGGCCTCTCCGACCGCGAGGCCTACCTGAAGGCGGTCGAGGTCCACAACGACCTCATGCACGAATTCGAAGCCGCAGCCGCCGCCCTGGCCGCCGCCTGCCCCGTCCCGAGCGTGCTGCGCTTCCTGCGGGGAGTGGCCGTATGGGTCGACGGAAACCACTACTGGCACCAGACCAACACCTATCGCTACAGCCTGCCCAACTTCTGGTAAGGATGGATTTATCCGTGACTGGCACCGAACTCACCACCACCAACGGCACCTCTGCCGACACCTCCCTGTTCATCCCCACCCCGGCAACGCCCTACCAGGGGGACATCGCCCGCTACTGGAACAACGAGGCCAGGCCCGTCAACCTGCGTCTCGGCGACATCGACGGCCTTTACCACCACCACTACGGCATCGGCGACGTCGACCACGCCGCGCTCGGCGACACCGAGGACAGCGCATACGAGAAGAAGCTGATCGCCGAGCTCCACCGCCTGGAGTCAGCGCAGGCCGAACTCCTCCTGGACCACCTCGGCCCCATCGATCGCGACGACACGCTCGTGGACGCCGGCTGTGGCCGCGGCGGCTCGATGGTCATGGCCCACCAGCGCTTCGGATGCAAGGTCGAAGGCGTCACCCTGTCGGCCAAGCAGGCCGACTTCGCCAACCAGCGGGCCCGCGAACTGGGCATCGAGGACCACGTCCACGCCCGCGTCTGCAACATGCTCAGCACGCCCTTCGAGACCGGGCAGGCCGCGGCCTCGTGGAACAACGAGTCGAGCATGTACGTCGACCTGCACGACCTCTTCGCCGAGCACTCCCGCATCCTCGCGGTCGGCGGCCGCTACCTGACCATCACCGGCTGCTGGAACCCGCGTTACGGCCAGCCCTCGAAGTGGGTCTCCCAGATCAACGCGCACTTCGAGTGCAACATCCACTCCCGCCGGGAGTACATGCGCGCGATGGCCGACAACCGTCTCGTCCCGCAGGCCGTCATCGACCTGACTCCCGCGACCCTGCCCTACTGGGAGCTGCGGGCCACGTCCCGCCTGGTCACCGGCATCGAAGAGGCGTTCATCAACTCGTACAAGGACGGCTCCTTCCAGTACCTCCTGATTGCGGCCGACCGCATCTGACCGACCGCCCACCGCAAGGGCCGGAGGCGTCACCAGACGAACCCGGCCCACTCGGCTTCCGGCTTGATCGGCTCGGCGCCCGCGGCGGCGTGAAGTGGGTCACAGCCTCGGGGTGGTGTGCGAGTCATCACTCAAGCGATAGCAAATAGGACAAGCAACCCAAGTTACCTATATCGCGCATTCAATTTTATTTGCCGTCATATACCTCTTGATGCTGTGTCAGTCGCAAACGTGCGGGGCATAATCGGCCGCGGTCGTCTCCCGGAAGCGGTGGAGCCATCGGGGCACCGACTCACCCCCCTCGGCGGAATTCCGCACCGGACCGATCCTCAAGGCGTTGTAGATGTCCCTGGCCAGCCGCACCCGCCTCGCGACCCTGCTCGTCTCGCTCACCGTCGGCGTCGCCGGCGTGACGACCTGGGCCTACGGATACGGCGGCGCGCAGGAGCCGAAGGCCCTCGAGGCGGCCCCGCGCCCGAGTGTGACCGAAGGCACGGTCCTCCAGGTCGTCGCGCATCCCGACGACGACCTCTTCTTCATGAACCCCGACCTGAGCCGCTCCATATCGGCGGGCGTCAAGGTCGCCACCGTCTACCTGACCTCCGGCGAGTCCGACGGCAGGAACGAGGCCCACAGCCCCCACCTGGAGGATCCCGCGGGCCCCGCCGACCGCGCCGCCTACGCGGAGGCCCGGCAGAACGGCATACGGGCCGCCTACGCGCAGATGGCCACCGGCGAGCGCACCAGCGCCTGGCAGCGCACCTCCATACCCACGGCCGGCGGGGGGAGCGCCGAGGTCGACGTCCTCGTCGCCAGGCCCGAGGTGAACCTCGTGTGGATGCAGCTGCGCGAGGCCCGCAGCATCTCCGACGACAACCCGGACAGCCTCCGCGGCCTGTGGGACGGCAGGGTTCCCGCCCTCGGCGCCCAGCTGACCTCCGGGACCCCCGTCAAGACCTCGTTCTCGTACACCAAGGAACAGGCCGTGGAGGCCATCGCGGACATCTTCGCGATGTACCGGCCGACCACGATACGGACGCAGGACCCGACGCCCGGCCGCTCGCACGGCGGCGCCTTCCTCGACCACCAGGACCACGTGTACGGCGCCCGCTTCGTGCAGGCCGCGGCCGATCGCTACGCGCAGTCCACGGACCGGCCGCACTTCGCGATCCAGAACTACGTGAGCTACCCCAACAGCTCCCTGCCCCCGACGCTCGACCCGCAGACGGCCGAGGAGAAGCTCGGCTACCTCAAGACCTACGCCTGGACGGACCACCAGGACTGGTGCGGCAGCCCCGCCGGCTGCGGCGACCGCAAGACCGCGACCCGGCCCACCGGTGCCGGATGGAACCAGACCATCCGCTACAGCCGGGGCGAGGGCACCTCCTGGATGGCCGAGGGCGCCTCCGGCCGGCTGTGGGCCTTCGCCGTTCTGGACGGCCGTATGGCGCACTGGTCGCGCAGCGGCCCCAAGGCCCCCTGGCAGGGACCTCGGTTCCTCCCCGGTGACGGCTTCGACTCGGGCGCGGCGGCGGCCCGGCTCCCCGACGGCAGGATCGCGGTCTTCGGCACCCGCACCCGGCTCGGCCCCACACCCCAGGAGTACGGCCGTGACCTCGTGTACGCGGTCCAGGCCGCGCCCGACGGCGCGTTCGGCCCGTGGAAGTCGCTGGGCACTCCGGACATAGACGACATACCCGGCACCTCGGCGATCAGTGCACCGTCCGTCGCCGTGGACGGTACGGGCCGGATGACCGTGTACGTACGCGATTCCCGGCGCACCCTGCGGGCCCGCCCACAGGCCACCGCGGACGGCGCGTTCGGCGCGTGGCAGGCCCTGGGCGGAACCGGTCTGCAGGGCGACCCGGTCACCGCGACCGACGGGGCGGGGCGGCGCCACGTGTACGCGGCCACGGCCCAGACCGTGCTGGCCTGGGTTCAGCCGACCCCGGACGACCCGTTCGGCGGCCCCTTCGCGACCGGGCTGCCGGCAACCACCGGTCCGCTCTCGGCGAGCCCGCAGGGCGACGGCGTCCGCCTGTACTTCCGGCGCCCCGGCACGGGCACCGTCGGGACGACCCTGGTCGGCGCGGGAGGGCCCGCGCCGACCTTCTCCCCGGTCACCGAGGCGGGCGGCGAGGGCGGCTACGGCGCCGTCGGCGTCGCGGGCCACCTGCTCGCGGGCCGCGCGGGCGCGGGCACGATCGGTGTGTCGGGCCCGGACGGCGCGCCGTCCTGGTACGAGTCGCAGGTGCTCTACACGGGCGCGCCGGCGGCCGTGGCCGAGCCGGACGGCTCGGCCGTCGCCGCAGCCCTCGGCCTGGACGCCGGTCTGCACGTCACGACGGCTCCCTCGGCCGGATTCGAGCCGTTCGGCAGCGGCCCGCCCTCCTCCCCGTGGCACCGGGCGGTCCAGCCCGCGACGATCGCGCAGGCCGGGCGGGTGGGCTCCGGGTGGCAGCGCTGACCGGCCCGGGCGACGATGGCGGCCGGACCACGTGGGGTGGCCGGGGCCGGCTCCTGTCCATCCGACCACCGGCGATCGGAGCTGCCATGACCTCTTGCTCCACCGTGCGCGGGCGCACGGGACGGGGGGCGGTCCGCGCGGTGGCCTGTGTCGCCGCGCTGGTGGCCCTCGCCGCCGGATGCAGGAACGATTCTGCGCCGGCCTGGGGGTACCCGGAGCTCGGGGCGACCGTGGGATCGCTGTCCCGGGCCCTGGAAGAAGGCTGCGCCGGAAGGGCCCCCGAGCGCTGTGCCGAAGACCTCGACCAGCTCGACGCTCTGGCGGAGCGCGCCTTCGCAGAGGTCCTCGAGCACCGGCTCCTCGACGACGGGTACGTCGCGGCCAGGAACCAGGTGGACCGGGCCAGGGAGATACGCCTGGCCGCCGCCGAAGAGGCCCGCTCCCGCCGTGATCCGTACTACCTCCCGCTCGGGCGGGCGGTGGCGGCCGAACAGCTCGCCTACCGACACCTCCTGGCCGCGCTGGAGAAGGTCCGCACCGCGCCGCCCCCGGGTGACGGGGCGCAGCCCGTCTGACACCCGTACTCCTGCCCGGTTCCGCGGCGCCCGGTTACGGCCGCAGGGGCGGGGTGGGGAGCGCCGTGCCGTCGAGCGCCACGAGGGCCAGGACGGCGATCGAGCCCGTCCACCCGAGGGGGGCGACCGAGGCGGGCCTGCCTTCCTTGTCCGTCTTCTCCGGCAGCTCGCCGAGCGGGTTCCGCTTGGAGAAGACCCAGTCCAGGACCGGTCCGGCCTTCTCCGGCCTCCCCATGGCGGCCCATGCGAGCGCGAAGAACGCCGTACTCGGAGTCCAGGCGTATCCGCCCCAGGGCGCTGCGGGGTCGTTTCCGGGGGTCAGCCCCCCGTTGGGCAGCAGCAGCGCCCCGTACGTCGAGTCCAGCGCGCCGGACAGGTCGGCGGGGGCCGCGTTGAAGGGGGGCGCCATGAACGCCACCGCGCTGTCGCGCCCGTGCCGTCCGTCGACGGTGCGCTGGTACGCCAGGGGAAAGAACTTCGCGGAGATCCCGGAGGAGAGCCGCTGTGCGGCCCGGGCCCAGCGCGCCGCGTCGTCCGGCCGGTTCGCCTCCCGCGCGAGGTCCGCGGAGGCGTTGAGCCCGGCGAGCAGGGGCGCGGCGGTACCGATGTTCGTGGTGTTCGTCATCAGCTCCCAGTAGTCGGGGGAGGCAGGTGGCAGTCCGTCCTTCCGCAGGGAGGCCGCCGCGTGGTCGGCCGCCTTGCGGATCATCGGGTAGAGGGTCAGCAGCCGGGCGTGGCGGGTGGCCGGAGGGGCCGTCCGGTACCACTGCCAGGTGGCCCAGGGGACCCATCCGTTGGCGTCGAGCTGCCACCGCCTGCCGTCGGGCGGGCCGGATCCGTCGAGCTTCGTCCGAGCCTCCCAGGTGCCGTCCTTGCGCTGGGTCGCGGCGCTGTAGCGCAGGATCCGGTAGGCCTCGGCGTCATGGCCGGTGTGTGCGAACGCGGCGGAGACGAAGCTGGAGTCGCGCGGCCAGGAGTACTGCCAGCCGGGACTCCATCCCGCCGCCACGGCGCCGTTCGGCCGGAGCAGGGCGCGCAGGGACAGCAGGGCCCGCTCGGCCGCCGCGCGGTGCTCGGGCGACCGGCCCGGGACCCGGCCGGAGGCCAGCCAGGCGCGGCTCTGTGCGATCTGCTGCCGTGCCGGCGGATGGCCGGGCGGGACCACGGCCGGCGCCGTCCGGGCGGCGGGGAGGTACATCCACCGGCCGGACGCCAGCCGCAGGACGTTGCTCCCCTCGACGTACCGTGCGCCTCGGGCGACGGACCCCGGAACGCCGTGGACGGCGGTCGTGTTGGACAGGAGGCCGACGGTGGGGGCGATGACGGTGCGTGCGACGACGGTGCGTGCGACGGCGGGCGCGAGGGCGGGCGCTACGGCAGCGGGCGCGACGAACACCGCCGGAGGCACGTACCGGCGCTCGGCCTGGCCACGGCCCGGCTGGCCCGTGGCGCACACGGGAACGACGACGCTCGCCAAGGCCGCCGAGACCACCGCCCAACGGCTGAGCAGGACACGCGGCATCGCCACTCCCTCCACCGGTCCCGCCTACGCCCGGACCCGTCTGGATACCCATCCTGGAAGAGCCGTGCGGAGGCTGCCAGGGAACACCCGCCGGCCGGGTGAGCGCGGGTCCCGAGCGGGCTCGCGCCCGCGTAACCGTCCTGGCGCACCCGGGATGCCGGTGGCGGCGAGCCGTGCACATCATGGGTGTTCGCGGGCCGTGCGGTCACCGCAGCCGGCGGGACGCATCGGCCGCCCCTCCGGCCGGGCCCGCTGCGAAGGGGTGGTGAATGAGCACGGCTGCGATCGAGGGCGAGGACGTCGGGACCCCTGCCGCCGAAGTGGGCCGGGGAACCGGCCGCCACCCCTTCCTGCGCAGGCTCCTCCCGACGGCGGCGGCGACGCTCGTCGCGGCGGCCGGAGCCCTCATCGCCGTCGGATGCTTCCTCGGTCTTTACGTACGGCCCACGTCCGACGACTGGTGTGCCGCGTGGAAAGCCCGTGACCTGGGCGTCCTCGGCATCACGTCCGACTTCTACATGACCCAGAACGGCAGGATCGCCAACGCCTTCCTGAGCGGTGTCGTCTACGGCGACGGACTGGCCGGGACCAAGATCCTGCCGATGGCCATCGCCGTCTCCTTCACCGCGGGACTGGTCCTGCTGGGACGTGACTTCATACGGTTGCTCGGCGGCCGGCCCCGTGTGCTGGTCCTGACCGCCTGCGCCCTGGTCGTCCAGGCGCCGATCTACTTCGCGGGCACCCGCAGCTATCAGGTCCTGCTGTGGGCTCCTGCCACGATCTCCCACACGGTGCCGAGCGTCATCGGCCTGTGGGCACTCCTGCTGGCCATCCGGACCGCGCGCCATCCCCGTCCCGCCGCACGCCGGGCCGGCTTCGCCTCGGCATTCCTCACCGCTGTCGCGCTGGGCACCCTGAGCGAGCCGTTCGCGCTGGTCAGCGGGCTGCTCGCCGTCGGGGTCGGGCTGCTCTGCCTGCCCCGGCTCGGCCTCGCGCGCAACTGGTATCCCTCCACCTGGTGCCTGCTCTGGTGTTCCGGCCTGCTCTGCGGCCTCGTCGTGCTCTACACCTCCCCGGGTGCCCGATGGCGCCGGGCGCAGCAGTCGGACGAGGAGTCGCCGCTCTCCGCGGGCGAACTCGGGGGCACCTTCGCGGACTGGCTGCACGTGTGGGACTCCGTGACCGGCCAGTGGGCCTACCTCGGAGCCGCCGCCGTCGGCATCCTCCTGGGCCTGGCGTGCGGGCTCCGCGCGCCAGCACCCGGGAAGCGGGAGCCGCGGCGGACCGTCCCGCGCCCGGTGCTGACCGCCGTGCTGCTGCTTCCGGTGCCCGTGGTGCTGGTGGGGTCGTTCGCCGTCGTGGTGGGCCTGCGCAGTGGCTACGGCCCGGACGGGTGGACGTACGCCCGCACCTGGACGAGCTTTCTCGTACCGATGGAGCTGGCGCTCTGCGGGTACGGCGCACTGCTGGGAGTGTGGGGCGGCCGCCGGCTCGCGCGCCGCCGTACCGCCGACGCGGTCCTGGTGGCCGGCGCCGCGGTGGCGTGGTGCCTGGCGCTGGCCTCGGTGGCCGCGCTCGTCCCCAACGTCCAGCAGCTCACGACGACCACGGTCGCCCGTTCCGTGGCCTGGGACGCCCAGAACTCCCGCATCCGGACCGAGACCGCGCGGGGCGCCACGGACGTGGGCTACCGGCCCCTGTACATCGGCGCTCTCGCCGAGCCCTTCTTCACAGGGACCTACGAGCGGGACTGGGTCGCCGCGTGCGTGTCGAAGTGGTACGGCGTCAGCCGGATCCACCGCCGCTGACCGTCCGGGCAAACTGAATTGCCTGCGGCACCGGCTTCTACAGCCGCGAGCTCAAGCGCCGCGCTGCGTCCCGCATTTTCGGGTTGGACATCTCCAGCGTGGTGATCGAAGCGGCCAACGCCCGTGAGAAGGCCGAGCCCCTGGGCTTTGCATACGAAGTCGCGGCCACGGCCACCCTGCGGACCTTCGATCAGCCCCTGCGACGTCGCCGTGGCCGTGCAGGCGTTCAACTACGCGACCGACGTCGCGGAGATCGAGCAGATGATGCACAACATCCGGAACAGCCGCGTTGCCGACGGTGAGTTCTTCCTGTTCGTGTAGAACCGGGGCTTTGACTTCGGCGGACCATCGTTGGCCAACGAGATCGGCCGGGGGACGTCTCGGATGCCGGCGTGGAGGAATTCGGCGAGGAGTACTGGTCGGACTACGCCGCGAACCGGCCGCTGATCATGATCTGCTGCACCGCCTGCTGGCGTGCGCCGGTACCGGTACCCGTCAGCCCTGCCTGCTTCAGGCGGGTTGCAGGGGCGTGCATCGAGAGCCATATGCACCAGCTGGGCGGATGAGGTCTGTTGGCACCCCAGGGGGCGCCCTTTCCTCTGGCGAGAAGGCCATCGATGCGGCAAATAGGCGAACTATCCACCGGGCACGCCGAGTCGGATTCTCCTTCCCGGAAATGATTTCCATAACTTTGCGGATCTTTTGCAGAACCGAGACACCCGAGCCCGTGTCCGAACGTGAATTGTGCGCGGTACCGGTGAAAACTTGTCGGCCGTCGCATCTCACGAACTACTGCAATGAGGGGAGGACTTAGTCAATTATCCGACCGACCGGTCACTCGCTGCATCCGAACGCGGAGGTATTTTCGATGTCTGTTTCAAGGACCGGCTCCAGTAAGGCTCGACAGGCTCAACGCCCTATTCGCCGCGCCGCTAGATTCCGCCTCCCGCGCGTCTTCCTGCTCCTCTTCCTCCTGACGCTGGGCGCGTTGGCCGGCCCGGTGCCGTCCGCCGAGGCGGCCGCACCGTACGGCATCCGGGCGCTGGCCGTGGCCGCGTCCAAGGAGGGCGCCCCCTATGCCCGCGGTGCTACAGGACCCAAGCGGTTCGACTGTTCCGGCCTGACGCTCTACTCCTTCCGGAAAGCCGGCAGACGGCTGCCCCGTACGGCCGAGCAGCAGTACGAGCACACCTCACGCATTTCCCGGCGACATCGCACGCCCGGCGATCTGGTGTTCTTTCCCAAAGGTTCGACCATGGGACACGTAGGCATCTACGCAGGCAATGACAAGATCTGGCACGCCCCCCGCCCCGGCGCCCACGTGCGGCTGGAACGGATCTGGAGCGGGAGCGTCCGCTATGGGCGTGCCTCGTGACCTCGTGACCTCGTGACCTCGTGACCTCGTGACCTCGTGACCTCGTGACCTCGTGACCTCGTGGGCGACGCGGCGGCGTTCCCGCGCCGGCTGTCGTCGAGGAGGGGGTGGAGGGCCTCACTGTTCGGCGGCGTGTGCCTTGATGAGGAGGAGGGCGATGTCGTCGTGGCGGGGTGCGGATGCTCTGGCGTATGCGACGAGGGCGTCAGCGACGTCGTCCATCGTGGGGCCTTCCAACTGTGCGAGCCGGCGGGCCAGGGCGGCTGTGGTGTCGTCGATGTCGGTGCCGGGTGTTTCGACGAGGCCGTCGGTGTACAGGGCCAGGATGCTGCCGGGGGGCAGGGCGATCTCGGTGGTCGGATAGCTGGCGCCGGGGTCGATTCCGAGCAGCAGGCCAGGAGTCACATGAAGGACTTCGGTTCGTCCGTCGGGATGGCGGAGGATCGGCGGGGGGTGTCCGGCGGTGGCGAGACGCGCGCGGTGCTGTGCGAGGTCTATGTGGGCGATCAGGCAGCTGGTGAAAAGACCCGGATCGAGGTCGACCAGAAGGCCGTTGGTACGGGCGAGCACCTCGCCGGGTGGCGTGCCGATCGTGGCGTGGGCGTGGACGGCGGTGCGGACCTGCCCCATGAGGGCGGCCGCGGTGATGCTGTGGCCCTGGACGTCGCCGATCGCGACGGTGACCGTGGTGTCGTCGCGGCGGATGAGGTCGTAGAAGTCTCCGCCGATGTCCATGCCGCGGCCCGCGGGCAGGTAGCGGGCGGCCACGTCGAGGCCCTCGACGCGGGGGAGGGAGTGCGGTAGCAGGACCGATTGCAGGGTGTGGGCGAGCTCGTGCTTGGTGTCGTAGAGGCGGGCGCGGTCCAGTGCCTGGGCGACAAGGCCCGCCAGTGAGGTCAGTACGGCGCGTTCGGCCGGGGCGAAGGAGTGCGGCTGGCCGTAGGCGAGGACGAGGGAGCCGACGACACGGTCGGAAGCGATCAGAGGCAGAAAGGCCCAGGAGGCCATGTCGTCCAGATGGACGGCTGCGGGGTACTCGCGCTTCAGCTCGGCGAAGGTGGCGAAGAAGCTGGGCACACCGGTGCTCAGGACCCGTGCCGTCGGCGTGTGGGCGGTCAGCGGCTCGGCATCGAAGCGGTCCATCAGCTCGGCGGTGTATCCGCGGTAGCCGATGATGCGGAGCCTGCCGTCTTCCGCTGTCAGCAGGACCATGGCTTGGGGACCGAAGGCGGGCACGATCTGGTCCGCGACGAGATCGACGACCTCCCGTACCCCGACGGCTTCGGTCAGGGCGGCGGCCAAGTGCATCAGATGGTAGAGGGACGTCACGCTGGCCAGCTCCGCTGAGGGCAGCGGGTGCCGTCGTACGTCTGGCCCCCCGGGGGGTGAGGCGGGGGTGATGTGGACGCTGATACCAGAAGCGTCGGGGTAGAGCTGGAACGACAGCCACGTGTCCGGTGGACGCAGGGCGGTGAAGGACGTGGGCTGGCGGCTGACCACCGCCGCACGGTAATGATCTTCGAATACGGGCTCGCGCATCCACAGCAGCACCTCCCAGGGCCGGGCACCCCGAAGGACCGCGGCACCGGCGCCGACGAGGTCGCTGCCGGCGGAGTTGATGAACGTGATGCGACCGTCGAGGTCCATGGCACAGCAGCCCACCGGCAGGCGCTCGGCGAAGCTGACCACGGCCAGTGCCTCGTCCCGTTCGGGGACACGGGACGTGGGCGGGGGCAGCACACGCGGCGTGTCCACCGGCAGCGAGAGACGCCCGCTGCCTGCAGCCTGCTGCAGCACCACCCAGGCCGTACTGCAGAAGGCGTCAATCGCCGCGCGTTCGGCCGGGCTCGGTTCCGGCGGGCGAAAGACGGGCCAGAGCAGTACGAGGCCGCCCCATGCGGTGGTGCCGTGCTTGATCGGGGCGGCGGCGAGCATGAAGTCATAGGGCAGGACGAGCCCGAGCCGGGGGTAGCGCCGCGCGACCTCCTCCCGACCGCCCAACCACACCAGGCGCTCGTCGCGTATGGCGTCCGCAACCGGGATCGGTGCGCCGAGGTCGATCCGCGCCCACGGAGCAGTGATGTGTCCTGGAACTCCTGAGACCACGGCCAGGTGCAGAACGCGCTCACCTGCAGGAAGCAGATAGACCAGAGCCACGGAAGCCCCTGTGGCCTGGACCAATTCGGCTACGGCGCCGTCGAGCTGCTCCAGGCCCGGTTCTGCGGCGGAGGCTGCCGGCTGCATGCCCTCAGAGCCCGTCGGCCGTGCTGGGCGCGGACCGTGCGCGCCCGAGGCGGCTGCGGGCCGCCCCGGCGCCCATGCCAGGGCAGGAACGGAGCCCCCGGCCCCGGCGATACCGGTGGCCGGCCGCCCCCGAACGCTCCGGCATCCGGGCGCCGCCCCAGTCACACCGGCCGTCACCCATATGGCGACCATATGCCCGCTCTACGGTGACGGCACCCCGGACCTGTCAGCCTCCGAGCTCGGTGAAGCCGCCGACGATCGCTCCGTAGCCGATGTGGGCGAGGACGGTGACGACAGGAGTGCTCGGGCCGTAGTTGAGCATCAGGAAGCCGGGCGGTTCCAGAAGGGCCACTTCGGGGGCGCTGGTGAGCGGGCTGCCCATCCGGGGGTGGACGAGCGGCAGGAGGACGCCGACCAGCGCGGTGCCGGCGAACAGGCCGTGCAGGAGGCCGAAGAGTGCGCCCAGCCACCAGCCGGCCATGCCGATCGCGAGGAAGACGGCGTAGTACGCGAACGCGAAGATCTCGCCGTTGAGGAAGTGCATCAGGTAGCCGACGGCCTTGGCGCGCGTGCGGTTGACGGTCACCGCCGTGCCGAGCAGGAAGGGCAGGTCCATGCGCGTCAGGCGCATCTCTCCGGCGGCGCGCAATGCGGTGGTCAGTACCAGTGTGCCGACGAACGCCCCGGCGGCCGTTCCCCAGGCGCTCACCCGCCGGCCTCCCTGCCGGCCGCGTTGATGGCGCAGGCGGCGCTGATGAGCGCCAGGTGGCTCAGCCCCTGGGGCAGGTTTCCCAGGAAGTCACCGGTGGCCGGGTCGATCTCCTCGCTGTAGAGGCCGACGTCGTTGGCCAGGCCGACCAGCTCGTCCATCAATGCGGTGGCCTGGGCGAGCTGTCCGGTGCGGGCCAGGGACTCGGCAAGCCAGAAGGAGCAGGCGAGGAAGGCCCCCTCGGGTCCGCTCAGGCCGTCTTCGCCGGAGTAGCGGTCGACGAATGGCCCGTGCCGCAGTTCCAGCCCCACCGACGTGATCGTCGCGCGCATGCGCGGGACGTCGCCGACGTAGCCGTAGAGGTGGCCGAGGAGGACGGCGGCGTCCAGCTCCTCGCTGCCGGCGGAGCGCACGTAGCAGTTGCGGCGTGGCGAGACGCACCGGGTCTCGATGAACGTGGCGATCTCTTCGCGGGCGGCCTGCCAGCGGGCCAGGTGCCGCACTGGGATCAAGCGGTGCTCGGCGAGATGTGCGGCGCGGTCGAGCGCCACCCAGCACATCATCTTCGACTGGGTGAAGTGGCGGGGAGCGCTGCGGACCTCCCAGATGCCGGAGTCGGGATCCTGCCACGTGGCGCAAACCAAGTCGGCGAGCTCGGCCAGGCGCCGGGCGACGTCCGCGTCCAGCCGTCCGGCGGCCTGTGCGTACAGCCAGGCGGTCTGCATCAGCTCGCCGTAGGTGTCGAGCTGGACCTGACCGGCGGCCGCGTTACCGGTGCGGACCGGTGACGAGCCGCGGTAGCCCTCCCACGGGAGGGCCTTCTCCGTGGTGTGGGCGCCGCCGTCCAGCCGGTAGAGCACCTGCAGGCGCGGGTGGGTGAGCTGGGAGGCGTGCATCAGCCACCAGAAGTAGGCACGCGCTTCCGCGGGGCAGCCGAGCTGGAGGAACGCGGCCAGGGTGAAGGCGGAGTCGCGGAGCCACGAGAAGCGGTAGTCCCAATTGCGCTCCCCGCCGACGTGTTCCGGCAGCGAGGTCGTCACCGCGGCCGCTACCGCGCCCGACGGGGCGAACACCAGCAGTTTCAAGGTCAGCAGGCTGCGCAGCACCGCTGCCTGCCACCCGCCTGTGTAGATCCGGTCGTCCGCCCAGCGGCGCCAGGCCGCGCACGTACGCTCCAGGCGTGCGTCGCATTCGGCGCGGGCCGGCAGGACCAGCGGCTCCTGGTGAGCGAACGGCATGGCGATCAGGGCGCTCCCGCCCGGTGCCGTGAGGAAGCTGCCGTTGATCGAATCCTCCTCGCACCGGGGCTCGCCGGCCTCCCAGGCGCAGATGGCGAGCGCGTCTGCGCCGGCCGTCGCCACTGGCACTCCGGCACGCAGGACCACCCGCGTGGTGCGGGTGCCGTAGCCGAATCGGGGCCGCACGCTCCACTGCATCGGGACGGCCCCGGACACACCGTCGATGCGCCGTTGCAGCTCGCGCATCGGGGCGAGGGCGACCTCGTCGTGCAGGGTCAGCGCGTCGGTCACGCGCGCAGTGCCCTGCGCGGTGACGAAGGTGGTCTCCAGGACGTTCGTGCCGGGCAGGTAGCGGCGTTCACTGCGGTAGGGCACCGCCGGTTGGAGGAGGAACCGGCCGCCGCGGTCGGCGTCGAGCACGGCACCGAAGACGGCGGGCGAGTCCAGATCCGGCAGTCCGAGCCAGTCCACCGAACCGTCGCGGGCGACGAGTGCCGCGGCCCGGCCGTCGCCGATCACCGCGTAGTCGCGCAGCGGTACGTAGCCACCGGTCCGTGCCGTCACCAGGCGACGGCGGTCGGTTCTGGGAGAAGTCCCCATGGCTTCACCCTCTCATCGACCCTCCTCCGCCGCCCTGCATGCGGCGGATCCCGGTTCCAGGCGATGTACACGACGGACGGCACGGGCGGGTGGTGCCGTGAGGCTCCACCCGCCGGAGGGGTTCAGTGCGCTCGGCGGCCGTTCACCGCTGCGGCTCGGCGTGGTACCGCTGGGCGAGCCGTGCGAGCGCGACGGCGCCGAGGAGCAGTCCGAAGTCGCGCAGGGCGACATCGTAGTGGCCGGGGATGGTCAGCAGGTTGACGATGATGCCGGCCAGCCATCCCGCGACCAGCCAGCCCCCGAAGCGCGGAGCCAGCGCCACGGCAAGGCCGGCGACGATTTCGATCGCACCCACCGCGTACATGGCCGCCTGGGCGCTGCCGGGAACGATGTTGTCGATCCACGGCGCGAGGTAGGTGGGCCAGTCCACGAGCAGGTTGGCGAACTTGTCCAGCCCGAACAGGATCGGCGCCACCGTGAAGCCGGTACGCAGGATCACGAACGCCTGGTAGCCGGGGTCGGTGAACACCGCCCGCCGCGAGGCGGCGGAGGTGGTGTTTGTGGTTACGGAGGACATGACCCGCTCCTTCTAACGACAACGTTCATTAACAATAGAACCCCCGCTCCGCTCTTTAGTCAATGGCCGTGGGTTTTACACTGGTGTGCGTGGACACCCCGAAGGAAGTACGCGACGCCGACGTCTCCGCCATCGCCGCTCTCGACGAGCCGACCCGCAGGAGGCTGTACGACCACGTGGTGCGCCAGCCGAACCCGGTCAGCCGGGACGAGGCGGCCGCCGCCCTGGGGCTCGCCCGTCAGACCGCCGCGTTCCACCTGGACCGGCTCGCCGGCGAATCCCTGCTCGACGTCGTCTACGAGCGCCGCAGCGGACGCTCCGGACCGGGCGCGGGAAGGCCGGCCAAGCTCTACCGCCGCTCGGCGAAGCAGGTCGCCGTCACCCTGCCGGACCGCCGCTACGAGCTGGCCGGACGGCTGCTCGCCCAAGCCGTGGAGGAATCCGACGCGACCGGCGAGCCAGTGCGCGAGGTGCTGCACCGCAAGGCCGAAGAACTCGGCACGCAGCTGGGCGAGCAGAACGAGTCGAACGTCTTCGAGCTGCTGGAGCGGTACGGCTTCGAGCCGCGCCACGAGGACGACGCGATCGTTCTGGCGAACTGCCCCTTCCACGCCCTGGCCCGTGAGCACACCCAGACGGTGTGCGGCATGAACCTCCACCTGCTGCGCGGTGTCCTCAGCGGCATGGACACCGCAGGGCTCGAGGCATGCCTGGCGCCGATCCCCGGCCAATGCTGCGTCCGACTGCAGCCGGCCTCCTGAGCAGACCGGATCCGCGGTGGCCAAGTCGTCGTACACGCGCAGGGCCACGCGCGGGCCCGTCGGCCGCGCCGGGGGAAACGGTCAGCCCGTCTGCAAGCCCAGTCCGTAGTAGGTGACGTAGTAACCGTCCACGTACTCGGCCTCGCCGCCGACGATCAGGTCGGTCGGCTTGCTCACCCCCACCGCCTTGGCCGTAGCCACGAGCAGCTCCGCGAGGGCACGGCCGTCCGGTTCGCCGGGGCCGCCCCCGTCCACCCGCCACACAGGATCGTCGTCGCCGAAGACCGATGCAGTGCCCGGGTGCTCGGCGACCGAGCCCCAGCCGAGTGCGGCCGGATCGACGCCGTCCGGGGCGAAGCAGCCGATCGACAGCCGATCGCCGCACGTCATGTCGAACAGGATGGGTGCGCCGCGGTCTGTGCGCCCGTAGAACGGCATCCCGATCCGGATGCCCAGCGCGGTGGTCTCGGCGGGCAGCCCTCCCAGAAAGTCGCCCAGCGACCGGGTGACGGTCTCCCAGCTGCGGGCAGTCCAGCCGCCGGGGAAGCCGAGGCCCCCGTTGGCCCGGTCGCGATTGCTGCCGAAGAAGCCGCTGATCGAGTGCTCCTCGCCGACCCCCTGACGCCAGAACCAGTTCTCCGCCGGGTCGGTGGGCTGCAGAACCAGCTCCGGCCCCGTCTTCCCCGCACGCAGTTCCAGCGTGTCCGGCCTGCCCCGCCAGCGCATGAAGGGCGCGCCCCAGATCGGCCCGCTGTCGTAGAAGGGCCCCATGTCGCCGTGCGAACCCATGACGGACGGTTTGCCCAGCGCCGCGGTCACTTCCTGCTGGGCGGCGCGGAAGGCGGTGGCCTGCGCCGCGGCATCCGGCGGGGCGGCCGCCAGGGGGACCGCGAGCTCCACATACGACTCGCCGTCGACGTACCGCTCTTCGAACTCGCCGACCGGACGCAGGCGGGCGTCACCCGAGGGGCGACCCGTCAGGACGGGACCGTGCGCCGTCCCGTTCCAGGCCCATCCGAGCTCGGCCACCAGCTCCCTCACCCCGTCCGGCGTCCAGCCGCCGGTGTCCGCCGCGACCATGCGCCGGGCGAGATCAGCGATGGATTCCTCTTCGGTGCTTCCCCGTTGTTCGTTCATGCGGTCATCGTTCCGCATCGCAGGCGGGAGTGTTCCGACGGGGTGCACGACCCCGATGTGCAGCCTGCTCGTGGCCATCGACAACGTAGCCGTGTGCCGGTCCCGGGCTCAGGCCCTGCGGCCGGGCCGCGTCCCCGTCGACTTCGGGCACCGGACAGCCCTGACCTCAGCCACGGCGTGGCAGGACCAGGCCGGCTTCGTACGCGGCGATGGCCGCCTCCACCCGGTTGCGCACGCCCAGCTTCGCGAGCACCGCGCTGACGTGCGCCTTCACCGTGCCCTCGACCAGGTGCAGCCGGCTCGCGATCTCCGCGTTGGACAGCCCCGTCCCGACTCCGGCCAGCACCTCGCGCTCGCGTTCCGTGAGCCGGTCCAGCGAGCGGTGGGGATGTGCCGCCCGATGGGCGCGCAGTCCGGCGATGACCCGGCCGGCGACCCGCGGGGACAGGTAGGCCCCGCCGGCTCCCACCGCCCGTACCCCGTTGAGCAGTTCCCTCGGGTCGTCCGCTTTCAGCAGGAACCCGTCGGCGCCCTCCTCCAGGGCGCGGGTGACGTACTCGTCCTGGCCGAAGGTCGTCAGCATGATCACACCGACCGGCGCCGGCTCCCGGTGGAGCCGCGCCGCTGTCGTCAGCCCGTCCAGGCCGGGCATCTGGATGTCCAACAGGACCACGTCCGGCCGGTGTTGGCGGATGAGCGCGATCGCCTCGTGCCCGTCGCCGGCCTCGGCGACCACCTCGACCTGCGGGTCCCTGGCGAGGATGGCCCGCACGCCCGCCCGGACCATCGCCTCGTCGTCGGCCACCAGGACCCGGACCGGTCGGCTGCTCGGTTTCGTCGTCTCTGCCACGCGGCGAGCCTACGGCCGAGGCACCGCCGTGCGAACGGCGAGCCCCGCAGATCAACCCGGGGGCGGGGGCACACCCCTGACGAAGGGCAGGACGCTGCTTCCGTTCGACCCATGGGCGCCCGCGCCGCGGACTCCTAGCGTCGCTTCCGTACGGGAAACGCGGTGGCCGCCCCCGCCACGCGTCGGCCGGTGTGCGCCACCTCCGAGTTCCCCGCGCCGTATGCCGCAGTCCGCGACCGACACGAAGGAACACCGTGATAACCCTCCAAGGACTCACCAAACGCTACGGCGACACCGTCGCCGTGGACGCGCTGACATTCGACGTCCAGGCCGGCCGTGTGACGGGCTTCCTCGGACCCAACGGGGCAGGGAAGTCCACCACGATGCGCATGATCCTGGGCCTGGACCATCCCACCCGCGGGCGGGCCCTGATCGCCGGCCGGCCCTACGCGGACCTGCGACGGCCGCTGTGCGCGGTGGGGGCGATGCTGGACGCCCGGGCCGTCCACCCCGCCCGTTCCGGCCGAACCCACCTCCTCGCCCAGGCCCGGGCCAACGGCATCCCGGCACGCCGCGTGGACGAGGTGCTGGAGACGGTGGGCCTGACCAAGGCGGCCCGCCGGCCGGCGGGGACGTACTCGCTCGGCATGAGCGGGCGACTCGGGGTGGCGGGAGCCCTGCTCGGCGATCCGCCCGTGCTCGTCCTGGACGAGCCGGTCAACGGCCTCGACCCGGACGGTGTGCGATGGATCCGCCGGCTCGTGCGTGAACGGGCGGCGGAAGGACGCACCGTGTTCCTCTCCAGCCACCTGATGAGCGAGATGCAGCTGACGGCCGACCACCTCGTCGTCATCGGACGGGGCCGGCTGCTGAGCGACACCACCATGACGGAGTTCCTCGCCGCCGCCTCTCCCGCGTCGGCGCGCGCCCTGGTGCCCGACCCCGAGGAACGGGCGACCCTGGTCCGTCGCCTGATGACGGCCGACGGGGTGAGCGTCGAGACGTCCGCGTCCGGCGAAGTCACCGTCGAGGGCCTCACAGCCGCCGAGATCGGCGACCTGGCCCACCACTGCCGGGTCCGGCTGCACCAACTGAGCGACGTCCGGGTCTCGCTGGAACAGGCGTACATGGAGCTGACCGCACGCAGCGTCGAGTACGCGACGGGCGGCAGCCGCGCTGACACGGCCGACTGCGTGGCCGACGTGGTCGCGGCACAGAACGAAGGGGGACGACAGTGAGCACGACGACGACACCCGGCAGGCCGACGGTCCCGCCCCGCGCCGAGCCCGACACCCCCGGCCGGGGCTCACCCGGTGGAGTCGCCGGGGCGATCGCCTCCGAATGGACCAAACTCTGGTCCGTCCGAGCCCCCTATCTCTGCCTTCTGGCGGGCCTGGCGATCACCGGCGTCTTCACCTACTACTACGCCTCGATCGCCCGCATCAACGACGCTCCGGTCCAGCCCGTCGGGAACGCGGCGGCCTCCTCCGCCGTCCTCGTACAGTTCTCCGTCGTCGTCCTCGCCACGGTCGCGGTCACCTCCGAGTACTCGACGGGGAGCGTGCGTGCCTCTCTGCTGTGGGTGCCCCGGC
Organism: Streptomyces sp. LARHCF249; assembly: GCF_052871255.1. Classification (NCBI taxonomy): domain Bacteria; kingdom Bacillati; phylum Actinomycetota; class Actinomycetes; order Kitasatosporales; family Streptomycetaceae; genus Streptomyces; species Streptomyces sp. LARHCF249. The sequence continues at coordinate 373,427 of NZ_JBIXJQ010000004.1, forward strand.
GCTACCGGGTCCAGGCGGCGAAGGCACTGGTGGCAGCCGTCGTCGCGTTCGTCGCCGGCACCGCGTTCGCCGTCCTGGGCACGGTGGTGGCCTGGGTGGCGTTCGACGGACGGGCCTCTTTCGAGGCCGGCCAGAGCCTCCGGCAGGTCCTCGCGATCGGTCTCTACCAGGCGTTGGTCGCCGTGCTGACCGTCGGGGTGGCGTTCGCCACGCGCCATCCGGCCGGAGCGCTCTCGATCCTCATCACACTCCTGTGGGCACTGCCGAGCGTCCTCCTGGGGCTCGGGGGCCCGACGCTCGCCGACGTCAACGACCACCTGCCGCACGGAGCCGGAGACCACTTCATGCGCATCGCCGCCGAGGCCCCGTTCACACAGGCCACGGCGTTCCTGATCGTGGCGGCGTGGGCCGCGGCCGCGCACCTGACCGGCCTGTACGTGCTGCGCCGCCGGGACGCCTGACCCCGCGTCGGAACCGCCCGGACACCCCCACCGCGGCCACCCCCTCGTCAGGTCTCCGGGCCCGTCCCACAGAATCGATCCGGGCAGGTGAGGACATCCATCGGAAGGACGGTCGACGCGCCATGCTGCACACCCGCATATCCCAGGCCAGGTCCGTGTGCGGCGACGTGGCCCTGTGGGGCGTGCTCGCCGCCGCCACCGGCTACGGATTCCGGGACGCGAGCGCGGCCTCGCCGGCCCTGGACCTGCTCCTCCCGTTGGCAGTCCTGGCGGTGGCCGTGCCGCTGTCCCGCTGCCGGCCGGGAGCCGCGGTCGTCCTCGTCAACGGGCTCTGCGCGCTGGGCATGGCCGACTCCGCGACCCCCGCCAACGCCCACGTCCTGTCGCTGGCCGCCCTGAGTTGTCTGCTGGGCATCCGGGTCGCCGCGGCAGGGCGCCCGCTCCTGGTGCTCGCCGGGTGCCTCGCGGTCGATCTCGCGACGTGCGCGGTGCTGCGGACACCGGCCGTGTGGTGGTTCTACGCGCTGACCGTGCTGCCCGCCGCCCTTCTCCTGCCCTGGCTGGCCGGACGGCACTGGCGTGGCCGACGCGAACTCGTACGGGAGGGCTGGCGGCTGGCCAGGAGCCTGGAGGAGCGGCAACACCTGGTCGCGGAGCGGGCGCGGCTGACCGAACGCGCGGACATCGCGGCCGACATGCACGACTCCCTCGGCCATGCCCTGAGCCTGGTCGCCCTGCGCGCCGGGGCCCTGGAACTCTCTCCCGACCTCACCGAGCGCGACCGCACCGACCTCGCCGAGCTGCGCGGGACGATCGCGGACGCCGTGGAGCAACTGCGGGAGACCGTCGCGGTCCTGCACGACCCGCCCGGCACGGAGACGGATGCGGGCCCGCCCGTCAACGACACCGTCGAGGACCTCCTCGGACGGGCGGTCGCCTCCGGGGTGCCGGTGCGCTGGGAGCGGAGCGGGTCGGTGCCCACGCTGTCTCCCCTTGCCGAACGGGGGATGTACCGGGTGGTGCAGGAGGCCGTCACCAACGCCGTGAAGCACGCGCCGGGCGGTGCGATCCGGGTGCGGATCACACACGGGGCCGACCGTACCCGCGTGAGCGTCGTGAACGCCGCTCCACCGGCTGACGGGTCGGCGCACGCGGCCGAAGGCCCGACAACCGGCGTCGGCCGCCGGGGCCTGACGGGGCTTCGGGAGCGGGTGACGGTCCTCGGAGGATCCTTGCGGACCGGCCCGTACCGGGGCGGGTTCCGCGTCACCGCCGTCCTCCCGCACCAGGCCACGGCCCGCCCGAGATCACCGGCGCCGGGACCCGGGACGGCGCCCGGAACACGAGCCGGGACCCGCGGGCGGCACACCGAGTCCGCGTTGCCGTCCAGGACCGCTCTCCCCGGAGCCTCGGACACGCACGCCGCCGCCACTCCCGAGAGCGCCAAGCGGCTCGCCTTCGTACGGAGCGCCGCTCGCCGCCGCTCCGTCGCCGCCTTCGCGGCGCCGGTCGTCGCAGCCGCCTTCTTCGTGCCGGCCGCCGTCTACCTGGCCTGGCAACTGACGGCGAGCGTGCTGCCGCCCTCCCGGTTCGAGGAGCTGGCCACAGGCCGGCCGCGCACCGAACTCGCCCCCCTGCTGCCCGCCCGCACCTACCCCCACCCGCCCGACCACGCCCGTTTCGCACCCCGGCCGCCCGGCACCACCTGCGAGTTCTACCGCTCGGGCCGCAACCTCTTGGACGAGGTCGACCTCTACCGGCTCTGCTGGTCCGGCAACAGGCTGGTGGCGAAGGACACCGTGCCCGCAAGCCGGCCCTGACCCGCGCGCACTGTTGCGCAGTGTGCGGGTGCCCGGGGCCGGGCGGCGCACTCGGCGGGTCAGGCCGCGGCGGCGGTGGCGGTCTGGGGCCGGAGTACGTCCCCGCCGTAGAAGTCTTGCACCCAGCCGGTCTGGTAGACGGTTTCGAGGTAGCGCTCGCCGAGGTCCGGGGCGATGGCGACCGCGGTCACCTCCTGGTCCTGCCGGGCCAGCCATTGGGAGGCGCCGCTGACGACGGTGCCGGTGGAGCCGCCGAAGACGAAGCCGTGGCGGGCCAGCCGGTGGCACGTGCGAATCGTCTCGGCCTCGCTGACGTGTACCACGTCGTCGACGTAGGAGGTGTCGAGGAGCGGGGGGCGGATGCTGGTGCCGAGGCCGGGGATCATGCGGCGACTGGGCGTGTGTCCGAAGGTCGCGGAGCCTTCCGAATCGATCGCGACGATGCGTACCGGGCGCTGCCGAGTGCGGAAGTAGCGAGCGCACCCCATGAGGGTCCCGGTGGTGCCGGCCCCGATGAAGAGGACATCAAGGTCGGGGAAGGCACGGGCGATGGCCGGTGCGGTGGTGCGGTAGTGAGCCGTGTGGTTGTTGGGGTTGGTGTACTGGTTGAGCCATACGTGGCGGTCGTCGGAGGCGCACAGGGCGCGCACGTGGTCGATCCGGGCGCCGAGCAGGCCGCCGGTGGGGGAGGGCTCGGTGATGACGTGGATCTGGCTGCCGAGGGCTTCCAGGAGCAGCCGGGTCGCCGCGTTGCAGCGGGAGTCGGTCACGCACACGAACCGGTAGCCCTTGCTGGCTGCGATCATGCTCAGCGCCACGCCGAGGTTGCCGGAGGAGGACTCGACGAGGATGGAGTCAGGCTTGAGCAGGCCGTCGCGTTCGGCGGCCTCGACCATTGCGGTTGCGGCTTTGAGTTTGATGGACCCCGCGAAGTTGAATCCTTCACATTTGAGGAACAGGCGGTGCTCGGTGATCGCCTCTAGGTCGACGTAGAGGTCGTCTTGGTTGAATTCCTGGGGGGTGGATATGACCGGCACGGTCGCCTCCTTGTATGCGCTCACGGCGGAGTCTGGTGCCACGTCTTCGGGACTCCTCCAGTACGCGGGCTGACCGCTGCTCTGTCATGTCACCGGATGTCGGGGCTTGACGCCGGCCACGATCACGGATAGACGCCGGGCGGTCGTGGTGGTCCGAGGCGGGGACGGGTGCCTCGCGGGGCGGCTCGCCCGCGGGCTTCCGGTGTCCTGCCGTGTCGGTGCGTCCCGGCCTGTCCGGCAGCTTGAATGCGCCCGGCATGCACGAGAGCCAAGACGCGAGTACCGGCACCAGAGGTCGCTTACCGCTGCGGATGCGTGGCGTCAAGTCACGACATTCAGCGTCATGACGGGGATGTCCCGACCGGGCCTACTGGAGGGGCGGCATCACGCATCCGCCCTTGAAGGCTCGAGGCCTTTCGCGGACGGATGACGACGCCCTCACCAGCACCCCGCAGCGGGAGCGGCGGTGAGAACCGCGGCGACGCGACGTCCCCCGACCCGTTGCTGCGCACCACACACACGATCGATGCCGAAAGGCATCCTCCGACAGCGAAATGCACAGATTTGGGTGGATTACACATGTCTTTCTTGCTTGGTGACCAGATGAGAGCTGACGGCCTCGCGGCCGGGGGAGCGCCTGCTCCCGCCACAGGCCCAGTACGTGGCCGGCGGCTGCCGACCGCTGCGGTCCGCGGCGCCCAGAACGTCGTCGAGGAGCGGACATGCTAGAGAAATCCATCGATGCCTGGACGGCCGGCCCGCCCGGCACCTCAACACTTTCCGGCAGCGGGCCCGAAGGCAGGCCGGACGGCACGTCCGGCGGCCCGGCGGCCGAGACCGCGCGACTCCTTGCAGAGGTGCTGGCCGATGTCGTGGGCGTGGAGCAGGTGCCCGGCGACAGCAACTTCTTTGATGACCTGGGCGCTGATTCGATGGTGATGGCGGGGTTCTGCGCCCGGGTCAGGAAGCGGGCAGACCTGCCGCCCGTCTCGATGAAGGACGTCTACCGGCATCCCACGGTCAACAGCCTGGCCGCCGCGCTCACCCCCGCCGCGCCCGCGGCCTCGGCGCCCCTGTCAGCTGAGCCCGTATCCGCCGGGCCCGCAGCCGCGGGAGGACCGGCAGCGGCTGCGCCCGTGCCTGTCCAGTCATCTGCCCGTCCGGCCCTCCAGGCATCAACGCCGACGTCCGGTACGGAGCGCATACCGGCGGTGCGGGCTGGCACAGCCCAGTACCTGCTGTGCGGAACGCTGCAGTTCCTGGCGTTCCTCGGCTACTGCTACGTCGCTGCCCTGGCCACGGTCCGAGGCTTCGAGTGGGTCGGCGCCGGCACCGGCGTACTCGATGTCTACCTGCGATCCGTACTGGTGGGCAGCGCGGGCTTCGCCGGCCTGTGCATGGTGCCGATCGTGGCGAAGTGGACCCTCATCGGTCGCTTCACGCCCCGCGAGTTCCCGGTCTGGAGCCTCACCTACATGCGCTTGTGGCTGGTCAAATCGCTGCTCCGGACAAGTCCCGTCCGCCTGTTCATCGGCTCGCCGCTGTACGTGGCGTACCTCAGGGCGCTGGGCGCGAAGATCGGGCGCAATGTTGCGATCTTCTCCACGCACATCCCTGTCTGCACCGATCTGCTCACGATCGGTGACGGAACGGTGATCCGCAAGGACGTGCTCTTCTCCTGCTACCGGGCACACGCCGGTCTCATCCAGACCGGCCCCGTCACCCTCGGCAGCGACGTCCTCGTCAGCGAACAGACCGTCCTCGACATCAACACCTCCATGGGCGGCCAAGCCCAGCTCGGGCACGCCTCCAGCCTGCACGCCGGTCAGACTGTCCCCGCCGGCGAGCGCTGGCACGGGTCACCGGCCGAGCCCACCGGAACGAACTTCCGCACGGTCGGTGCCGTCGACTGCTCCACCGCCAGGAAAGTCCGCTACACCGCCGGGCAGCTGCTCGCCCTGCTGCTGGTGTACCTGCCCCTGGCCTCCGGCGGCGTCACCGCACTGCTGGCCCCGCTGTCGCAGCTGACCACGCCGCCTCAGGCCGGAACCTCGTCGTTCACCAGCGGGACGTTCTATCTGGGTGCGCTGGCCGCATCCTTCGTACTCTTCTTCGGCGCCGCTCTCGCCGGGCTGGTCATCCAGGGCGTGGTGCCGCGCCTGCTCAACCTGGCCCTCGAGCCCGACACCGTCTATCCGCTCTACGGCCTCCACTACGGGCTGCAGCGGGCCATCACGCTGCTGACCAACAGGAAGTTCTTCACGGCGCTGTTCGGGGACAGCTCCGCGATCGTCCACTACCTGCGCTATCTCGGCTACGACCTGTCCCGCGTCACACAGACCGGCTCGAACTTCGGGACCGAAGTGAAGCACGACAGCCCGTTCTTGAGCTCGGTGGGCAGCAAGACGATGGTCGCCGACGGCCTGTCGGTCATCAATGCCGAGTTCTCCCACACGTCGTTCAGACTGTCCCGGGTCTCGATCGGAGCCCACAGCTTCCTCGGCAACCGCATCGCCTATCCCTCGCAGGCCAAGACCGGTGACAACTGTCTGCTGGCGACGAAGGTGATGGTCCCGGTCGACGGAGAGGTACGGGAGAACGTGGGCCTGCTGGGCTCGCCGCCCTTCGCCATTCCCCGCACGGTGATGCGGGACACCCGGTTCCAGGAGCTGGAGAGCGGCAGCGAGCTGCGCCGGCGCCTGGCCGCCAAGAACCGGCACAATGCCGTCACGGCGGGGCTGTACCTGATGGCCCGGTGGATCCACGTCTTCGCCATGACGCTGGTCGCCGTGGGCGCCACCACCCTCTACCCCTCGCTCGGTGCGTCGGCGTTCGCGCTGGCCAGTGTCCTCACGCTGCTGTTCACCGTCGTCTACTTCGCGCTGATCGAACGGGCCGCCACCGGATTCAAGGCCCAGGAACCGCTGTACTGCTCGATCTACGAGCCGTCCTTCTGGCGGCATGAGCGCTTCTGGAAGATGGCGTCGGTCGATTACGCGCAGGTCTTCGACGGAACCCCGTTCAAGAACGTCGTCTGGCGGTTGCTGGGCGCGCGGATCGGCAAGCGCGTCTTCGACGACGGCTGCTTCTTCCCGGAGCGGACCCTCGTCACCATCGGGGACGACTGCACGCTGAACGCGGGCACCGTGGTCCAGTGCCACTCGCAGGAGGACGGCGCCTTCAAGTCCGACCGCACCGCGATCGGTGACGACTGCACCCTCGGTGTCGGCGCGTTCGTCCACTACGGCGTGACGCTGGCAGACCGCGTCCAGCTCGCCTGCGACTCCTTCCTCATGAAAGGCGAGCAGGTCCCGCAACGGGCCCGGTGGGCAGGAAACCCGGCCCGGCAGCTGCCCGACACCCCGCCACCCGCAACGCCGCCGGCACATCTGTCCGGCGCCGCGCCCGTCCACCCCGGCCCGCTCGACGGCATCTGACACCCGACCACATCGCTACCAGCACAGGAGAGAAACCCCTCATGGCACACAACGCATCCACCAGTAGAGAGTTCTGGCATGGCATCCTGGCCGCCGGCAGCGGCTTCACGCCCCTTCCCCGCTGGACCCGGGAGCCGGTTGCGGGCGTGGCCGCGTACGAAACTCCGGTCCCAGCCGGCCAAGCGACGCAATTGCGCCGGCTGGCAGACGACCTGGCGCTGCCGCTGAACTGTGTGCTGCTGACCGCCCACGCGAAGGTGCTGGCTGCGCTGAGCGGCGAACAGGAGGTCACCACCGGTTACGTCGCCGCCGTCGGCGACCGGCCGCTGCCGTGCAGGCTGACGACCGGCCCCGGATCATGGCGGACCCTGCTGCAGCACACCCACCACGGCATCGCGCAGCTGCTGGCCCACCAGGACTTCCCCGTCGATGACCTCAGGCGCGAACTCGGCCTCGCCGAACGATCCTTCGAGACCGTGCTCGACCTCACCGGCATCAGCGGCGACCTCTCCGACGCCGACGGTGAGCCGGCTCGGGACAGCAGCACCCCGTCCGCAGACACGGCGCTGTGGGTGGGCATCGCCCACCACGACGGACGGCTGACGCTGCGGCTGCGCTACCGCACCGACGTCCTCGACGCGGACTGCGCTGCCCGGATCGCCGGATATCACCTGACCGCGCTCGCCCTGATCGCCGCTGACCCGGATGCCGATCACACGGGCCAGGGCCTCGTGTCGGCCGAAGAGCTCCGTTTCCAGGTCCATGGCCTCGCCGGGCCGCGCCGAGACCTGCCCGAGCACCGCATGCACGAGCTTTTCGAGCAGCGCGTACGGCAGCACCCGAACGCCGTCGCCGCCCAGCACGGCAACCGGAAGTGGACCTACCAGGAGCTCAACGCCCGCGCCAACCGGCTGGCCCGCGCCCTGCGGGCCCGAGGACTACACCGTGAAGGGGTGGTCGCGGTGGCAACGGAGAGGAACCTGGACTGGCTGGCCGCCGTACTGGCCGTCTTCAAAGCCGGCGGCGCGTACCTGCCCATCGAGCCGCACCTGCCGGCTGAGCGCATCAAAGCGATGCTGGAGCGTGCCGGATGCCGGCTGGTGATGACACAACCGGCCGCCACCACCACCCTCCAGCCGGCCCTCGCGTCCCAGCCCGCAGTCCAGACGCTGTTCATCGACACCGCCTACGGCCAGGAGCATTCCGAGGCTGATCTCGGTATCGACGTCGCACCCGACCAGCTGGCCTACATCTACTTCACCTCCGGCTCGACGGGTGAGCCCAAGGGCGCGATGTGCGAACACGAGGGCATGCTCAACCACCTCTACGCCAAGATCGACGACCTCGAGATCGGCGAAGGGCAGGTGGTCGCCCAGACCGCGCCCCAGTGCTTCGACATCTCGCTGTGGCAACTGCTCGCCCCGCTGCTGGTCGGCGGGCGGACCCTGCTGATCGAGCAGGAAGCGATCCTCGACGCCTCACGGTTCGTCGACACCGTTGCCCGCGGCCAGGTCACCGTGCTGCAGGTCGTCCCCTCCTACCTCGACGTCGTCCTGTCCCATCTCGAGCAGCACCCCCGGCCCCTGCCGGACCTGCGGTACGTCTCGGTCACGGGTGAGGCGCTGAAGAAGGAACTCGCCCAGCGCTGGTTCACCGCCCAGCCCCACATCAAACTCGTCAACGCCTACGGGCTGACCGAGACCAGCGACGACACCAACCACGAGGTCATGGACCGCGTACCGGACACCGACCGGGTCCCGCTGGGCCGGCCCGTCAACAACGTGCACCTCTACGTCGTCGACGAGCACCTCAACCCGGTGCCGCTCGGTGCGCCCGGCGTGATCGCCTTCTCCGGGATCTGCGTCGGCCGCGGCTACGTCAACGACCCCGAGCGCACCCGGCCGACCTACCTTGCCGATCCACACCGGGAGGGCAGGCGCCTGTACCGCAGCGGCGACGTCGGCCGCTGGCGGCTCGACGGCAAACTGGAATTCCTCGGCCGCCGCGACAACCAGGTCAAGATCCGCGGTTTCCGTATCGAGACCGGCGAGATCGAGAACACCCTGCTACGAGCACCCGGGGTCCGCGACAGCGCCGTGGTGGTCACCGAACGGCCCGACCACAGCACCCACCTGGTGGCGTTCTACACCGCCCCCCACCCGCTCGAAACCAGCGTCCTGCTGGACCGGCTGGGCACGTCACTGCCCGCGTACATGGTCCCCTCGGCCATCCACTGGCAGGAGAGCCTCCCCCTGACCGCCAACAGCAAAATCGACCGGAAGGCCTTGACGGCCCTGGCCGCGCGACTCCACGCCGCCGAGGACGACGTCCAGGCGCCGCACACGCCCGCCGAACAGCGGCTGGCGGCGGCGTGGGCGAGCGTGCTCGGCATTCCGCAAGGCCGGATCGACCGGCGCGACAACTTCTTCGACCGAGGCGGTACCTCCCTGTCGGCCGTAAGACTCGCCGTCACCCTGGACCGCGCCGTGTCCCTGGCAGACGTCGCACGCCACCCCGTCCTCACCGATCTGGCCCGGTTCCTGGACACCGCATCCCACCGGCGCCCCGCCGCACAGCCGGCTTCCCCCTGATCGCCGGCCCTCCTCCGCAACGCCACCGAAAGGACGAAGACCATGTCATTCACCAGCCCCGCCCCGATCAGCCTCGGCCCTGCGCCCACTTCCGCGTCCGTGCTCCGGGTAGACCTGCACCCCGGCAAACCTCCGATACTGAACGTCCCGAGCCCGGCCCCGGCTGATCTGCCGGCCTGGGCAGCCGAACACCGCCACACCCTGCACGGCCTCGTCACCGAACACGGCGCCCTGCTCGTCCGCGGGCTCGGCCTGTGCGACACCGGGCAGGTGGGCGCCGTCTTCGGCCGATTGACCCCCGCCCTGATGACCGACACCGAAGCCTTCGCCCCCCGCCAGACCCACGCTCCCGGCGTGTACTCCTCCACGGCCTGGCCGGCCAACCAGCCCATGTGCATGCACCACGAGGTCAGCTACACCCACAGCCCTCCCGGTCTGCTGCTGCTGGCCTGCCTGACGGCACCCGCCACGGGCGGAGCCACCGCCCTCGCGGATTCCGCCGCCGTCCTGGACGCACTGCCGCCGGAACTCGTCCAGCGGTTCGAAAAGGAGGGCTGGCTGCTCACCCGCACCTACAACGACGACATCGGCGCCTCCTGGGCCGAGGCATTCGGCACCGACGACCGGGCAGCCGTCGAGAACTACTGCCGCGCCAACGCCATCGAGTTCGCCTGGCAAAGCGACGGAGGCCTGCGCACCCGCCAGCGGCGCCCGGCCGTGGTGCGCCATCCGGCCACCGGCAGGCGCTGCTGGTTCAACCAGATCGCGTTCCTCAACGAGTGGACGCTGGCGCCCGAGGTACGGGAGTACCTCGTCGACGTCTACGGCCCCGAAGCCCTCCCGTTCAACACCCGCTTCGGCGAGGGCGACCCGATCGGCGAGGACATGGTCGAGCTGATCAACACGGTCTACGCCGAGCACACCATCCGCGAGCCGTGGCAGTCCGGCGACCTGATGCTCATCGACAACATCCGCACCGCCCACAGCAGGGAACCGTTCGAGCCGCCGCGCCAGATCCTCGTCGCCATGGCCGCACCACAGCCCCCGACCTCCTTCCCGCCCACCCCGACCGCGGCCCCCGAAGGGAGCACCCGATGACCACGTCCCGTCCCACTCCTGCACAGTCCCCGATGTCCGACCCGAGCGCAGCGCCACTGCCGTTCACCGTGCCCCCGTTCGCCGTGATCCCCGGTGCCCAGGTCCAGCACACCCTCCAGGGCCAGGAACAACAGATCATGGAGCTGGTCGAGAGCACCTACCACCTCCACGCCGTCGGGGAGTCGGTGAACCCGCCGTCGTACTTCCTGCGCTTCCCCGACCGCCCGACGGACCGCATCATCGCGTTGCCCGCGTCGATCGGCGGACAGTCGCGGGTGGACGGCCTCAAGTGGATCTCCAGCTTCCCCGGCAATGTGCAGGCCGGCATCCCCAGGGCCTCGGCGGTGCTGATCCTCAACGACCACGACACCGGTTATCCGTTCGCCTGCCTGGAAAGCTCCATCATCAGCGCCACCCGAACGGCCGCGATGGCCGCATCAGCGGCCCACAGGCTCAGCCAAGGCCGCCGGACACGCCCGGCCCGCGTCGGGTTCTTCGGAACAGGCCTGATCGCCCGCTACATCCACACCTTCCTGACCGCAACCGGCTGGTCCTTCGACGAAATCGGCGTGCACGACACCTCCGCTGACAGCGCAGCCGGCTTCCACAGCTACCTGCAGGCCAGCCATGCGAACACCCGGATCACCGTGCACGACAGCCCCGAGGAGCTGATCCGCTCCCACGACCTGCTCGTCTTCGCCACCGTCGCCGACCGGCCACACATCACCGACCCGGCATGGTTCGACCACAACCCCCTGGTCCTGCACGTGTCACTGCGCGACCTCGCCCCCGAAATCCTGCTCGCCTCGACCAACATCGTCGACGACATCGAGCACTGCCTCAAAGCCGACACCTCGCCCCACCTGGCCGAACAGCTCACCGGGAACCGCGACTTCCTCACCGGCACGCTGCACGACGTCACGACCGGCCGCGCGCCAGTACCGCCGGACCGGCCGGTGGTGTTCTCACCCTTCGGCTTGGGCGTGCTCGATCTCGCCGTCGGCAAACACGTCTACGACGAGGCCGTCCGCACCGGGCAACTGCACGTCATCGACGGCTTCTTCCACGAAGTGCGCCGCTACGGATGAGCGGCCCGCCGGATGGGGTGCGGATGCCGGCCTCCCCTGTCCGTAGCGTGGACGGGGCGTGGGGCAGGATGAACGGCATGGTGACGAATCAGCCGTGGGCGGGGCTCCACGGCGACCTGCTGGCAGCCAAGGCGTTGGTGTATGACCCGAGCGGTTTTGCCTGCTCGCTGCCGGTGCCCGAACCGGAAGGCGCCGAGTACGCGGCTCACGCGTTCACGCTCGATGACCTGTCGGTCCGGTTCCGCGTGGCCAAGACCACCCCGGCGAAGGCCGGTCACTTCGTCACCGTGTGGCAGCGGTCGGAGGAGGGGCCGATCCGGCCCTTCGACACCGATGACGGGGTTGACGTGTTCGTCATCAGCAGCCGTGACGACGGCGGCTTCGGGCAGTTCGTGTTCCCGCGCGAGGTGCTGAGCGAGCGCGACATCGTCTCCCGCAACGGCTCCGGTGGAAAGCGGGGCTTCCGCGTCTATGCGCCATGGGTGGCCACGACCAGCCGTCAGGCTCGCAGCACGCAAGCATGGCAGGTGAACTACTTCCTCCACCTCGGCCATGACGGGCTTGCCGACCTGGCCCGCGCCCACACCCTCTACCACCCGTAGGATTCGTTCCGGCCAGCCGGCAAACCCATGCGACCGGCGTCGGCAGGTGATGCGAGACTCGGCCCCATGAAGCCCAATGATCCCAAAGGCGACTTGCACCGCTACCTCAAAGCGGCCCGCGAAGCCATCGTCTGGAAGCTGGACGGATTGTCCGAGTACGACATCCGCCGCCCCCTGACGCCGACCGGAACCAATCTCCTTGGCCTGGTCAAGCACCTCGCCAGCGTCGAGCTCGGGTACTTCGGCCCGACCTTCGGCCGCCCGCACAGCGAACCCCTCCCCTGGCACGAGGAGGGGGCCGAGCCCAATTCGGACATGTGGGCACGCGCCGACGAGTCGCGCGAGGACATCCTCGGCCTCTACCGCCGGGCCTGGGCGCATGCGGACGCGACGATCGAGGAGCTGCCGCTCGACGCAATGGGCAACGTCGCGTGGTGGGGCGACAACGGAGACGCGACGCTTCAGCGGATCATGCTGCACATGACGGCCGAGACGAACCGTCACGCCGGCCACGCCGACATCGTCCGCGAGCTGATCGACGGCAAGGTCGGCATGCGGGAGACCAACAGCAACATGGACGGCGGCGACGAGGCCTGGTACCAGGATCACTGGAAGCGACTGGAGGCGTCCGCCAAAGAGGCTCAGGCCCAGCACAGTTGAGGTCGTTCGGTGGACGTGCGCGCGTTGGGCAGCTTGCCCGCCTGCCTACCCGGCCCGGACCGCCTGTTCCGTCACGTCTACGGACGCTCAGACGGAGTAGTGCCGGCCACCTGGAGGGGCAAAAGGCAAGCTCAGCCGATGTCCACGTTCACCGCTTCGTAGATCTTCGGCTCGACCTTCGGCGTGCCGCCTTCCTCGAAGATCGCCGCAGCCTTCTCCATGAACGCTGCGAGAGCCTCTTTCGACTCCCAGAGGTCCACCACGAGCCAGCCGCCGTCCGCCGGTGCCCCGGCGTGGGAGATGAAGCCCGCAGCCGGCCACCACGGGGCCGCGTGGATTTTCGCGTGGTTGGCCTGGTACTGCTCCTTGGTGACGCCCGGCAACTCGAGGATGGCGATGATGGCCACGGTACAGCTCCCGTGAGCTCGGAGAGTGGGGGAACTCCTCCAGTCGAGCAGTCCGCAGAACCCGCCGCACGGCGACGGCAGCCGACCGGGTTACGAGCCTGATCCGAGGAAATCGGCGTTGCTGTCACAAGCAGGGGCAGCTACTGACTGGGCGGTGACGGCTGCGGTGGCGCGAGGAGGTGCTCGATCAGTCGTTTCGCGGTGACGATGCCGACGCCTGTGGCCTTGCGCAGGATGCGTAGGGCGTCCAGGCGTTCTCCAGAGCGAAGCTTGGTGATCAGGGCCTCGTGGAGTGCAGGTGCCCTGCCCGAGAGGATCCGACCTGCCTCCTCGACAGTCTTGGGCAGAGCTCCGGCCAGGAGCAGCTCCAGGGCAGCCGGAGCGTACGCCAGTGGCAGGTCCGAGTCTTTGCGGAGGGCTTTGAGGGCTTTCGTCTTCTCGCCGACGGTGTAGAGGTAAAGTGCCTCGTCCTGCTCGGCGGCAGGTACGGGAGTAAGCGCTGCCGCGGTGATGCTCATGCGCACTTGTTCTGGATGGTGGTGACGCCGAGGATCTCGCCGGCCGGCGAGCCAAGGACGCCGCCGAGCTCAGAGCGCTTCTCTTCACCCTTCGAGACACGGATGAGGTAGGCGGCCTCCTTCACGCACCCGACCTTGTCGATGAAGGCCTTCAGCTTGAGGATCTTCGAGGCCGGGATCGCCGCAGACGCCACGGCCAGGGTGATGGCGGCGACATGCACATGGTTGATTGGCACGGAATCCTCCGTCTCTGCTGTCCTGATTGCTGCCCGAATGCGGGCTAACGGGACCATCGCACAGGCTCTATGGCTACGTGAGATATTTCAGCCTGCCTGCCTCGAAAAGTGGGCATCACGTCCCGAAAAAGACCGTACCGCTCGCCGAAGTCGGCGAAGCGCCCGCCCTGTTGGAGTCGCGCGGGACTATGGGCAACGTCGTGCCGGTCCCGTAGCGTCGGCGGCGCGAATGCCCGTCACCACGACTGCGGGGGCAGACCATGAGGCGGACCAGGCACAGAATCGCGGCCATGGCGCTCGCGGCGCTCCTGGGGGTGGCCGGGCTCGGCGCCCCGGCCTCCGCCGACGCCGGGAGCAGCACCGAGGGTGCCGCCCCCTCCCGGCCCGCGTACCGCGTCACCCTGCGCACGGACGCCACCGGCACCCGCTGGACCGGCCGCGAGACGGTGACGTTCGCCACCGGTCGGCCGAGCCGCTGCGCGAGGTCTGCGTCCGCCTGTGGGGCGACGGCACCGATGGCTGCGGCACGCCGCAGGCGCCCTCCCCGGTCCAGATCAGCCACCGGCCGCGCTGAAGGTCCCGGCGACCGGCACCACCGCCGCCCGGCCGGGCCCGGCCGTACCATCACCACGAGCGTCGCCCGCCAGGTGTGGCACTTCGCATGGGCGGCGGGTCCGTTCCGCACTGGTGTGGCGACTTCGCCGGGCGGCGTCAAGGTCCGTTCCCACTGGACGGCCGGCACCCCGGACGCCTGGGTGACGGCCGCCCGGGCCGAGGCGGTCCGCGCCATCGACGACCTCCGGAAGCGGTTCGGCCGGTACCCGTACGGCGAGGTCGACGCGGTCATCAGCGACCGGCTCGCGCCCATCGGCAGCATGGAGTTCCCCTGCCTGGTCCTGGTAGCAGCGGACGAGACCGGCAGCGGCATGCTCCACGAGCTGGCCCACCAGTGGTGGTACGGGATCGTCGGCAACGACGAGTACGCGTCGCCGTGGCTGGACGAGTCGTTCGCGACCTACTCCCATGACCTGCTCATCGGAGACCACGGCGAATCGTGTGCGGAGAACGTCGGCTGGCAGGACGACACCCAGGCCGTCACCAACTCGATGGGCTACTGGGCCGCCTACGGTCCCGGCTGGAGCCGCTTCGTCTACTTCAACGGCGCGTGCGTGCTGCACGACCTGGAGAAGGTGCTGGGCGGCCCCGCGATGGCCGCCATCTGGCGTGAGCACCGCATTCGAACAGGAAAAGCCTCGTCATCGCGGACCAACGCGAAAGCGCTCCCGACCCTGCCCCCGTCCGCGCGGGACCGGAACCGCTCCCTCGCCGTGCTGCACAACCCACAAACACCGCCGAATACGGCCGCGCTGGCCGGAAATATTTGCCCAATTTGGTGACAAGCATGCTGATGTTTCATCATTGTGACTGCACGTCAGCTCTTGGCGTGTGTCGAGGAGGCGGGGGCGCCGGGGGGTCCCCCGTTCACACCGGCCGAGCCCGCAGGCGAGTTCTCGCATTCGCCGCGCCGCGCCGTGTGGCTCCCGTCCCGTTCCCGTCACTAGGCAAAGGCCCATGTCCGCCCAGCAACTCTCGGACCTCATACGTTTCGCCCGTCACAACTCGACCTTCTACCGCGACCTTTACGCGTCCCTGCCGCCGCACGCCGACCGCCTCACCGACCTGCCCGTGGTCGACCAGCAGGAGTTCTGGGCGGCCAACACCCTTCACGACAGCCGCGTGCTGACCGGCCCGCTCAGCGAGGCCACCGTCTACAAGACCGGCGGCACCACCGGGTCCCCCAAGTTCTCCGTCTATACACGCGACGAGTGGCGCACGTTCGTCACCGCCTTCGGCCAGGGGCTCGTCGACACGGGTCTGCGCCCCGGACACCGCGTCGCCGATCTCTTCTACGCTGGGGAGCTGTACGCCAGCTTCCTCTTCGTCCTCGACTCACTCGCCCACGCGCCCGTGGACAACGTCCGCCTGCCCATCGGAGGCGGCGCGCCACTGGAGTCGACGATCCCCACGCTGCGCGAACTCGGCGCCCAGGTACTGGCCGGCACCCCCACCACCCTGTGCCGACTCGCCGAGCAAGCCATTTCATCCGGTGTCCGGCTCGACTCGGTGGAGTTGCTCCTCTTCGGCGGCGAGGCTCTCTTCGACGACCAGCGGCGCCTGCTGGCCGCCGCGTTCCCCGGCGCCGAGGCCCGGTCCGTCGGATACGCCAGCGTCGACGCCGGCCTGCTGGGCCGGCCCGTACCCGGCTCCGACGCCCGGGTGCACCGGGCCTTCACCCCGTACGCCGTCGTCGAGATCCTGGACGACGCCACCGATGAGCCCATCACCGAACCGGAGCGGCCCGGCCGGGTCGTCGTCACCAGTCTCTTCCGCCGTCTCATGCCGATCATCCGCTACCCCGCCGGGGACCGGGCCGAGTGGACCGGCACCGGGCCCGGGCACTTCAGGATCCTCGGCCGCGCCGAAGAGGGCGTACGAGTGGGTCCCGTCTCCCTCTACACCCAGGACGCCCAGGACGCCGTGGCCGCGGCGGACACCACGGGGCGCGTGGTCGGTGTGCAACTCGTCGTCCGCCGCTGGGACGGCCGCGACGGGCTCGTCCTGCGGCTGGCCACGGCCCCCGCGGACGACGCCTGCGGCGACGTCGCACGTGGCCGGGAGGCGCTGGCCAAGGCCGTCGTCACAGAGCTGGAGACCGTCCGGCCGCTCTATCCGGACAGCGTGCGCGCCGGGTTCGTGCACCCGCTGTCCGTGGAGTGGGCGCGCCACCGCGACCTCGCCGTCAACCCGCGCTCGGGCAAGCTCGTCCGGGTCCTCGACGAGAGGCCGACGGCATGACCGTCTCACCCGTGGCCGTAAGCGAGACCGACGTCGAAACCGGGGCCGGCGGCCGGCGGGGTCCGCTGGTCCTGCGCAACCGCGCCTTCGGCGCCGTGTGGCTCGGCCAGGTCCTCACTCAGGCCGCCGTACGCATGTTCCAGGTCGGTGTGTCCTGGTGGATCGTCGCCTACGCCGTGCGCGACGCCCGGGGTCTGGCCTCCGGGCTGTTCATGGCGGCCTGCACGCTGCCCGCCGTGGCGCTGGCGCCCGTCGTGGCCGGGGCCGTTGCCCGGTTCGCGCACCGTTCGGTGCTGCGGACCGCCGCCGCTCTGGCCGGAGCCGCCTCGGCTTCCCTCGCGTTGTGGGCGTACGGCAGCGGCCTCCCGCTCGCCGCCCTGTACGCCGCCGGCCTCGCCCTGGCTACCTGCCAGGCGTTCTTCGACCCCTGCCTGACCACCTCGGTGCCCGAACTCGTCGACGACGCCGACATCGAGACCGCCACCGGCTTCGAGCTGTCCACCCAGTCCCTGGCCGGCCTCGGTGGAGCGCTGCTCGGCGCCCTGACCGTCGACCGGGTCGGGGTGGCCGGGCTGGCAGCCGGCTGCGCAGCCGCCTACCTCGGCGCCGCCCTCCTCGTCGCGAGCGCCCGTTTCCGCACCGTCGCGACCGACCCGGCCGCGACGGACCCGGCCGCAGCCGCGCCCCAGCGACGCACGCTCCGCCGCATCCTCGGTGAACAGCCCTACGTACGGCGGATCCTGCTCTGCTTCACCGCGGCGAACCTCTTCACCGCCGCGGTGTTCGTCGTCATCCCCCTCTACACCCGCTCGGTCCTGCTGGGCGGAGGCGGCACCGTGGCACTGCTGGAGGCCTCCCTGGGCGCCGGCGCGCTCATCGGAGCTTTCACGGGCGCCCGCGTGCCGGGGCGGCCCACGGTCGCGGGTGCCTACTGCCTGGGCCTGATGGCCTTCGCCTTGGTGCTGCCCGGGCTGGTGGCGCAGCGTCTGGTCGTCGCGGGCTGCCTGGCCGTGGCCGGCTGGTGTGCCGGGGCCGTCAGTGTCCGCTTCGTGGCGCTCTTCCAGCGGCTGGTGCCGGTGGGGGACAAGCCCGGCTTCTTCGCCGTCATGCAGGCCGTACTGGGCGCCTCCTTGCCGGTGGCATCCCTGGCGTTCGGCTTCGCCGGCGACTTCTTCTCGCCCCAGACGCTGTGCCTGGTGCAGGGCATCGGCCTGGTCCCCGCCGCGTGCGCGCTGGCCCTGCTCGGGTCCGGTCCACCCGTGCCCACAGCTGAGCCGGATACGGATACTGATGGGGACGCGGGCCGAGGCACGGAACCCGTCGGAGGCAAGCGGTGAACCCCGTCATCACTCCGGCCGCCTACACGGACATCGCCGAACTGCGCCAGCTCTACTACGCCGTCTACGGGCCGCACTACCCCGTCCCCCTCGGCACCGACCCTGCCGAGATGGCCCGGCTCATGGAAGACCCGTACTCCCTGTGGCTCGTCGGCCGCTGCGCCGACACCGGGGCCCTGACCGCGTCCGCCGCCATCCACGGTGAGGCGGGCAGCCGCATCGGCCGCCTGGAGGGCATCGCCGTACACCCCGGGCACCGGTCGGCGGGCCTGGCCGCCTCCCTGACCGAGGCGCTGTGTGAGGGGATGCTGGACACGGGGCGGCTGGACTCCGTCTACGCGACCGTGCGCACGGTCAGCGCCGGCCCGCAGCGCGTCGTCGCGCGCAACGGCTTCCGCCCGCTGGGCATCCTGCCCAACGCGGTGGATCTCCGCAGCCGCGAAAGCCTGGCGCTCTACGCGCGTCACTCCGCCGGGGTGCTCGACCGCCGGATCCCCGTCACCGAAGTGCCCGCCCCGCTCCTGCCGTTGCTGCGCACCACCGAGACCGCGCTGGGCATCGGCTACCCCGGCGTACGGGCCGCCGCCGGCCCCCTTCCGGCGCCCGCGCCGCAAGCGGCCGTCGAACGACTGGAGATGATCGAAGCGCCGGCCTTCGTGCGACGCCGCTTCCGCGAGCAGTTCCCCTGCGCCGAGGGCTGGTTCTACCCGCTGCACACACCGAACGTGCTGCTCACCCCCGAGGACGGCCGGTTCGAGGTCTACGCCTACCTCAACCGCGCCGGAGGGTACGGATCCCTGCTGACCGCCCACCCCGACCCGGCCGCCGCGGCCGGGTACCTCGAACCCGTCACCCGGGCCCTGGCCCGCGCGGGCGCCGGCTACGTCGAGGCCCTGGTGCCGCTCGCGCACCTCGAGGCCCTCTCCGCCTTTCTGTCCCAGGGGTTCGTCGCCGGGGCCATCTACCCTGCCATGCGCGCAGACGGCGACGGCTTCCACGACTACGCCGTCCTGTCCCGTTCCAGCGAACGGATCGACTTCCGCGGCGTCGCCGTCGAACCGCCCCTCCAGCCCTATCTGGACTGCTACGTGTCGGCCTGGGCGTCGACGCACCTGCCCACACCATCCGAGGTTGCCCCATGAACCCCCATCTCGCGCCGGTCGCCGTACCCGACCCGGCCCTCCTGCCGCACGTACAACAGCTGTGCGACCTGACCGACCCGTACGCCTACGGGCCCGCGGAGGACGAACTGTTCGCCGCCGCCATGGCGGAGACCAACGCCTGGCACACCGAGCGCTCCCCGTTCTTCCGCTCCCTGTACGAGGCCACCGCGACGGCGGAGCCGTACCGGGCGCCGCTCGTGCACGCGAACTTCTTCAAGCGCCACGAGGTCCTCTCCGTCCCGCGCGAGGAGGTCGAGCTGCACCTGACCTCCTCCGGGACCACCGGTCAGAAGTCGCAGATGTTCTTCGACCACTGGACCATCCGCTCCGCCCAGCGCATGGTCGCCCGGATCTTCGAGCGCAACGGCTGGATCACCCCCGACCAGGAGGTCAACTACCTCCTGTACAGCTACGAGCCGGCCCCCTCCCTGAACCTCGGGACCGCTTTCACCGACAACTACCTGTGCGATTTCGCCCCGGCACGCAGCGTCGAGTACGCGCTGCGCAACACCGGCGGCGACCACGAGTTCGACCCCTTCGGCTGCATCGCCGCGCTGCGCCGCTTCGAGCGGGAGGACGCCCCGGTCCGCGTCCTGGGCTTCCCGGCCTTCCTCTTCTTCACGCTGGAGCGGATGCGGGCCATGGGACTGCCTCCGCTGCGCCTGCCCGAGGGCTCCCTGGTCGTCCTCGGCGGCGGCTGGAAGGGGCACGCCGACCGGCGCATCGGCAAGGAGGAGCTGTACGCCCGCGTCACCGAGCAGCTCGGCATCCCGGGTGAGCGGATCCGGGACACCTTCGGTTCGGTGGAGCACTGCATCCCGTACATCGAGTGCGACCACCACCGGCTGCACGCCCCCGTCTGGTCCCGGGTGACGATCCGCTCCACCCGCACGCTCGAACCCCTGCCGTACGGGGAGCAGGGCTACCTGCACCTCGTGTCGCCGTACATCACCTCGGTACCGGCGCAGAGCGTGCTCATGGGCGACCTCGCCTCCCTCCAGCCGGGCGACGCCTGCGGGTGCGAGCTGGAGACCCCCTGGTTCACCGTTCACGGGCGCGCCGGGGTGAGTCGCAATCGCAGCTGCGCGGTGGCCGCAGCGGAACTGATGAAGGGAATGGCGTGACCAAGAGCGAAAGCGAGAGCGAGACCGAGACCGTGACTCAGACCCAGACCGAGACCCAGACCATGTCCGAAGCGGAGTCCGGGCACCGGACCGGGGCCGCGACCGTATCCGCGTACGACCAGGTCGGCGAGCGCGTCGCGCACCACTACTGGCAGGGCGCCTTCATCGGAGACGAGGAGGCCGGGCGCCGTCTCGCCGGCCTGCCGGCCGCTGTCGAGACCGCTCTGGCCACGGTGCTGGAGACCGAGACCGTCCTGGCCGCCTGCGACGCCCTCGCCACCGCCCTGCGCGACCCGGCCCACCCCGTGCACGCCCGGCTCGCCGCGCATCTGCCCGAAGGCGGGGACCCGGCCCTCCTGGCCGAACTCGGCGGCCTCCTCGGCCGGCGGGAGCTGACCCGCAAGCTGCGCCGGGAACTCGGCAGCGCGACTCCCGGCCGGCTGAACCGGGCCGATCCGCGCGAGACGGTCTACGAGGCCTGGTCGCCCGTCGGCCTCGTTGCCCACATCGCTCCGGGCAACGCAGTGACGGTCGCTCCGCTGAGCATCGTCGAGGGCCTGCTCGCCGGAAACGTCAACATCCTCAAGACGAGCAGCGCCGACACCCTGCTGACCCAGCAGCTGATGGCCGAACTCGCGGCGCTGGACCCCAGCGGTGCGCTGGCCGCTCGGGTGATCGTCCTGCGCTTCCCGTCCTCGCGGCAGGAGTGGCTGCGCCTGATGTGCGCACCTGCGGACGCCGTCGCCGTATGGGGTGGGGAAGGCGCCGTCGAAGGAGTCGCGGCCCATGTGCCGGCCGGCTGCCGGCTGGTGGAGTGGGGGCACCGGATTTCCTTCGCGTACCTCACGAGCGACGCCTGGTCGGACGGCGACACGCTCGACGCCCTCGCGGACGATGTGTGCCTGCACGAGCAGCAGGCGTGCTCCAGCCCCCAGGTGGTCTACCTCGACACCGAGGACGAGGGCGAGGTGTTCGCCTTCGCCGCGCGGTTCGCCGCAGTGCTCGCGACCCGGCTGCCGGCCGTGATCGCACCTTCGGCGGGTGAGCCGGATCCCGCCCAGGAGGCCGAGCTGACCACCACCGAGCTGGTCGCCCGGCTGGAGGAACACCTCGGCCTGACCCGGGTGTTCGCCGCGCCCGACGGCTCGTGGCGGGTCATGGCCGACACCCGCTCCCCGCTCACCGCCTCGCCGCTGCACCGCAGCGTGTGGGTCAAGCCGCTGCCCCGCAAGCGGCTGATCACCACCCTGCGCCCGATGCGCCGCTACCTGCAGACGGCGGGTCTCGCGGGCAGCCGGACCGACATCGCGGAGCTGTCCCGCACCGCCCTGGCGGCCGGCGTCACCCGCGTCACGCCGGTCGGCGCCATGCTCGACAGCTACGCGGGCGAGCCGCACGACGGCGTCTACGCCCTGCAGCGCTACAGCCGCCGCGTTGCGGTCCAGGCCGACCCGGCCCGGTTCGCGACGACCGCCTGCCTGGACGACCTGGCCCGGCCCGTCGTCCTCCCCCGGCCCGTAGGCCCGCTGCTGGGCAAGGAAGACGTGCAGGAGCCGGGACGGCAGGTGGCGCGGGCCGATGCCGAGCTGTACTTCCGCAGCGGCGGCAGCACCGGCACGCCCGCGCTGTCGATCTTCAATTACGACGACTACGACACCCAGATGCACGCCGCCGCCCGTGGCCTGCTCGCCGCCGGTTACGACCCGGTCGGGGACCGCACCGCCAACCTCTTCTACTGCGGCGGCATGTACGGAAGCTTCATCAGCTTCTTCTCCGTGCTGGAACGGCTCGGCGGAGTGCAACTGCCGCTGTCCGCAGGGCCCGACCACCGGGCGACAGTCCAGGCCATCATCGATCACGGGGCCGACACCCTGTTCGGAATGCCCTCCTACCTGTGGCAGTTGCTGCACGCGGAGGCGGACGCGCTGCGCGCCTACGGAGGCCTGCGCAAGGTCTTCTACGGCGGTGAGCACTTCACCGAGGAGCAACAGCGCACCCTGAAGGCCACGTTCGGCATCGAGGTCGTCCGCTCGATCACCTACGGCAGCACCGACCTCGGCCCGCTGGGCTACCAGTGCACCGAGAGCTCCGGCGGCGTCCACCACCTGCACGCCGATCTCCACACGATGGAGATCCTGGACCTGGCCGAGGACCGGCCGGTGGCCCAGGGCGAGACGGGCCGGCTGGTCTTCACCACCCATGCCCGGCGCGGTCAGCACCTGGGCCGGTACGTGATAGGCGACCTCGGACGGGAAATCCCGGGCCGCTGTCCCTGCGGCCGGCACGCGCCCCGCTTCGAGCTGAGGGGGCGAACGGGTGACGTGATGCGGGTGGCGACGTACTTCCTCAATCACCGCCGCTTCCTGGCCCTGGCCGAGGAACGGGGCGGCCACCGCGGCGAGCTGCAGATCCGGCTCGACGGTACGGACGCGCGCGAGCGGCTGACCGTACGGGTGGCGGGGGCGACGGACCCGGAGCGGCTGCGGGACGTCTTCCTTGCCGGCTACCCGGAACTCCGCGCGGCGGTGACGGAGCGGCTGCTGGACCTGGTGGTCGAGGCGGTCGACGGCGCTTCGCTGGACCGCAGCCCGACCAGCGGCAAGCTCCTGGCAGTGGTGGACGCACGCGGCTAGGACATCACCGCGCCTGCCGTCACGGCTGCCCGCCGGCCTCGGTCCGCTGACCAGGGCCGGCGGACTGCAGGTCGCCGCGCTCCACGCACGTGAGGTCCACCTTCCCTGGAAGCAGCGGGTAAGGGGTCGCCGCCTGGCCCGGGCTAAGGATCGGGGCACCGGGATCCGTCATGCGGCAGCTGGGCCGCGCCCGGGTGACGCCGGCGCCAGTCCGCGTAGACCGGGCTGGCGGCACAGATGTCCAAATAGCCTGCCGTCACCGTGCGAAGGATCCCGTTGCCGTGGACGGCGAGCGGGCCGTCACGGTGCCAGGCCAGGACGTGGCGGTACCACAGCGGGTTTCCCGCGAGCGGTCGGACGGCGACGCCGGGGGCTTCCGAGAAGGTGGCCTGGCAGAGGCTGACGGCCAGGCCCGCACGGACCAGCTCGACGAGCTGGCGCCCCTCGGCCTCGTGCGGGGCGGAGGGTCGGCGGCCGGTCAGCGCGCACACGGAGGACCAGTACTCGCGGGTCCGGTCGCCGTCGGGCCGGGGCATCGCCCAGTCGTGATCGGCGAGTTCGGTCAGGGACACGGCATCCTGGCCCGCCAGCGGGTGGGTCGAGGGCAGCAGGGCGAAGACGGGTTCGGTGACCAGCGGGGCGAGGAGCACCGCGTCGCGTGGAGGAAGCACCTGCTCGGGGTGGTCGCCGAGGACCGCCGCCTCCAGGCGCCCGGCCGCGAGGTCGTCCAGGAGTGCGACGGGGGAGTAGTGGCATCGTGACGTCACCTCGGCGTTGGGCAGGAACTTCCGGACGGCCACGATGAGGTGGCCGAGCAGGGGAGCACCGACCGATCCGACGCGGACGCGGTGAGGGGATGCCAGATGGCAGGCCGCGCGGGCGGTGTCGGCAAGCAGCGCGTCGACGCCCGGCAGGACCGCGCGGGCCCGGGCGAGCACCAGCTCACCGAAGGCCGTGGGCGTGGCGCCGGCCCGCCGACGGTCGAAGAGGACACCGCCCAGCATCGACTCGATGCGGCGCAGCTGTGTGCTGAGGCCCGGCTGCGTCATGGACAGCGCGGCGGCGGCCCGGGTGAGGCTGCCGGCCTCGGCGATCGCGCACACCACCCGCAGGTGCCGTACCTCCAGTTCCATGCCGCGCATGTTATGGAGCGATGCGAGCTTCCGGACAGGAGTCGGCTCCCACCAATCCTATGTGAAATGTCACACAGTACTTGCGTCAGGTTTCGCGCGCCGAGGGCGCGGCGGCCCGGGTACGGATCGACGGGCTCGGTGCCGGTGGCTGTGTTCCACGGAGGGGTCCGCGAGGCACCGAAGTCGTGATGTCCCCTCAGCTTGCACTCGCTGCCGGGTCCTTGAGCCCGATCGTGGCGTAGTCGAGCTGGCCGCCGAAGGAAGAGTGGCCGAAGGCTCCGGCAATGTTGGTACCGAGCAGCAGCGGCATGCGCTCGATGACGGCGGGCACCGCCGGCGCCTTGGCGAGGATCTCGGTGTCCAGCTGCTGCCATGCGCTGTTGGCCTGTGCGGCGTCGGTCATGGCGGCGATCTCGTCCATCCGCTTCATCGTCGCCCCGTCACGGAAGAGCGAGTGATTGCCGGAGTTCCCTGTCTCCTTGATGTAGCGGCCGTCGAAGACGAAGGGCAGGAAGGTGGAGCCGGAGGGGAAGTCGGGGCACCAGCCGGTGTAGACGAGGTCGGTGCGGTTCTTGGTGTCACCGATGGTGTCGTAGAAGGCCGACGGGTCGACGGTGTCGATGGTGACCTTGATCCCGGCCCTGCCCAGGGACTGCTGTATCGCCTCCGCGACTCCCTTGTCGCCGTTGGAGACGGTGATGCGGGTGGTGATTCCGTCCGCCTTGCCGGCCTCCTTCAGGAGCTGTTTCGCCTTCTCCACGTCACCGCTGGCCGGGATCCGCAGCGTGTCGGGCTGCCTGCCGCCGTGGAGTGAGCCGGGCATGAAGGCGGTGGCAGGGTCGTTGAGGGCCGGGCCGCCGGAGGCGGTCAGCACTGCCTCACGGTCCAGGGCGTACTGCACCGCCTGCCGGATCCTGAGGTCGTCGAAGGGGGCGCGGCCGGTGTGCATCTGCACCATCTCCGTGCAGTTGGTGGACTCGGCGAGCAGCCGCTCCTTGACGCCGGCCTTGGTGAGCACCTTGGGGGTGCTCTCCGGGCGTAGCTTGCCCCAGGGGACGGCGGAGGCGTCCGCACCCTCCGAGGCGATGAGCCGGTCGTCGATCTGGTTGGCTCTCAGCCCCATCACCACGACCAGCTTGTCCGGGTATGCCTTGCGCACCCCGTCCGTGGCCTGATCCCAGTGGGCGTTGCGGACCAGCACCAGCCGTTTGTCCCGGTCGTACGACTCGATCTTGTACGGTCCCGAGGAGAAGGGCCGGCTGTCGTACTGGGCACCCTTGTCCTGGGCCCTGGGAACCGGAGCGAACGTGGGCAGCACGGTGGCGTGGGGGAACTCCGCGAAGGGTTTGCGGAGTTCGAAGACGATCGTGAGGTCGTCGGGGGTCTTGACGGAGTCGAGGTGCTTGCCCTCGCCGGGGCCCCGGTAGCCCTCGGCGCCGGCCAGGTAGCGGGCCGCGTAGTCCGGCCCGCCGGGCAGGTCGGGGGAGAAGGACCGCTCCACGTTGTACTTGATGTCCTGGGCGGTGATCGGGGTGCCGTCCTCGTACTTGAGGCCCTTCTTGAGCCTGAACGTCCACGTCTTGGCGCCGTTGGAGGAGACGCCGAGGTCCTCGGCGAGGTCCGCGGTCAACTCGCCGCCCTTTGTGCCCGGTTCCGCCTTGTACGTCACCAGGGTGCGGTAGAGCAGCCGCGTGCCGAAGTCCATGTCGCCGACCACCCAGTTGCGTGCCGGGTCGAGATGGGTGAAGTCCTGGTTGGACAGGACGGTCAGCGTTCCGCCCTTCTGCGGAGTGCCGCCGAGCGTGGCCCCGGCGTGGGCGAGTGCGGGATTCTTCGCATCCTTGTCCTGCTGACCGCCGCTGGAGCGGGCGCCGTTGTAACAGCCGGCCGTGCCCAGTGCGACGGTCGCCACCAGGGCGGTGGCGACGGCGTGGAGAGTGCGCTTGTCCATCAGTGGTCACTCCGTGAACAGTCGGGTCGGACAGCCAAGGGCTGGCCGGAATGTGACCGATAACATAGTAATGTGAAATGGCACTCCACAACTGTCACGCCTCCATAGCGCGGAGTTATGGATAAGTGGGGGCTCCCCGGCGCAGTCGGCTCGCACCATGCTCGGTCACGCAAAAGCCCCGTGTCACCCGGCGGCCAGGCGGCTGCGAAAGGCATCCATGAACCCCGCGTACGCGAGCGTCGACCACGTCTTCACCGTCCCCCTGGACCACTCGGCCCCGCACGGCCCGACCGTCCAGGTCTTCGCCCGGGAGGTCACCCGTGCGCGCCAAGCGGGTCGGCAACTGCCCTGGCTGCTCTATCTGCAGGGCGGACCCGGCGGCAAGTCGCCCCGCCCGTCGTCCGGTTCGCCCGGCTGGCTGCCCCAGGCGCTGAAGACTCACCGGGTCCTCCTCCTCGACCAGCGGGGCACGGGCCGCTCCACCCCCGTCACGGCCAGGGCCGCCTCCCGCTTCACCTCACCGACCCGGCTCGCCCGCCACCTCGCCCACTTCCGAGCCGACTCGATCGTGGCGGACGCCGAACTGATCCGCCGGCAACTGTGCGGCGACGAACCTTGGGAGACCCTCGGCCAGAGCTACGGCGGCTTCATCACCCTCACCTACCTGTCCCAGGCCCCCGAAGGACTGCGGGCGTGCTACGTGGCGGGCGGCCTGCCCGGCCTCTCGGCCACCGCCGACGACGTGTACGCCCGCACCTACCCCCGGGTGCGGGACCGGGTCCTCGACTACTACGCCCGCTATCCCCACGACGCCGCCCGGCTGCGCGACATCGCCCGAGTCCTGGCCGCCGCCGATGTGCGCCTGCCCAACGGGGACCGGCTGACCCCCCACCGCTTGCGCACGCTCGGTCTCGCCCTCGGCATGGGCGACGGCTTCGAACGGATCCACTGGCTCCTCGACGAGTCCTTCGACGGAGACGGAGCGTTGACCGCTACGTTCCTCTACCAAGTGATGATGCTGACCGGATTCACCGACAACCCGCTCTTCACCGTCATGCAGGAGACGCTGTACGGCCAAGGCGCGGGGCCGACAGGCTGGGCGGCGTCCAGGGCCATGGCGGACTTCCCCGAATTCGCAGAGGACGCAGACCCCTACCTGCTCACCGGAGAAATGATCTACCCCTGGATGTTCCGCGAGATCAGGGGTCTGCGTCCCTTCGCCGACGCCGCCGATCTGCTCGCCGAACGCGCCGACTGGCCGCCGCTGTACGACCTCCACCGCCTCGCCGCCAACCAGGTACCGCTCGCCGCGCTCGTCTACCACGACGACATGTACGTGGACGCCGGGCTCTCACTGCGCACCGCCCGCGAGGTCGGCGCCACCCGGGTGTGGGTCACCAACGAATGGGAGCACGACGGCATCACCGCCTCCGGCGGCCGCGTGCTGTCGCGCCTGATGGACCTGGCCGCGGGCCGCGCGTAGACCGGCCCCCGGCTCGCCGGCCTCCGCCACCCGCTGGCGCGCTTCCCCCCGTACGCCTCAACTGCCTCCGACAGGAGAGACATGACCACCCCGCCCCTCCGCTCATGGCCCCTCGCCGCGGTCGTCGCCATCATCGCCTGCCTGTCCGTTCCCACCGCGACTGCAACCCCAGCATCCCCGGCCATCGCCGCCGACTGCGCGCTCCCGGGCCGGACCGGCTGGACCGACGAGGGTCACGACACCGACCGGATCCAGTTCCAGCCCGCCACTGGAACCCGCCGCGTCCTGACTCTGTTCGTGGACTTTCCCGACGCGCCGGCCACCGACTCCACCGAGCCGTACGCCGCTCGACTCGCCCCGGCCGCCGACTGGATGAGCCGTGCCAGCTATGGGCGCCTGCGCCTGGGGAACACCCCGCTGCGCCGCTGGATCCGGATGCCCGCGGACTCCGCCTCCTACGGCTTCGCGCGCGGCCTCACCTTCGAGGCCCACGAGAAGTACCTCCGTGACGCGATCAGCGCCGCAGACCCGTACGCGGACTTCTCCCGCTATGACATGGTCTACGTCGTCCCCGCCAAGGCGGCGACCGCCATCCCCTTCTCCCCGACCTACCTCTACGACCCGGCGGCGCCCGGCATCACCGCCGACGGCACCCGTCTCAAGTGGGCCGTCACCTTCGGACAGGACCTGTGGCGCTGGGGCCACAAGGTCGCCGCCCACGAGACCGCCCACACCTTCGGCCTGCCCGACCTGTACTCCTTCACCGGCTCCACCCATCAGTACGTGGGGGGCTGGGACGTCATGGGCAACATCGCCGGCCACGCCCCGCAGTACCTCGGCTGGCACTCGTGGAAGCTCGGCTGGACCCGCGACGTCCAGGTCGCCTGCCTGCCCGCCTCCGGCCGGCGCACCGTACGCCTGACCCCGGTGGAACTACCCGGAGGCACCAAGATCGCAGTGCTGCGCACCGGCGAGACGACGGCGTACGTCGCGGAGTCCCGCCGCGCGGCGGGCAACGACGCTTCCGCCTGTTCCATCGGCGTCCTCATCTACAAGGTCGACTCCGCCGCCCGGACCGGTGAGGGCCCGGTGCGGATCACGAACCCGAACCCGACCACTGCCCCGCCGACCGGCTGCACCCCGCTGGACCTGGCCGCGTACGCACCCGGACAGAGCTTCACGGATCCCGCGACCGGCGTCCGCATCGACGTCCTCGCAGGCGGCGGCGCGGGAGGCACAGTGCGGCTGAGCAAGGAGTAACTCCGGCCCCGCCGCAGGTGCCCAGCCGACAACGGTCAGGACGTAGCGCCGGAGAATATCGGGCGACAGGATGTTCGTCCCACTGGGCGATGACCGCTGGTGCCGGGGCCCGTCCCCGCACCGGGGCCGGGCCCTGTGAGGCCTGCCGGGGCCGACCGGCCTACTCCGTGAGTCGTTCCACCACCCGACGCGCGGCCTCCTGCTCCGCCGCCGGTGGTGACAGTTCGTCCAGGGTGTCGAGGTCGGTGTCCTGTTCGAGTTCCTTCTCCCACGCCGCGGCGAGCTGCTCCTGCTCCCCGCGCGCCCGGCTGCCCAGAGCCTCCCGGTGGGCTGGATCGAGAGCCGCCAGAAAGCGTTCAACCACGTCCGAGGACATCCGGTACTCCTTGTCGGCGGGGAAGGGGCGGCTATGCGACAGCGCCGTGTCCAGCATGCGAAGCGCCGCCCGGCGCGGGGGTCAGGCGCGGCCGGGGACTGACCCGAATGGGCGCACCAGGTAGACCGCTCCGGCCGCCGGTCAGGAAGGTGCGCGCAGTACCCGGCAGACGCGCGATGGCGATAGCCACGCAAAGATCTGAGGTCGATTCTCCCTTTATGAAATGATGGAGAGTCACGCGGCGTACACTCTGCGCGATTTAAGTGCTTGACGGCGTGTCCAATAAAGAGCTGCGATGTATCAAGTTTGCGTAAAGTCCCACACCGCTGAATAGCCGCAAATGGCCTGGACCAACGGTCGTGTGATCGCCAACTGGCCGTCTCCGTAGCTGAATTGACTGTCCGTCATATCGACCCTTTATTGTAATTGAATTCGCGACATCTTCGCGCGTAGAGCAACGGCGTTCAGGCTCCGCGATCTCTCTGGCAGGATTCCCGGCACCCCATCCAGTCAGGGAAAGAGGTGCGGTTGTGCGTGGTCGCGGAAGGCCTGAACCTCGGCGTCACCGGCAGTGCAGGGCCGTCGATCCATCTGAATGTGACGCTTGGTCAATTGGCGTTGCCAGGCTGTAGTCGTCCGGCTTCCGGTGCCCGGCTACGGCGACTCGTGGTGGTACGGCGTCGACGGCACCCCGGCGCTCACCGGCCTGCCGCGACGGCGTGCGTGTCGCGGCTGCAGGCGGCCGAGTCGCACCCCTGTGTCGCTGCTCCGGTGAGTGGCAGGCCGCCCGGGCCAGTTCCCGCATTTTCAGATCAAGGAGCATGATGCACAAACGTCGCGCGTCCCGCCGCAGGAAAGCGCTGATAGCCGCGATCACCGCCGCACTCTCCGGCGGTCTGCTGTTCGGCTTCAATGCCTTCGCCCAGGCCGATGTGGTCAGCGGCACGGTCATCGGCGGGCAGGGCAACTACAGGACCGTCAACCACCGGGCCAAGCCGTCCCTCTCGGCCCAGGTGAAGGGGTCCTCGAAGGTAGGCGCCAAGATCCAGATGTCCTGCCGGACCACCGGCGACACCGTGGAGAACAACCCGAGGTGGATCTTCACCGGCTCGTACTACATCGCCGACGCCTTCATCAAGGAGAACACCACCCCCTTGCCGGTCTGCGGTTCGACCCCGAACCCGAAGCCCACCCCCACGACCGCGAAGACACTCGGGATCGACATGCAGAAGCAGGTCAGGACCCAGTGGTGCTGGGATGCCTCCGGCGTGACCATCGCCAAACACTGGGGCCGCTCCGTCAGCCAGGAGCAGTTCTGCCAACTCGCAGCCCAGGGAACCTGGGTGGACTGCAACAATCAGCCCGCGACCCTGGAGGACATGGCCAATGGCCTGGCCAGGCTGGGACTGAGGAACAGCGGCCGCAGCCTGTACCGCAACGCCTCGTTCGGTGAGTCCGCCGCCGAGATCGACGCCGGCCGGCCGTTCGCCGTCCGGTTCGGCTGGCGCACCGGCGGCGGTCACATGAACGTCATCTACGGCTACGACAGCGCCACCAACATGATCGCGGTCGGCGACCCGTGGCAGACCACCCAGACCTACACATGGTGGAACCACTCCACATACGCGAACAACAACTCGTTCCAGTGGACCCACTCCCGCATCGGCATACAGGGCTGAGGAGCAGACCGACCATGCAGACCATGCGACAGGCCAGGCACACTGCATTCCGGGCCGCCGTCCTCGCCGCGGCCGGGCTGGCCGCCGCCCTGTGCGGCAGCGTTCCGGCACAGGCTGCGGAGGGGGACGGCATCGCGGGCTACCAGTCAGCCCAGCAGGCCCTCCGTAGCGACCAACTCCGCGACACCGTCTCCCGCTTCCTGGTCTCGGCTCGACAGCCCCGCACTGCCCCCGCGGCGGACGGCGGCACCGTCGGCACCCCCGGGAACGCACCCGCCGCGGTCGCCGCGCCGCCCGGGTTCGATCTCACCAAGGACCCGGTGCCGATGTTCGAGATCAGCCCCGAGTTCGTGACCGGCAAGACCCAGGCGAGCCCGCAGACCGCGCTGCGGCTCTCCTATCTGGTCTCCCGGGTGACCGCCTCCGACGGCAAACACGCCGCCGTATTGCTCGCGCCCAAGGGGAACGCCGCTACGCCGGCAAGCGGCACGCAGAACGTCGGTGCCGAAGGCTGGCAGCTGGCCGGCGTCCGGGACGGGGATGCCGAAGTCGGCTTTGCCGAGCGCGGCACCCCACAGGCCCGTACCTTCACCGAGCCGCAGATCCACGCCTGGTACCGGCTCACCGCCGAAGGCATGGTCGAGCCGCTCAACGAGGAAGCGGCCACCGGCCTCGGCGGAATGCGCAGCATCACCCTCGCCGCCTACCAGAAGATGGTCACCGCCCGCTACGGCGACAAGATGCCCGGCTCGGAATACGACCGCAAGGGACTGGCCGGCGGATACGGCGGCCTCGTGGAGGACCAGCCGGAGCAGGTCTCTGCTGTATCCGGGAAACCGGCGGCCGAGGCGTCCTGGGAGCCGATCTCCGCCACCGGGGCCGCAGCCGTGGCGGCGATCGGCGGTGCGGTGGTCTACGTGCGCCGCCGGGGAACTGCCACCACCCGCTGACCCGAGCCGGGCTGGGTCTTCCGAAGCCCAGCCCGGCCACACGTCCGACACCTCAACGTCAGCCGGAGGATCGGATGCAGGGATATTTAGTACAATGCTGTATGAAGTGTACGGTTTATCCCCATGTTCGGAGGTCGGGACGTGGATGATCCGGACACCCCGGAGAAGCGCGGGCGCCTCAGCCGCCCGCTGGTGCTCGCCGCGGCCGTCGCCCTGGTCGACCGGGAGGGCCTGGCGGCGCTGACCATGCGGCGCCTGGCCACCGATCTGGGCGTGGAGCCCATGGCCATCTACCGGTACGCCGCCGGCAAGGAGGCCCTGCTCGACGGCCTGGTCGAGGCCTTCTTCGCCGAGGTCAACGACCGGCTGCGCACCTCGGCCGAGGAGTCCGTGGATCCGGCCGACGTGTCCGCTTGGCGGAGGGAGCTGCGCCGGATCGCCCGTGCCTTCGCCGCGGTGGTGCACGCCCACCCGGAGATCCTGCCCGTGGTAGCCACGCGGCCGCTCTCCGTTCCGGTGGCCCGGCGCCCCGAGCCGGTGCTCCAACTCACCGAGCACATCCTTGCCGTGCTCGCCCGGGCCGGCTTCGACGACGCCACCACCCTGACGATCTACCGCGCCTTCGCGGCCTGGAACCTCGGCTGCCTCCTCGTCGACAAGCGCCAGGTCGTCGACAACCCCGACGAGCCCGACCTCATGCTCCGCCTGGGCCTGCACCGGCTGCCGGCCGCCCAGTACCCGCGGCTGCGCGCGCTCGTCCCTCAGCTCGCCGAGTACGACGACGAGCAGGAGCTGATCGCGGGCCTGGACAGCCTCCTCAGCCGGATACCCGAGGCGCCCCTTGACGCGTTCTACGGCGGAAGCGCACGCTGAGGATACGAAGTACGCATCGCACATATCGATACTTACTCGTATATCCGCACGCTTGTGCGCCGCGGGCGGTACCGGCCCCGACACCCTGATGCCGACTCTGGCCCCTGCTTCCCGATGTGAGCCCCACGGCGCCCGAGGGAGGCCCGTGATGTCCAACGAGTACACGATTCTGCGCGTCCGGGTCACCGCCCGGGACCCCGACACCCTGCGCGCCCTCCTGCGCGAAGACCGCCCCGATGTCGGCGGGCGGGTCCACCAGGCCGAGGACGGCAGCTGCACCATCGACGCCTACGTGACCCCCGACAGGGCCGAGGCCCTCGAACGCGAGGGCGTGACGGTCACGGTCGTCGAGGACGCCACCGCCGAGGGGCGGGCCCGCCAGGCCGAGGTCGGCGAGGGGGACCGGTTCGCTCCAGAGGACGCGGTTCCGCAGGGACTCGCCCTCAAGGTGAAGGACACCTAGGAGGGACGCCATGCCGTACATGAACATCGTCGAGGTCGAGTCCGGCGTGACCAGCCTGGCCACGGCGTTTCAGAACACGAGCGACCTCATCGAACTGCCCGAGCCCTCCGTCGAGGGCCGCACCTGCCACGCCCTGCGGATCGGCACCCACCGCCGAGATCCCAAGGACGCCGTCGTCCTCACCGGCGGCATGCACGCCAGGGAGTGGGGCAGTTGCGAGATCCTCGTCAACCTCGCGGCCGACCTGCTGCAGGCGCACGCCGGCGGAACCGGCCTGGCGTACGGCGGTATGCAGTTCACCTCTGCCCAGGTGCGCAGGATCCTTGAGGAACTCGACGTCGTGGTCTTCCCGCTCGTCAATCCCGATGGCCGGCGCCACAGCCAGAGCGTCGACCCGGACTGGCGGCGCAACCGCAACCCGGCCCAGTCCGGCGGCGACCCGGCCGCGATCGGCGTCGACATCAACCGCAACTTCGACTTCCTCTTCGACTTCGAGACCGCCTTCCACCCGCTCGCGCCGGTCCGGGTCTCGAACGACCCGGCCGCCCAGAACCAGACGTATCAGGGCCCCGAGCCCTTCTCGGAGCCCGAGACGCGCAACGTCCGCTGGCTGATCGACCACTTCGTGCGCACCCGCTGGTACGTCGATGTGCACAGCTACACCCAGGCCATGCTCTACGTCTGGGGTGACGACAACAATCAGT
This sequence comes from Streptomyces sp. LARHCF249, assembly GCF_052871255.1. NCBI lineage: Bacteria > Bacillati > Actinomycetota > Actinomycetes > Kitasatosporales > Streptomycetaceae > Streptomyces > Streptomyces sp. LARHCF249. The sequence continues at coordinate 407,367 of NZ_JBIXJQ010000004.1, forward strand.
CGAACGATCCGACCAGGAACTTCCAGAACCCCGCCTTCGACGGCAAGCGCGGACTGAAGAACGACCAGCTGTACGCGGAGTTCATTCCGAAGGTGGACGCCGACGACTCCGCCGTGCTCGCCGAGCAGTTCTGCAAGGCGCTCAAAGGCGTACGCGGCATGGTCTACACCCCGAAGCCCGCCTTCGACCTCTACCCGACCTGCGGCACCAGCGACGACTACACGTTCGCGCGCCACATCGTCGACCAGAGTGACGACAGGATCCTGGCCTTCACCGTCGAATGGGGGATGGCTTTCCACCCGCCGTGGTCGGAGATGAAGAAGATCGTCCTCGATGTCGACGCCGGACTCGTCCAGTTCTGCCTCACCGCTCTCGCCTAACGACCCAGACCTGCGACCTGACGACCCAGAGACGCCCGTGCCGCCCGTGCCGGCGGGTGCCGGCGGGCGTCTTCGGGCGTCTTGGTCGTCGCCCGGGTCAGGCGGCCCGGTGGTAGAAGAACGGGTCGATGGACGCGGGTACGCGCGTGACGTTGTCGAGGTCAAGCAGCTGGTGGCTGACGAAGTCGGCGTGGCGCTGGTAGGTCACGCCCTCGGGGAAGTTGGCCGGGTCGGGCGTGTTGTTGCCGGAGAAGACCCCGTAGAAGTCCCGGTCGACCGTGAGCAGTCGCATGTAGTCGCCCAGGTACGGCAGGCCCCGTCGCGCGGGAACGTTCGCCGGGGCCTGGTGCAGCTCGTGCCGCTCCGGCGGTGTCTGCCAGTCGTCGTCCGTCATCTCCAGCACCGTCACCCACTGCCCCTGCGTGAACCGCTGGCTGGCCAGACCGAGCAGGGAGTCGGTGTTCACTGCGAGCGCCGGGTTCTTGGCATCGGTGATGGTGCGCAGGTCGGTGGACCAGGTCTGGCCGTGGTCGGTGGAGTGACGCACGTGCAGCGTGTAGTCCGTCCCCGTCAGCCCGCCGACGCGGTCGCACCAAGCGACCCAGACGCTCCCCGGATCCGTCGGGTCCACCGCGATCGACAGGTCGCCGCCGAGGCGCTCCTGCCCCATCGTCGCGCCGAACTTCACGAACCGCTGGGTTGCGACCCGTTGGCCGGGGGTGGAATCCTGCGCGTCCTCGAGGCCCTCGAACGGGCTCGAACCGACGGCGCCGTTGTCGTCCCGCGTGACCACCACGTCGAAGAAGACATTCGAGCCCGACCTGTTCTGCCAGCTCTGGAATACTGCGTACACCGTACCGTCGGGATGCAGGGCCACCCGTACTGGCGGCCCGTCCTGGCCCGTGGTCGCGCGCTGCTCGATCGCATGGCGCTGGAAGCCGGCCGGCGGCGGCGACGTCCGGGCGTTGCCCGAGACGTCCACAGTCGCGGTCCGGCCGGTTCCTTGCCCGAAGTCGTTGTGGGCGACGTAGACGCGATCTCGGGCGGCGCCATCCACGCTCACGCTCCCGGCCACGACCCACGGCTGGTCCTCCTCGTCCCGGGAGACGAGCACCTGCATCGGCGTGGTCGAGGAGATCCCGGGGCTGCGCAGGACCTGCATGCGGAGAATGTCCTCCACGGCGGCCTGGCCGTTGAGGATGCCCGCGTACAGGGTGCCCCCCATGGACGCGAAGCTGACCGAGATGTCACCCGTGCCCAGGCCCTGGGCGCCGCCCGGCACGATGCTGCGCAGCACCCACGTGTCCCCGCCGTTGGTGGAGACGTAGACCGGGGCGAGCGGACCTCCCATGGGGTCGGGCGTGAACGCGGTCGCGATCATGTCGGTGGGGCGCTCCGGGTTGACCGCAAGGCTGGGTTCGCCGTCCTGGGTCCTGTCCCCGCTGAGCGCGACGGGCGTGATGTTGACGACCTTCAGTGTGGGCATGTCCGCTCACCTCCGTGAGGCTTGCAGCGTGTCGAGCCTCTGCACCGGCTGGTGGTCATCGGCATGGAGGATCTGGAACGGCGCCCACTCCCGCAGCGCGCCCTCGGTGGCGTGCAGGATCCACATCCCCTCCTGCGACGCCTTGGGCTTCGGCACCTGGTACCAGCGGAAGTCGAGGCTGTTGGGGTACAGCACGTCGACCGGCCCGGGCTCGATCTGCCCCTGCTCGACGGTTGACACGTCGATGCGGGCGCGCCACCAGTCGGGGTAGTGCTCGGAGGGCTGGTCGGCGGGCATCTGCTCGAGGGCCACCACCACGCCCACGACGACGGCGTCCGCCTCGGCGGCGTGCGTCACCATGTCCTCGTCTGCGATGTCGCGTTGCAGCGCAGAGAAGGGCATCGCGTCGGCGGTCCTGGCCACCAGGGAGATGTTCTCTTGGACGGCGTCGGCAGGCAGCCGCCCCACCTCGGTGACGGCGAGGCTTTCGCCGTAGACCATCCCGTCCGTGAAGAACGCGGCGGCGTCGCCGACGGCGGGCGGGTCCAGGTCGCCCGACAGCTGGATGGTGACCTCGCTTCCCGCGAGCTTCTGGAAGGCGTCGGGGGCGTGCAGCACCGTGTCCACCTGGACGACGGCGGTCCGTTCGTCGACCGGTACGTCCGTGAGCCGCGCCTGGCCGAGCTGTGTGATCGTGCCGACGAAGCTCAGCGGGGCCCGCCGGATGAGCGTCCTGACGTCCTCGGGATCTTCAGGCATGACGGTCTCCTCCTTGCGCCTCGTCCCGCCGCCGAGCGCGAGGCGTGCGCGGCGGCCGGGTGGGTTCGGCGCCACTCCATCAGCGTGCCGAGGGCACGCAGGAAGGTGGGGGCGGAGCGTACCGGAGGTGTGGTGGTGCCGGGCGTGGAAGGCCAGCGAAGGGACTCGCCTCTGTCAGGGCGACACTGACGTACACCTACGATCCACACGTACTCTGTACACACAATTCTCCGCGCGTCCGCGTCCCCGGTCAAACATCCTCCTGCTTGGTCCACAGGTTCTGTGGGCCGGCAACTCTCCGTCACGAGAGCAGGACACCGCTGATGCCGCCCCGCGGTGCCCCGGGAAGGTCGGCGCCGAGTGACCCTCCGGATCTTGTTCCGGGATGAAGCGCCGGGAGGAAGGACCTCCGATGGGATGTTGTCCGGTTACACGTACACGAGAAAGAATCGCGGCATGTCCAGCGACCGCCTCATGCGCATTCACAGCGCCGAGTTCCAGGCCATGGCCGAGAGGGTCCGGCGGGTCACCGAACTGACCTCCCGCCTGAACGTCCTGCCCTTCGAGGACGAAGCGGGCAAGGCCGAACTGTGGGAACAGATCCTCGGCAGGCCGCTGCCGCCGAGAGTCACGATCTACCCGCCCTTCTACACGGACCACGGTCTCCGCCTCGACCTCGCCGAGCGCGTGTTCATCAACCAGAACTGCACGTTCCTGGACTACGCCGGTATCCGGCTCGGCGAGCGCGTGATGGTCGGCCCGAAGGTCACGTTCATCACCAGCGGCCACCCGGTCGATCCCGAGGAGCGGCGGCTGTACCTCACCGGCGCGCCCATCGACGTCGCGGAGAACGTGTGGATCGGTGCCGGTGCCACGATCCTGCCCGGCGTCAGCATTGGCCGTGATGCCGTGATCGCCGCCGGCGCGGTCGTGGCCGACGACGTTCCACCGGCAAGCCTGGTGACCGGCGCCAAAGCCACCGTCCACCGACGGTGGTGACGACCTCTCCGAAGCCCCACCCACCACAGATCCTGGGACGAAACACCAGGAGGAAACGACCTCCAAAACGAGCGTTTTGTTCCGCCGAAGGTGTTTGCTCTCGACCTGGGTGTGTGGGGTTGCGGGGCGTGGGCGTGGCTCAGACGCGGCCGAGGATGCGGTTGCCGGGGGCGGCAGGGTCGGTGGACGTGAAGAATTCGATGGCCGCCTCGAGCCACTCGTCCAGGGTGAGGCGGCCGTCGCCGTTGCGGTCCAGGGCGCGGAAGACGTCCTTCGCTTCAGCGGCGGGGACTCCGATGGCGGCGAGGAGGGCAGTGAACTCGTCGATGTCGACGACTCCGTCGCCGTCCCGGTCGGCCAGGGCCAGGTCGGCCTCGATGGAGGGCCGGACCATCGCGGAGATCCGCTGCGGGTCCGGCGAGTCGGCGAGCGCGGTGACGAAGGCGTCCCTCATGATCCTTCCCTGGCCGTCGGCGGGGACGAGCTGGGTGAGGGAGCGCCAGTAGTGCGCCTTGGAGTCGGCCAGGGCTCGGCTCTTGGGTGACGCGGCCGGCTCCCGCAGCTCCTCGATCAGCCGGTCGGACAGGCGGGTGAAGTCCTTCTCGGTGATGTAGCCGTCCTGGTCGGTGTCGAAGAGGTCGAAACGGTGCTCGTACTTGCGGCGCAGCAGATCGGCGGCCATGCCGTGGCTCCTTGTTCGGTCGTGGGGGGATGCGTTGCTGTAGCCGTCTCTATCTGACGCGGTTCTCCCGTACGGCTGAGGCGGGCCGGTCAGCTCACTCCAACGGGCGTACCGGTTCACCGCCGAAACGTCACTGCTCTGGTCACGAGACGAGAGAAGGGCCTGCTGGGTCCGTACGGTTCCTCTGTCACCTCCGGCACGGCCAGCGCGAGCACCGCGGCCTCTCCGGCAGTCATGGTGCGCGTCGCCGGCGGGCGCGAAGCGGCTGATGTCCTGCTTGTCCGCCGCCCAGCCCGGCATGGTCCGTGAGAGGGAGGCGTCGGCACGCCGCACCACCAGCGGAAGCGGCGGCGTGGATCCTTGCGCTAGACACACACCCGTGATCATCGGCTACTGCAGGACGACGACCGTGTGATGCGCGCCGTACGAGGCTGGCCGCGCGCCCTGCTCCTCACGCTCGCCTTGACCCTCACCGTGGCCGCACCTGCGGCCGACGCTGTCGCCGAGCCTCGTCCCAGCCCGGCCAGCCGGCGGTGACGCCTTCATCGAGACCCACGAGGACCGGATGCTGTCGGTCGACCTGGCAGAACAACGGCCTGTGGGGCCTCTTCAACGTCGGCTGCACACCCATGGGCGACACCGCGGTGCGGTCCACGCCTGCCAGCGGTACATCCAGATCTCGACCGGCGGCACGCAGACCCTGGCGACCAACCTCGATCTCGGCCTTCGCTGGCCCTGAACGACGAGGACGGCCGGTTGCCCGGCCCCCGGTCCCGGGGCCGGGCCGGTGCGCGGACACGACAGAAGGGCCCGGATCCGTGAGGATCCGGGCCCTTCTGGGCAGTAGCGGGGACAGGATTTGAACCTGCGACCTCTGGGTTATGAGCCCAGCGAGCTACCGAGCTGCTCCACCCCGCGTCGGTGAACCCCACCTTACGGCACTGCCAGGCGGTACTCGACCAGCTTTCGCCCAGGGTGCTGGAAGGCGTCGGCCTCGAACCCTCCCAGAGTTGGACGGGAGCGGACGTCAGACGCCACGTTCAGGGCCTGGCGTACCAGCCGTTCTCGCCGCTGCCTTCCGACGGGTCGTACGACTGGTGCAGTCCGAGCAGCGCGGCCACCAGCCGGGGGTCCCAGCTTCCGTCGAGGACCCGGTACTCGTCCGCGACCCCCCGGAAGACGAGGTGCGCCCGGCGTGAGGAGTCGCGCCAGATCACCCTGCGCGGTTTGCCGAAGGCGTCGTCACCCTCGCCGAGCAGGGACAGGATCAGCCACACCAGGCTCACGGGCAGGCCGACGGGCCACCACACCGCCCACCAGAACAGGCGCCCGCGGAAGCCGCGCACGGAGTGTCCCGTCACCGACTCGACGGTCCAGCGCGCGCGGGCGCCGCTCAGGGCGCGTCCGCGCCGGTACGTGATCCGGCCCAGCGGGGCGCCGTACGGGTCGTCGACGCGGTACACGGCGGGGCGTCCGCTCACGCGCGAGCCCGTCTCCTCCGTCGATACCCGGGCGATCGCGGTCTGGCCCTGACCGACGACGTCGAAGGTACGGGCGGAGGGGTGCGCGGCGCCTCCGCGGCCGTCGGGCACGCGGCAGAGCAGCCCGATGGCGACATCCCCTTCGCGTCCCGCGCCGTCTCTGTGTCGGACGACGACCGGCAAGGACGTCCCGTACCGCACGTTGTACGTCATCCGCCCCTGGTCCACGCTCTGTCCTTCCCCCGCGTCGCCGCACGGCGGCGCTTTCGGCCCTCATGATCTCATTCCCCGTTCAGAGCATCCGGAGGGGGAAGGCCCCTTCCTCGCGGCTGATCGGCTTGCCGCCGCACGTGCCGTGATCGGCAGTCCCGGGACGCCTCCTGCCTGAATCCGTGAAAACGCGGGCGTACCAGCTCAGCGCGGGCGACGGCGACGGTGATACGCGAACGTCAAGGCCAGCAGCAGCGGGCCCCACAAGGTGAACAGACCACTGACCGTCATCGCCAGCACGTCCCAGCCCTCGGCGTACGGGAAGCCGTCAGCGCCGCCGAGGCGGAAGGCCCCGAACGCCCAGTGGACCATCAGGGCGGTGAAGAAGAGGCCGCAGATCGTCGCGGGGAGGGTCACCGCGAAGGGCGGTATGCGCCTGCCGCCCAGTTTGGGGACCCAAGTGGGCACAACTTCTCCCCAGCGGCGTACCAAGCCGAAGCTGGCCAGTGCGAATGCCTCGGAGAGAACGCTGAGTCCGACGACGTAGGGAATGTTCCAGGGTGAGGGGGGCAGAACCTCCCCGCCCATGCCGTAGCCGAAGGCGATGGGCAGGCGCCACAGGCAGACGGGCAGTGCGACCAAAGGCATCGCATGGGCCGCCCCGGCAGCCCACCGGGGGACGGGCCGTTCTGTCGCTGTCGTTGTCGTGTCGAGGTGCGCCGTGTGGGTTGTCATGCCGCCACCTTGTCCGGGCGGCCCGTGAACCCGGATCAACTCCACGGACGATCCACCTCCCCCTGACGGGCGAGGAGCGTGGTCCAGAAGTCGGACTCCGTCGCTTCCGTCACCCACGCAACCGTCGTAGGGGGCGAGTTCGGGGGGATGGTGTCGGCGGGTCCGATGTCGCTGGTGAGGAGTTGTTCGGCGATGTGGCGGGGGTGTTGGCGGCCAGGTCGGCGGCGCTGGTGTGGTCGTCGAGGTGGCGGACGCGGCGGGGGAGGGGCGGGGGCGGCAGCCAGCCAGCGGGTGGACGTTCGTGCGATGCATACTCTCCGTCGTGACGACTTATGACGGCATCGGTGCGACCTACAGTGACACCCGTCGACCGGATCCCCGGGTCGCTGTTCAGATCCACGAGGCGCTCGGCGACGCGGCCACGGTGGTCAACGTGGGGGCCGGCGCCGGCTCTTACGAACCACCGCAGACGGTGCTGGCGGTTGAACCCAGTTCAGTGATGATCGCCCAGCGTCCGGCCGGATCCGCGCGGGCCCTGCAGGCATCCGCGGAGGCGCTCCCTCTCGCCGACGACTCGGCCGACGCGGTGATGGCCCTCCTGACCGTGCACCACTGGACCGAACTGGAAGCCGGCATCGGCGAACTGCTCAGGATCGCCCGCCGACGTGTCGTCATCTTCACCTGGGACCAGACCACATACCGCAGGTTCTGGCTGCTGGACGAGTACCTGCCCGAGGTGGCCGTGTTCGACGACACACGGGCCGTTGCGGTCGACCGGCTAGCTGCGCTGTTGGGAGGCGCCCGCATCGAGACGGTCCCGATTCCGCATGACTGTACTGACGGATTCGGCGCCGCTTTCTGGCGTCGGCCCGAGGCGTACCTCGATCCGCAGGTGCGGGCCGGCATATCGATGCTCGCCCAGACCGGCGAGAAGGTCCTCCGCCCGGGCCTGGCCCGGCTGTCTGACGACCTGTCTTCCGGCCTGTGGCACGAACGCCATGCCGACCTGCTCGACCGCGAGACACTCGACGTCGGCTACCGCCTCGTTATCGCTGACCTGTAGCAACACGCGAGGGAGCTGACTTCAGGTCCCCGACGAGTCCGCCGCCCGCGGTGAGGATCAGGCCCAACCGCGGCGGTGTGGAGGGCGGTGTCCGTCGTCCCGACCGCGAGAGTGGCGCGGACGCCGCCGCCCGCCTTGACCTTCGACACCTGCAGAGAATGAGTTATGGCGCCGATATGCTGATCTCATGACGGTATCGAGCGCCTTTGGGCATCCTCGTTGGGGATTCCAGTTCCACTGGTGGGCGGTCGATCCGTTCAGCCGAGTCGGGTTGTTCTACTCCGCGTTCGGCCCGGTGCCCTCGGCGGCAAACGCCCATGAACAGACCCTGGATGAGGCGACTGCCTGGGCCAGGACGCGTCACCCGGAGTGGTTCGACGCGCAGTGCGGGGAGGATGATTGTCCTACGTACTGTGTCGTCGAGCTGGCACGGGCGCCATATCTGTTCACCTGGGCCGAGGAACACGACGATCGCTACTACCGATACGGCGTCCCAACCCAACCGCTTTTGATGTCCGAGTTGCCTGCGGCACTGGCTGCTGCCGTGCGGCTTGTAGAGGTCGACTTTCCCTTTGACCAGGCCGAGCGCATCGACCTCGGATACCCCGGAGGTCGGGAGGTCATCTCGGCCACGGCGCCAACCGCCTGTACGTGCTGCCAACGGCACCCGGACGGGCAGGAGCCGCACACCGTAGAACAGCTCGGTGTCTCGTAGAGCGGTGCATCTGCTGTGCAGTTCGCAGGGCCAGCTCTCTATGCGAGCTCGGCTGCGTTGGTCAACCAGCCGCTGTGGCCTGACCGGCCCTCTCGGCGGGACGGCGCTTGAAGCCGGGATGCCACCGCCGGGACGGAAGAGCCCGAACACGGCTGCACGCCAGCGCTTGCCGGGCCGTAGACAGGGCTCATGAAACGCAGCAGAGAAGAGATCGCGCCGGGCTTGCCGAACAGCCTGTGGCACGCCCTGGCGCGGCTCCAGCACACGCACCCCGCCTCCGTGGGCCGGACGGCTGGTGCGCGAGGCGATCGGGTTCTCCTCCTTCGGCGTCCTGGCCGGCGCGACGCGCCCTGCGTTCACGAGAACCACCGGTGCAGCGGCGCCGCACGGGACGATGTCGCCACCACACCATCCCCCGGCGGCGGAAAAGGGGCACCGCACATGGCTCCGCTCAACTCCTTGCAAACGAAGCTGACCGACACGCACGCGCCCGGCGCCGTGATCCTCATCCGCCTCTACGTCGGCGCGGTCTTCCTCTTCGAAGGCATCCAGAAGTTCCTCTATCCCGACGCTCTCGGCACCGGCCGGTTCGACAAAGCCGGCATCCCTGCCCCCGGTTTCTTCGCCCCCCTGGACGGGGCCTTCGAGATCGCCTGCGGCGTGCTGATCCTCGCCGGGCTGCTCACCCGCCTCGCCGCGCTCCCCATGATCGTCAACATGCTCGGGGCCCTGCTGATCACCAAAACGCCGATGCTGTGGGGCGGCGCCCCGCTGTTCGACGGCAAGGCCGGCTGGTGGGACTTCATCCACGAGTCCCGCACCGACCTGGCCCAGCTCTGCGGCAGCCTCTTCCTCCTCATCGTCGGCGCGGGCGCCTACTCCCTCGACGCACGACTCAACCGCGTGGCGACCCCGACGAGGGAAGCAGTCGTGGCCACCGGCCGGTGACCGGGAGGGACTCCGGGCGCCTCTGCCGGGTCGGTTCCCGGCGCGTGGCGGCTCGAGCTGCCTGCGCATGCCGCGGCAACGGGTTCCGGACGGGTACGTGCCCGGCATGAGCCATTCCGCCGACGGAACGCCGACTCGGCATTCCATCGGCGCACGGATTCGCGCAATGATCACGCGGCCACCGACCCGGTGGTGATCAAACAGCTGCTTGGTCACGGGGAGTTGAGGCATGTCCGCGAAAACTCGAACCGGTAGACGCCGTACGAGGATCTGGCACCGGGTGCTGGCCACAGCGGCCGTGATGGCCGCCACGGGCGGTGTGCTCACGATCGCTCCGCAGCCCGCCCAGGCAGCGCTGCCGGCCCATCCGATCGCCGACCCCGTCCACTACTGGAACGACGTCCTGCTCCAGGTCATCCGACGCGAGGGCGGCGGCCCCGGGCCGATGTCCCGCTCGGCAGCGATGCTGAACGCGGCCATCTACGACGCGGAGAGCTCGTACCAGCTCAAGTGGAAGGGCAAGATCACCTCGGAGCCCTACATCTACGCCCACAAGTACGCGGGCTGGGCCGAAGGCCCGGACGAGGAAGAGCGGGTGATCGGCCGGACGGCGTACAACATCCTGCTCGGGCTCTACGGCAAGAACCAGACGCACTTCCTGGACGCGAAGTTCCGCGAGCGGTTCGGCACGGAACCCACCTCGTTCGACCTGCTGGACACCACGGTCGTCGGCCGCATGGTCACGCAGATGAGGGACGCGCGCAACGGCGACGGCTCCGACAACGACCAGGTGTACGTCGGGGACGACAAGCCGGGTGCCTGGCGGCCCACCAGCTACCCGGACATGCCCGACCCGTCGTGTGAGCGCGAGAGCCAGGCCGTCACCCCCTTCTGGGGACAGTTGAAGCCGTTTGCGCTCACCTCCGGATCGCAATTCCGGCCGGCGACCCCGGGTCTCTACGGAACATACGAGAAGCTGCTGGCCAGCGATGCCTACAAGGCACAGGTCGAAGCGGTGCGGTCGGCCGGCGCCGACAAGCCCACCCCGCGCACCCCGGTCGTCAACCGCACTCCGGACCAGGAGGCGGCGGCCTGGTTCTGGGCCAACGACCTGGACGGGACCTACAAGCCGCCGGGCCAGCTGCTCCAGGCGACCCGTGAGGTGTCCCAGGCGCGCGGCCTGACCACGTACGAGAACGCGCGGCTGTTCGCGCTCGTCTCGATCGCCATGGCGGATGCCGGGATCGCGGTGCGCGACGTGAAGTTCCTGACGCCGATCGACCTGTGGCGGCCAGTGTCGGCGATCCGTGAGGGTGGCCTGGATCCCGAGTGGAAGCCGCTGCTGAAGACCCGGGCGGGCGTCAACGTCAGCCCCTGCTTCCCGGCCTGGACGTCCGGCCACGCGACGTTCGGCGCGGCCTGGGCCGGAGTGATGAAGCGCTACTTCGGCAGCGACAACATCGCCTTCGACATGACCACCGACGACCCCGAATCGCCGGTCAGGACCCGCCGCTTCACCAGCTTCAGCGCCGCGGCCGCCGAGGATGCCTACAGCCGCGTCTGGCTCGGGGTCCACTTCCCGTGGGACGCCGAAGACGGACTCACCCTCGGCGACAAGGTGGCCGGGCACGTCTTCGACACCAAGCTGCGCAGGCTATAGGAAGATCGGGGTCACCCAAGGCGGGGGCGGCCGGTCGCGCTCGGCGGCCGGCTGCCCCGCCTCGGGGCCGAAGGACCGCCCGCCGCCGCGTGCCGGCGCCGTACGGCCCAACCGGCCAGGACGACGGCTCCGGCAAGGGCATAGGCCACCGTGCCCGTCGCGCCGCCGAAGGGCCGGCCTGCGACGTAGACGACCGCACCAGCGACGGCGACGCCGAGCCATTCCCAGCGACCGTCGAGGGCGACCAGGGCGACCAGCAGCAGCGCGTACCAGGAGTAGCCGGGGGTCATGAGCAGGAACGCGGTCCCGGTGACCAGCAGGGCGCCGCTCCAAGGGCGGTCGGGGTCGCCCCGGCGCAGGACGTACGCCACCACCCCCGCCATCACGCCCACGGCCAGCGGCAATGCCCACGTGTCCGGGAGGAGGAGGCGGAGCAGGGCGTATCGTCCGCCGGCGCCGGCGTCCTCGTAGCCCTCCTCCTCGGCGTAGCCCCCGAGATATCCGAACACGGACGAACTGGACCCCACGACGTACGGCAGGTAGACCAGTGCGACGACCGCGGCGGCGGGCAGCAGCACGCCGACCGCGTCTCGCGTACGCCGTACACCGGACAGGGCACCGGGCAGCAGGACGCCGGGCAGCATCTTGGTGGCGATGGCCAGGCCGAACAGCGCGCCGCCCATCACCTTGTGCCGGGCGACCACCCCGAGGGCGGCGACGGAGAGGAGTACGGCGAGTACGTCCACGTGGGCGTTGTTCACCGCCTCGATCGGCACGGCCGGACACCATGCCCAGTAAGCGGCGTTACGGGGATCACCCCGGCGGCGCAGGATCCGCAGGAGCGCGCCGGCCGTCGCCACGGACAGCAGGGCCGCACCGGTCTGGAGGGCCTTGTGACGGACGTCCGACGACGAGAGGGCGTGGACCAGCAGGAAGTAGCCCTCGGCGACGGGCGGGTAGAGGGTGTGCACCTGGGGGCGGTTGATCCGTGTGCACGTCCCGTCGGTCACCGGTGCCCGGTCCGGCCCCGCGCAGGCGGCGGCGCCCTGAGGGAAGAGCCAGTCGTCGCGCAGGCCGGCGAGCGCGGGGTCGGCGGGCGGATGGTCGTACGGCGAGATGCCGGCGGCCTGCACCCGGCCGTCCCAGGCGTAGCGGAACGAGTCGGTGCTGGTGCGGGGAGCCGCGACCAGCCCGGTGGCGGCGACAGCCACCGCGCCGGCCAGCACAAGCGGGGCGACGTGCCGGGCCGAAACCTTGCGCAGGGCCCATGCGGCTGCGGCGAACAGTGCCCACGAGGCCGCGTACCACCAGAACAGCCCGGCCGGGTCCGCGAAGTAGCCGTCCTTGCGCACGGTCAGCACGAGGGTGACGGTCAAGGCCGCCAGCAGCAAGGTGGTGGCGGCGGTGCGGGGGCTGTTCATGGTGACAGCCTGCAGCGGAAGGGTGGGAAAACTGCCGCACCTGGCCTGACGTCCGCGTTTCGTAAGGTGTCCAAGGCTCCGCAGGGTGCCTGGTGGCGCTGTGATGGGAGACATGACTCCCCGAACCCGCTGGCGCCCTGTCCTTCCACCCGTGCGACCGCCCTCGTTCTCGGGGCGCCTGCACGACGCCCGAACCGCGACGTCCGTCGGGCGCTGGCTGGGCATCGCCTTCGCCGTGTGCTTCGTGACCGGGCTGATCAGCCACTACCTCCAGCATCCGCCGGGCTGGCTGGCCAACGGCCTGCCGAGCCGGCCCGTCTGGGGATATCGGCTCACCCAGGGACTGCACATCGCCTCGGGACTCGCTGCGATCGTGCTGCTCCTGGCGAAGCTGTGGGCCGTCTACCCCCGGCTGTACGTCTGGCCGCCGGTCCGGTCGGTGCGGCACGCGCTGGAGCGGCTCTCGGTGGCGGTACTGGTGGCGACGGCGGTCTTCCAGGTCTTCACCGGGCTGCTCAACATCGTCGAGTGGTACCCGTGGCCGTTCTCCTTCGTACCCGTGCACTTCGCCGTGGCGTGGGTGGTGGCGGGCTCGATCCTGTTGCACGTCGCCGTGAAGGCGCCGGAGATCAAGGCCCATTGGGGGCGGCGGTCGGCCGGGACGCTGGAGCTGCCGGCCGAGGACGCCCGGGACCGGCGCTCGCTCCTGCTGGGCGTCGGGGCGGCCGTCGGAGTCGTGACGCTGACGACGGTCGGACAGTCCTTCACCCCGCTGAAGCGGCTCGACCTGCTGGCGCCCCGGCATCCCGATGACGGGCCGCAGGGGTTGCCGGTGAACCGTACGGTGGCCGCGGCGGGTGTGACGGCGGCGGCCCTGCGCGACTGGCGGCTGGAGGTGCTCGGGCCCCGGCCCCTCACGCTGACGCTCGATCAGCTGCGGGCGCTGCCCCAGGTGCAGGCGCGGCTGCCGATCGCGTGCGTCGAGGGCTGGAGTGTGGAGGCGCGCTGGAGCGGCGTACGGGTGCGTGACCTGGTGGCGCGGGCCGGCGGGCGGCCGGACGCCGGGGTGCGTGTGGTCTCCCTCGAAGTGCGGGGCGCCTACAGGGTGATGGAGATGGGCCGGGAGTACGTGGAGGATCCCCTGACGCTGCTGGCCCTCTCCCTGAACGGCGAAGTCCTTTCGCCGGACCACGGCTACCCGGCTCGGATCATCGCGCCGAACCGGCCCGGCGTGCTGCAGACGAAGTGGGTCACGCGGCTGGAGGTCCTGTGAAGAGCATGCAAGCCGGCGTGCGCCGGGTGGGAGCGGTCCGCTGTGCGCTGGGTGCGCTGGGCCTGCTGTTGATGGGAATCGGAGCCTGGCAGTTGTCGGCGGTGCCGGCGTCCGAGGACGTGGGCGTGTGGCTCCTCGGTGCGCTGGTCCTGCACGACGCCCTGGTCGCGCCGCTCGTACTGGCCGTCGGGTTCCTGATCGCCGCCGTCCCGGCCCGCGGGGTGCTGCGCGGCGCCTTGATCGCCGGTGGTTCGCTGGTGCTGATCACCCTGCCGTTGCTGCTGCGGCCGGGGGCTCCGCCCAACCCTTCCGCGCTGCCCCTTCCTTACGGGCGGAACCTGCTGCTGGTGCTCGGGGCCGTGGCGATCTCCGCCGTCCTGGCGGCGGTGGTGGCACGCCGCCGCCCGCAGGAGCCGGGCGGCGGAGCCGGTCCCGGTTCCCGGCCGCGGCGGGGAACGGGGAGTGGCAGCGGGCCGGAGCCCGGCCCGGCGCCCGGCCGGCGACCGGAGCCGGAGCCGGAGGCGGAGGCCGAGCCCGAGTCCGGTCCTGGGAGCGGTCCGGAACCCGGAGCCGGGCCTCAGGCTCGCGGCGACGGGGCCTGAGGCCGCCGCGAGAGTTCCACGAAGACCCGCCCCGCCACCGACCACTCGTCCGTGAGGCACCAGTCGGTGGCCCGGGCGTGGCGGTGCAGGGCGCGCCTACCGAGCCGGGCCCAGACGAAGGGCGCGCCGAGCCCGCCCCGGCCGTTGTCGAGTCGCACCTCGCAGCGCTCGTCGACGTCCACCCCGAGGCATTCCACGATGAGCCGCGCTGCGGAGCCGGTCACTTCCTCCAGCCGCTTCAGCAGGGCGGCGGGGTCCCCGCCGATGCCGATGTTGCCGTCCATGAGCAGTGCCGTGTCCCAGCGTCCTTCCCCGGGCAGCCGCTCGAAGACCGACCGGCACAGTGCGAGGCCGCCCAGCCGTTCGGCTCGGGCCACCGCCGCCGGGCTCACGTCGACGCCCAGCGCTCGGTGTCCCCGTGCCGCGAGCGCGGCGACCAGCCGTCCGGGACCGCATCCGATGTCCAGCACGGAGCCCCGGCACCGGGCCAGCACGCTCACGTCCGCCGCGTCCGGGGCGGCGCACCAGCGTTCCACCTCCAGCGGCAGGAGCCAGCCGTCGCTGCGGCGCAGGAACAGCGGGCCTTGCCCGTTGTCCAGTGCATCGGCGTACGGGTCCTCGCGCCAGGCGGTCGGCCGGGAGAAGGTGCCCTGGGCCGTGACCGCCTCTCCTGCCCCGCGGAGTCTCACGCGCGCACCGGTCCGTTGCCGGAGCCGGCGGTGGCCGCCGTGAGCCGCGCGTGCAGGGCTGCGAAGCGTCCGCCCGACACCTCATCGGCCACCAGCCGTGCGTCCTCGGCGGTGTCCACGTCCCGCAGCAGCGGCAGTCGTCCGACCCGCAGCCCCGCGGCATCGAGCCGTGCGAGCTGCACCGCGCCCGTCTCGGGCGCCGACATCGGGACCCCGCGCAGCAGCGCGGGGTCCGGTGCGGCCAGCCCGAGCGCCCAGAAGCCCCCGTCGATGGCGGGCCCGAACCACGCGCCGTGCTCCTGCCAGGCGTTCGGCCCGAGCGCCGGAGCCAACAGGTCGGGTGTGACCTGCGGCGTGTCCATGCCGATCAGCAGCGTCGGCCCGGCGCAGGCGGCGAACGCGGCGGCGAGCCGCTCGTCCAGGCCTCCGGCGCACTGCGGGACGACCTCGAACCCTGGCGGCAGCCACGGCCCGGGACGGCCGTCCAGGACGAGGACCCGCCGCTCGGCCGGGGCGGCGGCGACCGCCTCCAGGGTGTCGGCGAGGGCGGCTTCCGCCAGCCGGGCCGCCTCGTCCGGGGTGAAGGGGGGCGTGAGCCGCGTCTTCACCCGCCCCGGCACGGGTTCCTTCGCGATCACCAGAAGGGTGGTCACTTGCGTCCCCCCGATACGGCTCCGGTGGCCACCGGTTCGGCGAGCACCCGGCTCATGTCGTGCACCGCCTGGTACGTGCCGCGCCAGGTGCCCGTGACCTTGGACTTGCCGGCCCGGGGCAGGTAGGGCACGTCCACCTCCCGGATCCGCCACCCGGCATCGGCGGCGCGGACCACCATCTGGAGCGGGTAACCGCTGCGCCGGTCGGTGAGGTCGAGCCCGAGGAGCGCCTCGCGGCGCGCCGCCCGCATCGGGCCCAGGTCGTGCAGCCGCAGGCCGGTGCGCCGGCGCAGCATCCGGGACAGGGCCAGGTTCCCGGCCCGGGCGTGGAGGGGCCAGGCTCCGCGGCCCTGGGGCCGGCGCCGTCCGAGGACGAGGTCGGCCCCACCGGCCTCGAGGGTGCGTACGAAGCCGGTCAGCAGTCCGGGGTCGAGCGAGGCGTCGCAGTCGCAGAAGCACACGACCTCGGCCTCCGCGGCCGTCAGTCCCGCGTGGCAGGCGGCGCCGAAGCCGCGTCGGGGCTCGTGGACCACGGTGGCGCCGAGGTCGCGGGCGATGTCGGCGGATCCGTCGGTGGAGCCGTTGTCGACCACGAGGGCCCGCCAGCCGGCGGGGATGCGGGCGAGGACCCAGGGCAGAGCCCCGGCCTCGTTGAGACAGGGAAGTACGACGTCTACGGTCACGGATTTCACCGTATGGATGTCAGACGGACAGCGGGGCCACCGACTCCTTACGAAACGCGGACGTCACCCTCAGCGCGGCCCGAGCGGGGACCGTGGCCGGCGCGGACGGTGAGACCCTTGGCCGCATGAGCATGGGGAACACGCAGGGCAGAGTCCTCGTCGTAGACGACGATCCAACGGTGGCCGAGGTGGTGACCGGCTATCTGGCACGCGCCGGCTTCAGCGTGGAACACGCCGCGGACGGCGCCGCGGCCCTTGCGAGCGCCGGACGGGCCTGGCCGGACCTCGTCGTCCTCGACCTCATGCTGCCGGGACTGGACGGACTTGAAGTGTGCCGCCGACTTCGTGCGACCGGCCCGGTGCCGGTGGTCATGCTCACCGCACGCGGAGACGAGGAAGACCGCATCGCCGGGCTGGAGCTGGGCGCGGACGACTACGTCACCAAGCCCTTCAGCCCGCGTGAACTCGTCCTGCGGGTGGAGTCCGTCCTGCGCCGCAGCCGCGGCCGGAGCGTTCCGGCCACCACGTCACCGGAGCCCACGCTGCGCGGGGGAGGACTGGCCCTGGACCCCGGCACCCGCCGCGCCGCGAAGAACGGTCTGCAACTCGCGCTCACACTGCGGGAATTCGACCTTCTCGCCCACTTCCTGCGGCACCCCGGCCGGGCGCACAGCCGCGAAGACCTGATGCGAGAGGTGTGGGGCTGGGACTTCGGTGACCTCTCCACCGTCACCGTCCACGTCCGCCGACTGCGCGCCAAGATCGAGGACGACCCCGCCCGGCCGCGGTTCATCCAGACGGTGTGGGGCGTCGGATACCGCTTCGCCATCCCGTCCACGTCCGGGGAGGCGCTGTGAAGGACTTGCTGCTCATCGCCGCCTTCGCCCTCGGCGGAGCCGCCTGCGCGGGAGCCCTCGGCGCAGTTGTCCTGCGCCTGCTGCGCCACCGTTCGGTCGCCGTCTCCCTCACCGTGGTGGCTGCCGTCACGGTCACGGCGATGCTCGCGGGCACCCTCGCCGTCGCGCGGGCGATGTTCCTCTCCGCGCACGACCTCACCGTCGTCACGCTGGTGGTCGCGATGGCCGCCGTGGTCTCCCTGGCGACCGCCCTGTTCCTGGGGCGATGGGTCGTTGCCCGCAGCCACGATCTCGCCCGCGCCGCACGCCACTTCGGGGACGACGGCAGTTTCGCCGCTCCGCCCGTGCAGGCCACCGCGGAACTCGCCGTCCTCTCCCGGGAACTGGCCGCCACCAGCGCCAAACTCGCCGCCTCACGCGAGCGGGAACGGGCACTGGAGACCTCACGCCGCGAGCTGGTCGCCTGGATCTCGCACGACCTGCGAACCCCGCTGGCAGGACTGCGGGCCATGTCGGAGGCGCTGGAGGACGGTGTGGCCGCGGACCCGGCCCGCTACCACCGGCAGATCGGCGCCGAGGTCGAACGCCTCAACTCCATGGTCGGCGATCTGTTCGAACTCTCCCGGATCCACGCCGGGGCCCTGACCCTCACCCCCACCAGGATGTCGGTCTACGACCTGGTGGGCGACGCGCTCTCCGGTGCCGACCCGCTCGCCCACGCACACGGCGTACGGCTCGTGGGCGCCGACATCGAGCCGGTGCCCGTGGACGTCGACGGCAAGGAGATGACCAGGGTCCTGGCGAACCTCCTGGTCAACGCCATCCGCCACACCCCCGCCGACGGAACGGTCGCCATCGCCGCCGAACGCCGTGCCGACGCCGTGGTCCTCTCGGTGACAGACGGCTGCGGAGGCATCCCCGACGAGGACCTGCCGCGCGTCTTCGACACCGGCTGGCGCGGCACCCCCGCCCGGACCCCGCCCGCCGGCGCCGGCCTCGGCCTCGCCATCGTGCGGGGCATCGTCGAAGCGCACGACGGCCGCGCCGACGTACGCAACGTGCCGGGCGGCTGTCGCTTCGAGGTGACCCTGCCCCTGCCCGCCCCGGCCGGCTGACGGGAACAGGACGTGCACCCTTCGACCGCTACGCGCGCTGCGGGACACCGGGCGAGGCGCGCAGTTCCGCCCGTGCGAACTGCGCCATCCCTTCGGCGAAGCCCACCCGGGGCAGCCACCCCAGCTCGCCCCGCAGGCGCGCAGAATCGGCCGTGACGTGCCGGACGTCACCGAGCCGGAACTCACCCGTGACCACCGGACCGGGTCCACCGTGGGCGGCCGCGAGCGCCGAGGCCATCTCGCCGATCGTGTGCGGCTCGCCACTGCCCGTGTTGTAGGCGGTGAACGAGCCTGCCGCGAGGCCGCCCACCGCCTCCAGCGCCACCGCGTTGGCCGCGGCCACGTCCCGCACGTGCACGAAGTCCCGCCGCTGGGCCCCGTCCTCGAACACCCGCGGCGCCTCCCCCCGGGCCAGCGCCGACCGGAAGAACGACGCCACCCCGGCGTACGGGGTGTCCCTCGGCATCCCCGGCCCGTACACGTTGTGATAGCGCAGCGACACCGCCCGCCCGCCCGTGGACCGTGCCCAGGCGGCGGCCAGGTGCTCCTGCGCCAGCTTGGTGGTCGCGTACACGTTGCGCGGATCGGCCGGAGCGTCCTCGTCCACCAGGCCCGGGACCAGCTCCGCCCCGCACACCGGGCAGCGCGGTTCGAACAGCCCCGCCTCCAGGTCCGCGACCTCGCGCGGCCCGGGCCGTACGACCCCGTCCCGCGGGCACTCGTACCGCCCCTCCCCGTAGACGACCATGGAGCCCGCCAGCACCAGCCGAGACACCCCGGCTTCTGCCATACCGGCCAGCAGCACGGCTGTCCCGAGGTCGTTGCAGTCCACGTACGCGGGTGCGTCCGCGAAGTCCTTCCCCAGCCCGACCATCGCTGCCTGATGGCACACCGCGTCCACCCCACGGAGCGCGGACCGCACGGTCTCCGCGTCCCGGACGTCCCCCCGGACCATCGCGGCGTCCGGCAGGGCCGGTGGCACGGGGTGAGCGGCGGGCAGCAGCGCGTCCAGGACGACGGGCTCGTGGCCGCCCTCGGTCAGTGTCGTGACGATGTGCGCGCCGATGAACCCCGCGCCTCCGGTGACGAGTACTCGCATGACGCGGACGCTACGGAACCCCACGGCCGAACCGCCCGCTCCACGCCCGGACGTAAGACATCCGTCATCGGATGGGGCACGCCGCGGCGGGCTGCGGCCGGCAGGCGCGGGGTCGCCGGTCCGCCCCGTCGGAGGGACGATGGTGGGAGACAAGCGAGCACAGGAGATGTGTGGCTATGACGAAGTACATGGACGTCCACACCGGAATGACCGGCATCACGGCCGAACAGCTCTCGGCCGCTCATCGTGCGGACCTGGCTATCGAGAAGGAAGAGGGAGTGCACTTCGAGCGCGCCTGGGCGGACCCTGCGTCCGGAACGGTGTACTGCCTGTCCGAGGCCCCCTCGGCAGAGGCGGTGCAGCGCATTCACGAGCGGGCGGGACATCCTGCGTCCGAGATCCACCCGGTGCCGCTCAGCGTGTGAGCCCGCCACGCCCACTGTGAGCAGTGGAATGGGAATTCTCGCAATGTGCCGATGAGTCGCATGCAAAGATGGCGCCCGTGACCGGATCGTCCTCCTCGCCTGTCGCCGAGGGCACGCCTCCCGACTACGGCCTCGGGCCCCGTGCCGCGGCCGTCCTCGTGTTCGGGTCGTCGGCTGCGGTCCTGGTAGTGGAGATCGTCGCTCTGCGGCTGCTGGCTCCCTACCTCGGCCTCACCCTCGAGACCAGCACCATGGTGATCGGCATCGCCCTCACCGCGATCGCCTTCGGCTCCTGGCTGGGCGGACGCATCGCCGACCAGGTCAATCCGCTCCGGCTCATCGGCCCCTCGCTCGGGGTGTCGGGAGCGGTCGTGGCGCTCACCCCTGCCGTGCTGCGCACCACAGCGGAATGGGCACCAGCGCTGCTCCTGTTGATCGCCGCGCTGACCATCCTCGTGCCGGGCGCACTGCTCTCTGCGGTGACGCCGATCGTGACCAAGTTACGTCTCACCAGCCTCGCCGAGACCGGAACGGTTGTCGGCCGGCTGTCCGGCGTCGGCACCGTCGGCGCCATCGTCGGTACGGTCCTCACCGGCTTCGTCCTCGTCTCCCGGCTGCCGGTCAGCGGCATCCTGATCGGCCTCGGCACACTGCTGGTGGTCGGCTCGGCACTGGTTGAGTGGCGAACGCGCGGGTGGAGCAGCGCCCCTGCCCTCACACTCGTGGTCGTGGCCGGCGGCCTCGCCACCATGGTCGCGCCCGGCGGCTGCGACACGGAGACCAGATACCACTGCGCACGGGTCGTCGCAGACCCAGACCGGGGCAGCGGCCGCACACTCGTCCTGGACGGCGTACGGCACTCCTACGTCGACATCCACGACCCGACCGTCCTCCAGTTCGAGTATGTGCGCGCCATTGCGTCGGTGGTCGATGCCGCCTTTCCCAAAGCCGAGGCACTGGATGCCCACCACTTGGGCGGCGGCGGGCTCACCTTTCCCCGTTACCTCGCGGCCACGCGGCCCGGGACGCGCAGCCTGGTGTCCGAGATCGATGGCGGGGTCGTGCGCATCGACCGCGACCAACTGGGTCTGAGGGCACACGACGGTATCGACGTACGCGTCGAGGACGGCAGGCTCGGCCTGCGGCGACTGGACGCCGGCAGTCGTGACCTCGTTGTCGGCGACGCCTTCGGAGGCGTCAGCGTGCCGTGGCACCTCACTACGGTGGAAGCGATGACCGACGTACGGCGGGTGCTCAACGAAGACGGCCTGTACGTTGCCAACCTCATCGATCACGGTGGTATGGCCTTCGCACGTGCCGAAGTAGCCACCCTCGCCGAGACGTTCGAGCACGTCGCCCTCCTCGGCAAACCCGCCGACATCGGCCTCGACCCGACCGCCACCTCCGCGGGCGGCAATCTGGTGGTGATCGCCTCCAACCGACCGGTCGACCTCTGCGCGACCCAGGAAGGGCTGGACGCCAGGCAAACCAGCTGGAAAATCGCCACCGGCGAAGCCCTCGCCTCCTGGGTCGGCGATGCACAACCGCTCACCGACGACTACGCACCCGTCGACCAGCTCCTCCAGCCCTACAGCGTCAGGCCCGGTGCCTGACCGCGACCAGGGCGTCCTTGACCTCCTGCGCCACGCGGGCCGCGTCCTCGGGGTTGTTCACCACATCGGTGTGGTTCATGTCGACGACGAGGACCTCGCTGGCCGAGTAGTGCTTGTGCACCCAGTCGTCGTAGCCGGACCACAGCGTCCGGTAGTACTCGACGAGGCTCTCGTCCTGTTCGAAGTCACGGCCCCTCAGGCCGATACGGTGCAGCACCGTATCGAAGTCCGCCTTGAGGTAGACCATGAGATCGGGTGCCTTGCGGTACGGCAGGCCGTCGATTTCGCGCATCATCTCGTCGAGCAGTCCCTCGTACACCCGCATCTCGAGGGAGCTGATCCGGCCCAGGTCGTGATTGACCTTGGCGAAGTACCAGTCTTCGTAGATGGACCGGTCGAGGACGTTGTCGCCCTGCTTGTACGCCTCCTTGATCGAGGCGAACCGTGTCTGCAGGAAGTAGAGCTGGAGCAGGAAGGGGTAGCGCCTCGCCTGGATCTCCTCGGGGCTCGCCGTGTAGAAGAGCGGAAGGATCGGATTGTCTTCCACGCTCTCGTAGAAGACTTCGCTGCCCAGCTCCTTGGCGAGCAGTTCGGCGACACTCGTCTTGCCGATTCCGATCATGCCTCCGACGCAGATCACTGGCATACCTCACTTCTCCCCGGGGGTTCTTCCGTTCGTGGCCGGGGGTGCTCGGCGCGCCACACCCCTGAGACGCACGCCGGCGGTCACGCGACTCCGCGGGATCTTCATGATCAGCGTCATGTGGTCCCCCGTCCGGACCAAGGCCTGGCCCGGGCCGTTCTCCGTTCCGCAGTCGCCGCGCCCTGTGACGGTCCGCAGCTCCGCAGCCGCCTTGAATCTTAAATGACGATCGTTCCCCTGCTGGCCAGAGCGCCGGCAGCCGGGTGCGGCGGCCGGGCGGCCCGGCGCTGACCCGGCTGGTGGCAGAGACCGGGCCAGGAGACGGCGGAGCCCGTTCAGACCTCCCGCTTGTGGTGATGACCGGTTGGCTGCCGAGCTTGCGGCGCAACCGGCCGACGGTGACGGCGACTTGACACAGAGGCCCGAGCGGGCGCCCGTCGCGTGCGGCGCTTCCCCGTACCGGATCGAGCTCGACGCCGGAACCCGGGGTCGTCGGCGCCCTGGCCCAGACCGCCCACGCGGTCGGCGGGGGAGTCCGCGGCGGTCACAGGTGTGGAGAAACGCCGGTCAGGGCGGTCCTGGGGCGGTCAGGCGCCGACGGCCGGCGCGGCCGCCGGTCAGAGGGTCGAGTCCGGTTCCTCGCCCTCGACGACGTGCATGGCCGCTTCCTCGGCGCTCGCCGCGCCGCCGTCGACGCCTTCGTCCCGGGCGATCAGTTCCTTGGTGGTGTCGGTACGGGCGCCCTCGTCCGGCGCCCTCAGCCGCCCGGCGCGGTCGGTACCCACCTCGGTGTCGATCAGTTCTCCCTGCCCGCCGGGCAGGTCCCCCAGACCGTCCCCTTCGGGCTCCGCCACGTCCGGGACCTCCTGGGACAGCCTTTCGTCCAGGGTCTCGCCGGCCTTCTGCTCCTCCGCCGTCGTGCCGTATTTGGTGACGCCCAACGGCTTCTCGGGAGGGGAGTAGCCCTCGTCCAACATGTCGTCGTAGGTACGCTCGTCCACGGCGTTCTGGAGGTCCAGGGGCGCCGCGTCCTCCTGCTCCTCATTGGTGCCCGTGGGCTGATAGGCGTCGTCCGCCATCTGGTTCTCACTCATCAGGCGCTCCTTTGCCATGGCTGTCAGGGCCGAGGCCGAGGGATGCGGTGATCATGCGCCGAGGTGCGTGATCGCGGTGTCCAGCCGCGACGCCAAGGCGTCGATGTCCTGCTCGGTCGGTGTGCCGGTCGGCAACGTAGCGGCCAGATCACGGCCGGAGGCGATTTCGACGGCCCCGGAGTACGGCTCCGATGCCAGCCGGTCCGAGGGGACGACCTCCGTACGACCCTCCAACAGCACGAGAGAGTGGTTCTCGCCGGATTGATCGAGAAGGGCGCGGACCTGTGCGCGTGTGACTGCCACGGCCCCGTCCCCTCTCACCGGCTCCCGGAGCCGGAGTCGGTTTCCGAGGGGTTCTCGGATTCCTCCTCGGATGCCACCTCGACACCGGCCAGGGGCTCCCCGCTACCGGTGCCGGCCTGGTGGTAACCCTCTCGGGCGCTTGCCGTGCCGGGAACGGTGCGCTCCCGCGCCTGGCTCTCCGAACCGGAGTGGGCTCCCGGTTCCTCGCTGCTCCG
Organism: Streptomyces sp. LARHCF249; assembly: GCF_052871255.1. Taxonomy (NCBI): domain Bacteria; kingdom Bacillati; phylum Actinomycetota; class Actinomycetes; order Kitasatosporales; family Streptomycetaceae; genus Streptomyces; species Streptomyces sp. LARHCF249. Next base: position 431,170 of record NZ_JBIXJQ010000004.1, read on the forward strand.
GGCGCGCTCGTACGCGTTCTGCCGCGCGGCGTCCGGTGTGTGCTTGGTCATCTCGGTGTCCTTCTGTCTCGATGACCCCTTGGGGCGGCTGCCCCCGAAAGGGCAGGCGAAACAGCCGTGAGCGCCAGGCCGGCGGCGCCTGTCCCGCAGGTACCGCCGGCCTGGCGAAGGGGGAGGTGCCGGCCCTCTCAGGAGGGTTCTTTGCCTCGTCCGCTCATCGCGTCACGCAGGCGGTCGACGAGCCCGACCCCCGGGGCCAGCAGCTTGTTGGCAGGCGGCTTGTCCGGGGCGGACGGGTGCGGACGCGTGGGCGCCATCTTCTTGGCCTGGCGCACCTTGTCGCCGAGCTTCTCCAGCATTTCCGTGGAACACGCTTGCCGCAGGCGGGGAAACAGGTTGTTCTCCTCGTCGTTCACGTGGCTGCGGATCTCCGTCATCAGCTTCATGACGAGCTCGTCGAACCGGGGATGATCAGCGTCGCATCCCTCGAGTTCCTTCATGATGCGTTCCGCTGCGGCGTGATCTTCCAGTTCCTTGTCGGCCATGCTGTCGCCGTTCGGAACGTGCTCGCGTACGGCGGGATACAGGTACGCCTCTTCGGCTACCGAATGCCGGACGAGTTCCATGGTGACCTGGTCGGCGTACATCTTTCTGCGGGCGTCACCGGAGGGCATTTCCTCGATGTTTGCGAAAAGTTCCTCGACCTCCTGGTGGTCGGTCATCAGTTCCGCGATCACGTCACCGCCGTGTCCCATGGGGAGCGCCTTTCTCTGTGAGGTTGCTGGCCCCCCAGTGAATCGCGCGACGCGCACAGAGCGTGGTTCCGCTCCACTCAGCGTGTCGGCCGCACTTGCGCCGAAGGGCCCGTGACCTGCGCCATTCCCCGAATGCCCGCGAGGCGATACGATCCCTTTTTCTTCCTTCGCCCTCCCCCTTACTCCGAATTGGCCACCCGTGTCGGCAGACTCCTCGCTCTCCTCGCTCATAGCGGCGACGGCCCAGTGGCTCACCAGCGCCTATCCCTCCGGCCGAGGCGCCTTGCAGCGCGGCCTCGCCGAGGCCCAAGCGCGCCAGGCCGTCACCGTCGCCGCGTGGCTGCGGTACCCCACGGAGCTGGACGCCCAGCTGATGAACCTGACGGGGCCGGGTGGCTCCGCACGGCTCGACTGGGTCACGGGCGCGGAGAACGAGGGCGACGCGTGGGATCCAGAGCTGCACGCGTGGCGCACCTGGGTGGACGAGGTCGTCGCGAGCTGGGCCGCCTGCCTGCTCGGCACGCCGGCCCTGGTCACCGCGGCGCTCACCACTCTCGCCGGGACGACACGGGGGACGGGCGAGCCGATCGATTTCCGGCGCCTGAGTCATCCGAACGAGAACGACTGGCAAGCAGCCGCGCTGCTGCGCCACCCGGACCTCCTCGCTCCTGTGGCCGAACTCCATCACGCGCAGCTCAAGGACCTCCTGGAGAGCAGCGCGCACTCCTCCTGAGCGCGCCTTTTCCCCCGGGGAAGCGACGCCCCAGGCACTGACGAGCTCCTCGCTGTGATCGACGAGTGCCGAGCGCATTGGCGACGGTGACCCGGGCAGACGCGGTCCATGCCATGCCGCCATGGGGCGGCGGCCGCCCGGACGACGTACGTACCCCCAGTTGGAGTTGTCATGGACCACTCTCGCGCACCGGTACTCGAGGCGCTGCAGGAATTCCGACGCCGAGGCGACATCGCGTACGGTCCGCCGGGTCACAAGCAGGGGCGCGGGGTGGACCCCAGAGTTGCCGACATTGTGGGGCTCGACGTGTTCCGGGCGGATGTGCTGGCACTCAACGGGCTGGACGACCGGCGGCAGTCGCAGGGCGTGTTGAGCCAGGCCCAGGACTTGATGGCCGATGCGGTGGGCGCGGAGAAGGCGTTCTTCTCAACCTGTGGGAGCTCGCTTTCGGTGAAGTCCGCGATGCTGGCGGTCGCCGGGCCCGGCGAAAAGCTGCTGCTGTCACGGAACGCCCACAAGTCCGTCATCGCGGCGGTGGTGGTGAACGGCGTCGAGCCGATCTGGGTGCACCCGAAGTTCGACTCCGAACGGCACCTGGCACACCCGCCGGAGCCGGACGACGTACGCCGACGGCTCCAGGAACATCCTGACGCCAAGGGGATGCTGCTGATCACGCCCACCGATTGGGGCACGTGCGCCGATATCAAGGGCGTGGCGGACGTCTGCCACGCCTTCGACGTACCGCTGATCGTCGACGAGGCATGGGGCGCCCACCTGCCCTTCCATCCCGGTCTGCCGGCCTGGGGCATCGACGCGGACGCGGACCTGGTCGTCACCAGCGTGCACAAGATGGGCGGAGCCGTCGAGCAGAGTTCGGTCTTCCACCTCCAGTACGACCGGGTCTCGCCGGACGTGCTCAAGCAGCGGGAGGACCTGCTGGGGACGACCAGTGCCTCCCCGCTGGTGTACGCCACGCTCGACGGCTGGCGGCGCCAGATGGTGGAGCACGGCCGGGACCTGCTGGAGCGTGCCCTGGGGCGGGCGTCACGGATCCGGGCGACCGTCGCCGCTCTGCCCGGGCTGAGGCTGATGGACCGCGAGGTGATCGAGGCGGGTCTCGCGGCCGAGCTGGACCCGCTCAAGATCGTGGCCGATGTCCGTGACCTCGGGATCAGCGGCATGCAGGCGGCGGAGTGGCTGCGGGCCGAGTGCCACGTGGACGTGGGTGGTTCCGACTCCTGCCGGATCAGTGCGTCGATCACCCATGCCGATGACGACGAGACCGAGAAGGTCCTGGTCGGCGCCTTGCGCACGCTGGTGGACCGCGCCGATTCGATCGAACGGCAGCCCGCGGTGCACCTGCCGGAGCCGTCGGCGCTGGAGCTCGAGCAGGCGTGCCTGCCGCGCGAGGCGTTCTTCGCTGAGGCAGAGCACGTGCCGGCCCGGGCCGCCGTGGGGCGGATCGCCGCGGAGATGGTCAGTCCGTATCCGCCGGGGGTGCCCGTGGTGGCCCCCGGAGAGGTCATCAGCGCCGAGGTGGTGGACTATCTGCGCAGCGGTGTCGAGCACGGCATGCTGATCCCGGATGCGGCGGACCCGTCGATGAAGACGCTCCGGGTGGTGGCTCGCGGCAAAAACTACTGAGGCGGCGGTCGGGACACCGAGATCTCGGCTGCGCGGCCGTGTGAGCAGGGGGGGCAGTGGCGCCCCAGTGTCCGCGTACCGCTCGCGGACGGGGTCCCTAGGGCGAGCGGCCCGAGGGAGCCGACTGAACTGTGGAGGAACGGACTGCGTGTCGGTGAGGTCACCCGGCCGCTTGCCCAGGTGACCACGCGCCGGCCCACGGACGGCGTGGCTCGTTTCGCGCCCTTCCTCGTGAGGCGTTGTTCGGGCGGCGCCGCTTGCCGACGCGGCGCCGCCTCCTGCGGGCGTAGTCAAGCGCCGCTTCCGAAGACCGCTTTCTGCACGTCGTCGGGACCGTCGTACCGCTTGGTGCCGGAGCCCTGGAGCTTTTCGACAACGCTGTCGTCGGCTCCGTTGCTCTTCGCCAGAGAGGCGAGGTCCTTGGCGCTGGCGGGGTATTCGGCGCCCTTGAGGGCCTTCTGTACGTCGATGGGACTGAGCTTCGCCATGCTGGCCTCCTTGCTCCGATCGTTGGCTCTTCTTGCGTTTCCGTTCCGCTCTTTGCCACTGCCCCCAAAATCCGCATGCGATTCAGGGCAGGGGTGACTTCCCCGGAGAGCGCCGTGACGACCTCGAGCGCCGCGGACGAGGACAGCCCGGCGCCGGTCGGCACCGTGCTGTCGTCATGGCTGTCGGCGTCGCGGGGTAGGTGGCCCAGCCGTCGTTGCGGCTTGGTGTCGGGTGAGGACGGTCTTCGCCGCAGGCATCATGGCCCTTGTCTCCCTGATGCGGTGTACGCCCTTGCCTGACGAAGAACGTTGCCGCACGCCGTCGAGCGCCAGCCCGCCCCCTCCGCCCTGCGGCGCTGCACGCCCCTGCCGCCCGCGGCCCGGCCAGAAAGGAGGCAACGTTTAGCAAGATCAACCCATGGCGTCAAGACACGAATTTCGGTTACATGACGCCCGCCTCTCCTTGGCCTCTACTTGGAACACGACCACACGTCCGGAAATGCGGGACCGAACCGCAACACGAAGGGAAATCTGACGTGAAGCCTTCCAACCCTCGCAACATTCCGGCCGTCGTCCCCAGCCCCGGCGGGCGGCATCGCCCCTCCCGGCGACCGCAATGGCGGCTCCCGGACTCCGCGGCCCGCGGTCGAATATCGGCACGCGAAGAAGAAGTGGTGAAAGGGCGCGAAAGCCACCCATATGAAGGTCAGATCCCCGACAACACGCTGAATATCCGAGCTGACCACCGTGACGCTCATGCCGAATCCTCGCCGGAGCCCGACGTTTCGGAAAGCCTCTGACCGAGGGTCGGCGCACTTCACGAGAAAAGGATTTTCCATGGACAAAGTCTCCCGGAGCCGACGATTCGTGGCGCTCGCAGCCTCGGCAACCTTGGTCACTGGAGGGGTCCTCCTCTCCCACCCGGCATTCGCCGCCCCAGCGCAGCAGCAGAGCGCTGCGGCCGCCGCTGGGAATGCGACCTCGCTCAGCACGACGCAGACCCCGAAGAGCGGCATGCCGTCGATGCTGCCGACCACCTATTTCGGCTGCGGCCGACCACCGAACGGCGGCACTCCGAACACCCCGAACGGTACTGAGGAGTGGACGCGTGGTTACTGTGACGGCCATTTCGCGGGCGCGCAGGCCGGTGAGAGGGACGGAAAGCTGTGCCGTCCGAAGAATCTACCGTTCTTCCCCTATGGCACTGAGTACGCAGAGGGTCAGCGGTCCGGCTATGTAAGTGCCTACAACGAGAACTACTGGCACAATTACTCACACAAGCGTTGCCGCTGGTTCGTTCGACACACGCCGCCCTATTATCCGCCGGTGCACTGACATCGAGCCGACAGTTTCCTGCCGCGCGAGAATGCGCGGCAGTGCGGTGTCCGACCCTCGCCCTTTCCCGCAAGGGCGAGACTGGGCAGGCGGGCGACGCCGCGCACGGCGGCGCGGGGACCCGATGGCATCCCGGTGAGTGGAGGTCGCGAGCGTCGTTCCCGCTTCTGCGGACCCTCGTCAGATGAGAGTGACAGCGTCCCCGTAACTCACCGGGCCGGGCGTCACCACTGTGGCCAGGGCATCCAGCCGGGCGTGATGAGCCTTCGCAATGACTCGCAGCACCAGCGGGGAATGAGGCAGATCCTGCTGGGCCTCATTGGTCATGACACACCGCTCGCTGGAGCGCACGAACTCCACACAAAGGGCACCCCCGATCCACGCCTTGCGTCCGAACCACTCGTCCTCGACGAACGGACGGGTACCCGGTGGGGTCCGCACCAGGAGATTCGGCCTGAAGCGCCGCTCATCGACCGGAACCCCGGGAACGGCCGCACGTACCCAGTCCAGAGTGGCTGTGGTCAGGATGCTCAGAGGAAGCTGGTCGAAGTGGGAGATCGCCTGCTCGCGGGCTACTTCGACGTCATGAAGGCCAAGGTACCGGCGCAGGTAGCCAGTTGGATCCGCAACGGGCGCGCCGTGCGGATCCAGCAGTTCGGGCTGCTCCGTCCCGCCCAGGTAGCGGGAGCGCAGCTGCAGCAGGCCGGGCATCCGGCGGAATCGTCGGGTGTTCTTCCCCGAGCCGAACTTGCCCTTGCCGTCGCGCACCGCAAACAGGCGGTCGCCGACAAGACCGCGGGAGTCGACGTCCGCCTGCTCCAGCTGTTCGCCTCCCGTCGACTTGATCGGATACCGCCATATGCGCTCGACCGTTCCCGTGGTGTGCGTCATTCAGCAGAGCCTACAAGAGTAATCCTGCCCGATTTCGGGCAGGAAGTAGGAAGTTGGGCTGGGTAGGTGCGCCTGGCCGCAGCTGTTGTTCCCGTGGGAACCGACGGGCATGGCGACCTGCGATGCACTCACTCGCCTGAAAGAGCGTCATGTCCGGCAGAGCAGTCGGACCTCCGGCGGGGGCGTCCCGTGGGGGGGGGGGGGGGGCGGCGGCCCCCCCCCCCCCCCCCCGCGGGGGGGGCGGGGGGGGGCCCCCCGCGGCCTGATGCACCCCCCG